>NZ_JBEXLH010000152.1:0-1033 GCF_040609855.1 Nonomuraea sp. NPDC004580 | reverse complement strand
AAGAAGCAGGCCACCCGGCAGGCGCTGCGCGAGGCGGCGCTGCGTCTGGCGCTCGAACGCGGGCTCGACAACGTGCGCGTGGACGACATCGCCGAAGAGCGTTCCATTTCTTCGGTTCTTTTTATATATTCCTCGAATGGTCTCCATGCCCTTAATCGTGGAAGAGGCTGTACGGAGACTTTGATAAAATTTATTCCGTCGTTTAATAGGTCGATGGTCTTGTTCTATTAAATTGTTAAGATACTTCACAGTTCGGTGCTCTGTCTTAGTATATAAACCCACACTCTGTAACTTTCTAAAGGCGGAGCCAAGAGAAGGTGCTTTATCGGTCACAATTGCTTTCGGCTCACCAAACTGTTTATGGAGTCGTTTTAAGAAAGCATAGGCTGCTTGCGTATCCCGTTTCTTTCGTAACCAGATATCTAAGGTTAAGCCGTCCGCATCAATTGCACGATAAAGATAATGCCAACGTCCCTTAATTTTGATATAGGTTTCGTCCATTTTCCATGAATAGAAGGATTGTCTATTTTTCTTCTTCCAAAGATAATAGAGGACTTTGCTGTACTCTTGCACCCAACGATAAATCGTAGTATGACAAACATTTATTCCACGATCATATAACAATTCCTGAACTTCACGATAGCTTAGATTGTAACGCAGGTAATAACCAACAGCGACAATAATGACGTCTTTTTTGAATTGTTTGCCTTTTGTTTGCCTTTAAAATGATTCATTACTCTGTCCTCTCTGTCTTTTTTCTCAATTTTACACTAAAATAGATTTTTTGGAAAACTTTGCAACAGAACCCTTTCGGTTTTGAACCTCAAGGGGAACACTCGTTTGATAAAGCGTCTCAATGGTTGTCAGTAAATAAACAAAAACTTTTGGAAGTGTGCTATTATAAGTCATATAAGTCGTGCGCTTTCTAATGCTTAGTGGTTTAAGATTAGGATAGCACGACTTATTTATTTTCCAATGAAATTAACTAGCAATTCGGGTTAACTATTATCAATAGTTTAGTTTTCATTCCCTA
>NZ_JBEXLH010000151.1:0-1037 GCF_040609855.1 Nonomuraea sp. NPDC004580 | reverse complement strand
GTCCATTGCGCCGTCTGACCGGCCCGCAGATTGCGTCCCCGCTTCTTGATCATCAAGCGACGCAGACGCCACACCACGTAGTTGTCGATCTGGCGGAACTTGCGGGCGGCGTTCCCGGTTCGGAAGTAGCTGCCCCAGCCGCGCAGGACCGGATTGAGATCCGCGATCACGTCACGGACATCCGTTCCCGACCGGCGGCGGTCGGTCCGCTCCCGGACCTTGGACCGGAGTCTCTTCATCGCCACCTGGCCGGGCCAGCGGTGCAGGTAGTAGCGAACGATCCGCCGCTGTTCCCACAGCCGCCCGGACATGCGGGCTCTGAAGTGGCAGCCGAGGAAGTCGAGTCCTTCCCGGCCCTCTCTGAGGTCAACGATCTTCGTCTTATCCGGGTGCAGCCTCAGCCCCAGCGACGCGAGGATGTCCCCGATCGCCCCCAGGGCCGCTCTGGCCTGGGCAGCGCTGCGACACAACACGACTCCGTCGTCGGCGTACCGCACCAACTCGCCCACACCGCGCTTGGCCAGCTCGGCGTCCAGAACATGCAGGTAGATATTGGACATCAAGGGCGAAATCACGCCGCCCTGCGGGGTTCCCGCGACCGTCCGCCGGAACTCCCCCTCCGCCATCACACCCGCCTGAAGCCACTGCCGCAACAGCTTGAGCACCCGCCGATCCGACACCCGCCTGCCCACCTCAACGAGAAGCCGATCATGGTCGATCTCGTCGAAGAAGCCCGCGATGTCGAACTCCACCACGAACACACAGCCCTCGATGAAGCCCTTACGCAGCCGCTCCATCACCTGCGTCGCCGACCGCTTCGGCCGGAACCCGAACGAACACGGAAGGAAATCCGCCTCAAAGATGGGTTCCAGCACCAGCCTGGCGGCCTGCTGAGCCACGCGATCACGAATCCGGGGTATCCCCAGCGGACGCCTGCCACCGTGTGATTTCGGGATATCCACACGCCTGGACGGCGCGGGACGATACATGCCTGTGCGAAGGCCGTGCTGGAGCTCGGCAAGCATCCGCTCCACCCC
>NZ_JBEXLH010000150.1:0-1100 GCF_040609855.1 Nonomuraea sp. NPDC004580 | reverse complement strand
CCAGCACCCGCAGGTAGGCCAGCAGGTCCTTGACCTCCTTGCGCTCGTAGAAGCGCACGCCCCCGACCACCTTGTAGGGCAGCCCGGTGCGGATGCAGCCGCGCGGCCAGGTCCATGGTGTGCACGAGGTGGGCCAGCTTGGCCCGCCCGGTGGTGGCCATCCCGTAGTAGGGGCCGGGCGGCTCGGCCTCCTCGTAGGTGGGGTCGGCCGCCATGATGGCCGAGGAGGTCACGTTCACGATCCTGCTCGGCGCGCCGGCCTTGAGGGTGTCCAGCAGAGCCTCGGTCAGCACGTACGGCGACAGGTGGTTGACCGCGACGCTCGCCTCGATGCCGTCGGCGCTCTCGCGGCGCCTGCTCCACATGCCGCCCACGTTGTTGACCAGCAGCTGCAGCGGCCCCTCGTCGGCGAGCTGGACGGCAAGGGCGCGCGCGGCCTCCAGCGAGGACAGGTCGGCGGCCAGGAACCGGCCCGCCGCACGCCCCGCCGCCTCGTCCAGGCGGGCCACCGCGGCGGCGCCGCGCCCGGGGTCACGGCCGACGACCGTGACGTCGAAGCCGGACGCGGCCAGCGCGGTGGCCGTCTCCAGGCCGATGCCGCCGGTCGCCGCGGTCACGACCGCCTTGCGGACATATGTAGACATGCGTCATCCATTCAGGAAAGGGAGCAGGAAGAGCGGCGGGCCCGGAAAAGATGCGGCCCGCGCCTTGACCAGACAACACCGGCCGCGTGCGGCGATGGAAGTTCCTATCGGGCAGGCCGCGATGCCGCGGCGGCATAGCCGCACATGAAAGACTGCGCGGGTGAGTGATGTGGAGATCCGGCAGTTGCGCTACTTCATCGCGGTGGCCGAGGAACGCAACTTCACCAGGGCCGCCGAGCGGCTGCTGATGACGCAGCCCGCGCTGTCGCGCGCGATCAGGGCGCTGGAGCGCGAGGTCGGCGCCGAGCTGCTGGTGCGCTCCCCGGGCGACGTCGGGCTCACGCCGGCCGGGCGGGTGCTGCTGGCCGAGGCCCGCGCTCTGGTCGTGCTGAGGTAGACCAGCCGGTCCAGCAGCCCGCCGATGAGGAAGAACAGCTGGCGCAGCCCCATGAGGGC
>NZ_JBEXLH010000149.1:0-1108 GCF_040609855.1 Nonomuraea sp. NPDC004580 | reverse complement strand
CTACGAAACAGCAACCGTTTGCTGTCTCAGAATTGCCTAGTGGACGCGAGCAAGACACCCTCCCACAGGAGGGTTTGCTTTGTGGTCAAGTCCTCGGCCTATTAGTACCGGTCAGCTCCACACGTTACCATGCTTCCACCTCCGGCCTATCAACCCGGTCGTCTACCGGGAGCCTTACCCACTCTCGTGGTGGGAGACCTCATCTCAAGGCGAGCTTCCCGCTTAGATGCTTTCAGCGGTTATCCCTTCCGAACGTAGCCAACCAGCCGTGCACCTGGCGGTACAACTGGCACACCAGAGGTTCGTCCGTCCCGGTCCTCTCGTACTAGGGACAGCCCCTTTCAAGTCTCCTGCGCGCGCAGCGGATAGGGACCGAACTGTCTCGCGACGTTCTAAACCCAGCTCGCGTACCGCTTTAATGGGCGAACAGCCCAACCCTTGGGACCTACTCCAGCCCCAGGATGCGACGAGCCGACATCGAGGTGCCAAACCATCCCGTCGATATGGACTCTTGGGGAAGATCAGCCTGTTATCCCCGGGGTACCTTTTAGCCGTTGAGCGACACCGCTTCCACACGCCGATGCCGGATCACTAGTCCCAGCTTTCGCTCCTGCTCGACCCGTCAGTCTCACAGTCAAGCTCCCTTGTGCACTTACACTCAACACCTGATTGCCAACCAGGCTGAGGGAACCTTTGGGCGCCTCCGTTACCCTTTAGGAGGCAACCGCCCCAGTTAAACTACCCACCAGACACTGTCCCCGATCCGGATCACGGACCAGAGTTAGACGTTCAAAACGACCAGAGTGGTATTTCACCAATGACTCCACCCGAACTAGCGTCCGAGCTTCCCAGTCTCCCACCTATCCTACACAAGACGCTCCAAACGCCAATGTCAAGCTGTAGTGAAGGTCCCGGGGTCTTTCCGTCCTGCTGCGCGAAACGAGCATCTTTACTCGTAGTGCAATTTCGCCGGGTCTGCGGTTGAGACAGCGGGGAAGTCGTTACGCCATTCGTGCAGGTCGGAACTTACCCGACAAGGAATTTCGCTACCTTAGGATGGTTATAGTTACCACCGCCGTTTACCGGCGCTTAAGTTCTCACCTTCGCC
>NZ_JBEXLH010000148.1:0-1235 GCF_040609855.1 Nonomuraea sp. NPDC004580 | reverse complement strand
GCTGGGGTTCCTGCTGCGCTTCCTGCCCACCAGCGTGCCGCTGACCGACGGCACCGGCGTCATGGCGCCCGCGCTGGCCCTGCTCGCCCTGGGGGCGCTGACCGTCGGGCTGCGGGCGGTCGCCTCGCCGTACCGGCCGTCGCTCCGTGCGGCGCTGCACCGCTCGGCCGGCGACCCGCGCGGCACGCTCCTGCTGGCCTGCGCGGTGCTGCTGGCCGTGCTGCTCGCCTGGGCGATCCCGCTGCTGGTGCCGCTGCTGCCGGGCCCGCTGGCGTTCGCCGCCGCCGTCGTGGACCTGCGTGCGGCGGGTGAGCGCGCCTGAGACCCGCGCCCCTTCCGGCGGTCAGGGGAGGGCGGCGAGTTTCTCGCGTACGGCGTCCGCCTGGGGCCGGCCCGACCCGGCCAGCAGGTCGAGCGCGCGGCGCCACGCGCTGCGGGCCTGTTCCCGTGCGCCGGCCGTGGCGTGGACGTCGCCCAGGTTGACGAGCGTCTGGGCGAGGAAGGAGCGGCTGTCCAGCTCCTCGAACACCGCGGCCGCCCGCCGGTAGTACGCCACCGCGTCGGAGTGCCGGCCCGCCCGGTGGTAGGCATGGCCGATGGTGTCCCAGGTCAGCGCCTGGTCGTTGGGGTCGTCGAGCTGCTCGTACAGGGCGGCGGCCCGGCGGCAGTAACGCAGCGCCTGCTCGTACTCGCCGGTCTCCACGAGCACGTTGCCCGTCGTGTTGAGCGCCATCGCCTGCCCGATGAGGTCGTCGGCGGCCACGTAGAGGCGCAGCGCCCGGGTGCCGTGCTGCAGCGCCTCGGCGTACTGGCCCTGCCGGTAGAGCAGCGCGCACAGGTTGACGTGGGTGTGGGCCTGGCCGACGCGGTCGCCGAGCCGGTCGTACAGGTCGAGAGCGAGCCGGATGTGCGGCTGCGCCTCCACGTGCCTGCCCAGGTTCGAGCAGGCCATGGCGATGCCGCGGTGCGCGATGGCCTGCGCGCGTACGTCGCCGAGCCGTTCGGCGGCGGCCAGCCCGGTGCGCTGGGTGGCGCGCCACTCGTCCCAGTGGCCCTGCCGGTAGAGGAAGTCGGTGACGACCCAGACGAGCTGCCAGGCGTGCACGTCGAACGCCTCGGCGGCGGCCCGGGAGATCAGGCCCGACGCGTGGTTCCGGGCGAACACGTATCTGAGCCGTGCGCAACGCGCGCTGGCGGAGCAGGTCGTCGAGGCCGTGCGCGACTACCGGATCCCC
>NZ_JBEXLH010000147.1:0-1235 GCF_040609855.1 Nonomuraea sp. NPDC004580 | reverse complement strand
CCCAAGGGACCACGGGCGAGACGTCCGACCTACCATGCGGACAATCGTAACGAAAGAGCCGCGTCCCGACATTTATCAATATACGGCGAAAGAGTATGTGCAACTCGACCGGAGAATGGTCCGGCGCCGGCCGAGGCGGGCAGCAGGGCGGTCGGCTATGAGGTGGGCAGCAGGGCCGCGAGCTTGCGCAGCGAGCGGCGGGCCACGGCGTTCACCAGCGGCCGGATGAACGGCCAGGCCGCCACGCCGAGCGGCCCGAACGGCAGCAGCAGCTCCTCCGCCCACACCACCCGGCTGCCGTCACCTTCGGGCCGCACCCGGATGGCGCCGCGCCCGCGCACCACCCGCCCGGTGTGATCGACCCGCATCAGGAACGGCGGCTGCCAGTGCGTGATCGTCATCGTGTCGAGGAACCCGAACGGCCGCAGGCCGGTGTACGCCTCCAGCCCGTCCTCGCCCACCCGCCGCGCGGTCGTCATGAACATCCACTCCGGATGCCGCGGCCAGTCGGTGATCAGCGCGAACACCTGCTCAGGCGGCGCCGGGACATGGGCGGCGGCGGCGGCGTGGACGGCTCTCACCCTCCAGCACCTACCCGCTGACGACCGGCTGAGCCGCGACCCGCGCGCGGCTGTGGCGGACGAACGCCCGCACCGCCGGCAGCCGGGCGTGCTCGCGCAGCCAGACCAGCCGCAACGGCACCGGCTCCTTGTCGGCCAGCGGCAGGGTGACGGTGCCGGGCTGCTCGTCGAAGCCCTGCGCCGAGGGCGGGCACAGCACGACGGCCTGCCCCAGCCGGACCACCGCGAACAGCTGCATCCCGTCGCTCACCTCGGGCCCAGGCCGACCGGGGAAGCCCTCCGGCCACAGCTCCGGCGTCATCATCTGCAGGTTGCCGCCCTGCCAGCGCAGCACCGGCTCGTCGGCCAGGTCGGCCGTGGTGAGCGAAGAACGCCCGGCCAGCCGGTGGTTCGCCGACAGCATGACGTGCACCTGGTCGAGCAGCAGCAGCACGCCGTCCATGGTGGCGGGGTCGGGCGCGGCGCGCAGCAGCGCCAGATCGGCCGCGCCGGAGCGCAGCCGGTCGAGCTGGTCGGCGGCGTTGCCCACGACCGCCTGCGCCGGCACCGCGGGATCGCCGTCGTTGAAGGAGCGCACCAGGTCGTCCATCAGCGGGGCGTTGCAGCCGGACGCCGTCACCGTCAGCGCGGACGGGCCGCCGCCGGTGCGCCGGG
>NZ_JBEXLH010000146.1:0-1282 GCF_040609855.1 Nonomuraea sp. NPDC004580 | reverse complement strand
CCTTCGACGGCATCACCATCACCTTCTCCCAGCAGCGCGACAACTTCCCCCTCTCCGTGGCCGTGGACGACGACGGCCGCACCCTCGGCCTGGTGATCGGCGCGGTGGCGCCCATCGACCCCGCGCTGGTCGCCGAGCTGCTGTGCACGGCGGTCGGCAACCTGGTGCACGCCCTGGAGACGGACGCGGGAACACCCTTGTCGGCGGTGGGAGTGCTGGACGAGGACGAACGGCGCGTGCTGGAGGAGTGGAACGACACCGCCGCGACCGTGCCGGACGCGACCGTGGTGGACCTGTTCGAGGCGCAGGCCGCACGGACGCCGGACGCGGTGGCCGTGGTGCGTGACGGCGTCGAGGTGAGCTACGCGGAGCTGAACGCTCGGTCGGATCGGCTCGCGAACGCGCTCGTCGAGCGCGGGGTGGGGCCGGAGTCGATCGTGGGGGTGGCGCTCGAACGCGGCATCGACCTGATCGTGGCCGTGTTCGGCGTGCTCAAGGCGGGCGGCGCCTACCTGCCGATCGACGTCAGTCACCCCGCCGAACGCATTGAGGATGCCCGCCCTGTGATGGTGCTCGCGTCGGCGACGACGGCGGCCTTGCTGCCTGTCCCGGCGCTGACCCTGAACGATCTGCTCGGTGCCGAGGGGCCGGTTCGCAGGGTGGGGCTGCGGCCGGAGCACCCGGCTTACATGATCTACACGTCAGGCTCCACGGGCCGCCCGAAGGGCGTGCTGGTCGAGCACCGCTCGCTGGCCAATCTGCTGCACTGGGCCACGGGCACCTTCACCGATCTGTCCCGGGTGCTGGCGGCGACGTCGCTGAGTTTCGACGTGTCGGTCTTCGAGATCTTCGCGCCGCTGGTGTCGGGCGGCGCCATCGAGCTCGTCGATGACCTGCCGGCCCTCGCCGATCGCGCGGAGGTGTCGCTGGTCAGCGCGGTGCCGTCGGCGCTGGCGCAGGTCCTGGCGGAGACGACGGCGCGACCGAGCCGGGTGGTCCTGACCGGTGAGAGGCTGAACGCCCCTGTCATGCGCGCGGTGAGGGAAGCGCTGCCGGGCGCACAGGTGGACAACATCTATGGCCTCGCAGAGGCGACGGTGTATGCGGCGGCCTGGCACGGGGACACGGAGGGTGCTCCGCCGATCGGCCGGCCGCTGACCAACACGCGCCTGTACGTGCTCGACAGCGGGTTGCGGCCGGTACCGGTGGGCGCGGCGGGTGAGCTTTACATCGCCGGCGCCGGGCTGGCGCGGGGCTATGTCGGCCGGCCTGGCTTGACGGC
>NZ_JBEXLH010000145.1:0-1322 GCF_040609855.1 Nonomuraea sp. NPDC004580 | reverse complement strand
GGATGCTCCTATTGATGTCAAGCGCTGGTTTCATGATCGGTTCTGGTGATGATCTGGTAGAGCTCGCGGGCGATGTAGCGTTTGAGGCAGCGGATGATCTCTTTCTTGGATAGGCCGTCTTGGGTGCGGCGTTGCATGTAGGCGCGGGTTCGTGGGTCCCAGCGCAGGCGGACGAGGGCGATGCGGTAGAGGGCGGCGTTGGCTTGGCGGTCGCCGCCGCGGTTGAGGCGGTGCCGGTGGGTCTTGCCGGAGGATGCGGGGATCGGGGCGACGCCGCAGAGCATGGCGAAGGCGGCTTCTGAGCCGAGCCGGTCGTGGTTTTCGCCGGCGGTGACCAGGAGCTGGCCGGCGGTGTCGGGTCCCACTCCGTGGACGGCGAGAAGGCCGGGGTTGATGGCGGCCACGAGGGGTTCGATCAGTTCGTCGAGGTCGTTGATCTCGGTGGTGAGCTGCTGGTGGCGGCGGGCCAGGGACCGCAGCGCGATCATTGTCGCGGTGGCTGGGTCATGGGCGTGGCCGGGGTCGGGGCGCAGGGTGGCGCAGGTGGCGATGAGCTTGATGACGGGCAGGCCGCGCAACTGGGTGCGCAGGTCGTCGGGGGCGGTGACGATCAGGGCCTTGATCTGGCGTTGGGCACTGGCGCGCTGGTCGACGGCCGAGCGACGGGCGATCCGCAGGCAGCGCAGGGCTTCTACCCGGCCGTCGCGCTGCTTGGGCGTGCCGGAGCGTTCGCCGGCCAGCGCTGCCTTGGCCGCTTGGATCGCATCGATCGGGTCGGACTTGCCCTGCAAGCGGCGGGTCTTGCGATCGGGCCGGTCGACCTCGGTCAGGCGGATGCCCTGCCGGCGCAGGTAACGGGCCAGCCCGGCACCGTAGGCGCCGGTTCCTTCGATGCCCACGACCGTCACGGGGCCGAACGATCGCATCCAGGTCAGCAGCGCGGTGTAGCCGGTGGTGTCGGCGGAGAACTGCTCGGTGCCCAGCACTCGGCCGAGGTGGTCGATCACGGCGGCGGTGTGGGTGTCTTGGTGGGTGTCGACACCACCGGCGACTTCGTCGATCGCGATGGTGTCAGGTGTAATGGAGGGCATCGTCGTCCTGTCGTTCTTGACCGGTGGGCAGGGCGGCACGCACCGGCCGGGCAGGGCGGACAAGACAGAGAAGGGGCCTCTGGCCAGGCTCCTATGAGGTCACGACGCCACGTCCGATGGGTGCAGGTGAGCACCTCCCGTTCAGACCGACAGATCCCGTTGAAGACCCGAGGTCAGTCAGAGGGTGGGTCAGGACTGGCGGGAGGTGCTCACCTACATCATCTCTGTCAG
>NZ_JBEXLH010000144.1:0-1505 GCF_040609855.1 Nonomuraea sp. NPDC004580 | reverse complement strand
GATCTGCGGTGGAAGGCCGCCTGCGGGCTGGGCCTGCATGACCGGGGCTTCGATCCGTCGCTGCTGGTGTATTTCCGGCAGCGGCTGCGCCGGTCGGGTGATCCGGACCGGATCTTCCGCCGGGTCGGGCAGGTGGCCGCGGCCAGCGGGGCGCTGCGGGCGCGGGCGCGGCGGGTGCTGGATTCGGCGGTGCTGGATGACGCGGTCGCGACCCAGGACACCGTTACCCAGCTGATCACGGCGATGCGGCGGGTGGGCCGGCAGGTGCCCGGCGCCGGCCGGCTGATCGCCGAACGTTGCCGGGCCACCGACTACACCGATCCGGGCAAGCCCGCGATCGCCTGGAACGACGCCACCGCGCGCCAGGAACTGGTCAGCGGCCTGGTCAACGACGCACTCACCGTGGTGGAGGCCTTCCAAGCCGCCGCGATCGCCGGTGAACTGGGTGACGACGCGGCTCAGGCCCTGGCGCTGCTGGCGCTGGTGGCCGGCCAGGACGTAGAGCCGGCCGAGGGCTCCGACGGCACCGACGGACGCTGGCGCATCGCCCGCAGGGTCGCCCCCGACCGCGTCATCTCCACCGTCGACACCCAGGCCCGGCACGTGCACAAGACCGTGCACCACCGCCAGGACGGCTACAAGGCGCACGTGGTGATCGAACCCGATACCGGACTGTTCACCGGCGTCCGGCTGACCATGGCCGGCGGAGCCGGCCAGCACGAGGCGGTCGTCGGCGCGGACCTGCTGGCCGGCGAACCCGCCGGACCCGCCGGACCCGCCGGACCCGCCGGACCCGCCGGGCCCTCGGCTGCTTCAACCACCGGCCCGGCCGCGTTCGAGGTGCTGGGCGATACGGCTTATGGCACCGGCGAGGCCCGCCGCGCGCTGCTCGATGCCGGGCATACCGTCATCATCAAGCCCGCCCCGCTGCGCCCGGCCGTCGCCGGCGGCTTCACCATCGACGACTTCACCGTGGACGAAGCCGGCGGCACCGTCATCTGCCCGGCCGGGGTGAGACGGCACATCACCGCGGCACGGTCGGTGACCTTCGGCGTCGCCTGCCGCTCCTGCCCGCTGCGCGAGCGCTGCACGACCAGCAGGAACGGCCGCTCCCTGCAGCTGCATCCCCACGACGCGCTGTTACGCCAGGCCCGCCGGCAATGGGCCACCGACCCCGGCCTGCAAGCCGTCTACCGGCAACATCGCCCCATGGTCGAACGCTCCATCGCCTGGCTGATCGGCGCGGACGGCCGCGCTCGCAAGCTCCGCTACCGCGGCGTGGTGCGCAACGACCTCTGGCTCCACCTACGAGCAGCCGCCCTCAACCTGCGCCGCCTGATCAACCTCGGACTCGCCCATACTCAGGGCACCTGGACGCTACAGCCGGCCACCGGCTGAGGCCATCCAGCGAGCAACACCCCAGGGCTGCTTCACCTCAAAACCTTGATCGCCAGACCGTCAGCCCGTGATCCATTACGCCAGCAACATCTTCAGAGGGGTCCTAG
>NZ_JBEXLH010000143.1:0-1529 GCF_040609855.1 Nonomuraea sp. NPDC004580 | reverse complement strand
GAAAGACCTCGAGAGACCTTCTTCAACACGTCTCGAGGCCAGATTCCCCTACCATGGCTCGGGAGCAATGACGCGCTCCCCCTCGCCACTCGCATGGAGACCCGACTTCCCTGGCGCCCCACGAGAGGCTCACTGACCTCGCCGTCGTACCTCGTGAGAAACCGCACACTGGGGCCGCCGCTCGAGAACAACCCCGAGATTCCCCCGTCATCGAGAGATGAGGGCCTTCGTCTCCTGCATGGCCTAGAGACCAATCTCGCGACCTCTCTCCAAACGCCTCAGGAGGCTTGACTCCCTTGAGTCCACCCAGTGAGCTCCAAGAGATACCCGTCGCGATTCGAGAGCAGAGCGGGGTTCTTTGCTTCCACTCGAGATGAATGCCTGTCTCCCCGGGTGCGTCTGGAATGCAACCCCGAGATCCCTGTCGCCCCTGGAGAGGAACATTGGCTTCTGGACACAAGCCTAGATGAGGTCTATTGGCCCTGCAGTCACTCGAGAGCAATCCCCAGCTTTCCTTCGCAACTCGAATGGAAGATTGGACTTGCCTGGGCCAACACAAGAGGCAGCCTGAATTCCCCGTCGTAACTCGAGAATCCCGCCGTAACTCGAGAAAAACCACGTGGCTCCCCCGTCATCGCAAGATGAAGCCCTTTCCCGCTACAGCGCCTCAGGAGAAGTCCCACGTTAGGAATTGGAGGTCGAAAGGGCACTTGGCACCCTTGATGCGACCCACAAAGTTCCCCGAAATCCCGGTCTCCCTCGAGAGGAACACCGAGGTTTTCCGGCACCCCCTCCTCTGAGCCCTTTCTCCCCTCCTGATCTGGACAGGAGGGTCGACTCCCCTGCTTTGTCTGGAAGGGGTTCCCGACCTTCCGGTCGCACCTCAGGATGAGGCCGGTCTCACGAAGACATTCCAGACGTGGCCTCGTGGGTGGTTCCACATTCCGTAGGACCCCGATTTCCCGGTCCCCTCTTGATAAGAACCCGATGCCCGGACACCTCTCCGAACTCCACCCTGTGAATGCAGTCAACACGAAGGGGCAGTTTTTCCGTGCATCGTTCGGAAAAAACCCCAGGTTCCAAATACAGCTCGACAAGCGGCCTCTCTCCCCGGGGACATCTCGAGAGGCAAGCGGAGTTCCATGCCTCAACCCAAGACGAGGCCTGACTCTCCTGTCCCCAGTCTGCAGGGACCCTGCGATCGGAGTCTGAAATCAGAGGTACCCTGCGGTTCCTGCCTCAACTGGAGATGAGGCCCTCTTCCAATGCACCAAGCCCAGTGGAGTCCCGAGAGGCCCCTCCCACCTCCAGTTTCCCTGGCTTCTCAGAGCCACCATGAGAAGCCCCCTGAGGTCACCTGCACAAGTCGAGGGAACCCAGGGTTTCCTGCCTCAACCCGAGAAAGACCTCGAGAGACCTTCTTCAACACGTCTCGAGGCCAGATTCCCCTACCATGGCTCGGGAGCAATGACGCGCTCCCCCTCACCACTCGCATGGGGACCTGACTTCCCTGGCGCCACACGAGAGGC
>NZ_JBEXLH010000142.1:0-1557 GCF_040609855.1 Nonomuraea sp. NPDC004580 | reverse complement strand
CCTAGTCCGAAAATCGGAGAATTAGTGGGCAGGCGGCAGCGGACCCCGGCGTGCTGTGGCTGGTCGGGGTCGGTAACCAGCTGGCCGGATCAGGCCCGTTCGAGGATGACCCGATAACCGAGAGCCTCGAGCTGGCGGATGTGATTGCGTTTCCTGCGTTCGGGGCCGAGCCTGCGGTCGTAGAAGTCGGCCCCGAGATCGATGAAATGGGCGTCGGGATCGGACAGCAGATGCCAGACGATGGTCAAAATGGAGCGGCCGACGGCGACGATGGCGCGTTTGGACCCGCGGCGGCGGGCGATGCGTCGGTAGCGTTCGCCGAGGAAGGTATCGCTCTTGCCGGCGACCACCGCGGCCTCGCCGAGAATACGGGCCAGGTAGCGGTTGCCGTGGCCGGTCGCTGCGCGGCCTTTCCTCTTGCCCGCAGACTCGCGTACTCCAGGCGCGAAACGGGCCCAGGAGGCCAGATGCGCGGCGGTGGGGAAGCGACTCATGTCCAGCCCGATCTCGGCGATGATCGCGCGGGCGGCGATGGATCCGATACCGGGGATCTCATCCAGCCGCTCCACCGCCGCCCGGGCGAAAGGGGCGATCAGCTCATCGATCTTGGCGTCGAGTGTGGCCAGGTCGTGGCTGGTCTGATCGATGCGCAGCAGCATGGTGCGCAGCAGAAAGGCGTGGTGGTCGGTGAAGTGCCCGGTGAAGGCCTCCTCCAACTGCGGGATCTTCTTGCGCAGGGTGGAGCGGGCCATCTGCGCCAGCACCTTGGGATTACGTTCCCCGGCGATCAGCGAGGCCATCATCGCCCGGCCGGAGACGCCGAAGATGTCCGAGGCCACCACCGACAGCTTGATCTGCGCATCTTCCAGGAGTTTCTCCACGCGTTGCATCTCCGCGGTACGGGTGCCGATCAGATCGACCCGGTAGCGGGTCAGATCGCGCAGGCGGCGGATCTCGGGCGGTGGGACGAAGCTTGGGCGCAGCATCTGACGTTCGGCGACCTTGCACAGCCACACCGCATCCAGCCGGTCGGTCTTGGGCCGCCCGGGCAGGTGTTTGACATCGCGCGCATTGACCAGCCAGGTCTCGAGCCCAGCCGCCTCCAGCAGATAGAAGACGGGTTTCCAGTAATCCGAGGTGGCCTCCATGACCACCCGGGTGACCCCGAGCACGCGCAGATGATCGGCCAGGCCCAGCAGCGAGCGGGTCATGGTCGAGTACGACTGCACCTCCTGCAACCTGCGCCCGGGCCGCTTGTCGTCCGGAACGCGCACGCAGCACATCAGCGTGGCCTTGCCGACATCCAGCGCCGCGACCCGTTCGATGATCTCCTCGCGTTCTTTGGTCTCCTCCAGCATCACGCACCTCCCGCCACAGCCAGCCGGCACCCTGCACGGTGTGCCCGCAAGAGCCGCAAGGGAAGAAGCGAATCTAGTCCGCGTGCTCGAAGCACAGTGAAGGGCCCATGGCGCGGCTCCCGGCGTCCGACTAACCCACGGCCTCAACCGGACCAAGGACACACGACGTCGGCGGGCAACCACTCCCGATTTTCAGCCC
>NZ_JBEXLH010000141.1:0-1715 GCF_040609855.1 Nonomuraea sp. NPDC004580 | reverse complement strand
CTCGACCGCAACCGGGGACGCATGGAGGAGAAGGAGCACTGGGACCACGTCCGGCCGCTGCGCGAACGGTGGGCCTGCGACACCGTCTTCAGCCGTGCTGGGCTGGGCGCAGGGCCGCTCCGAGTTCGGGCCGCGGGCGCTCGGCAACCGCAGCATCCTCGCCGACGCCCGGCCGGGCGAGAACAAGCACCGCATCAACTCGATGGTGAAGAAGCGGGAGGGCTACCGGCCGTTCGCGCCGGTGGTGACGGAGGAGGCCGCCGACGCCTACTTCGAGCTGCCGCCCACCCGCGCCAACTACGACTTCATGTCGTTCGTCGTCCAGGTGCGCGAGGAACGCAGGGCGGAGCTCGGCGCGGTCACCCACGTGGACGGCAGCGCCCGGCTGCAGATCGTCACCCAGGAGGCGAACGAGCGCTTCCACCGGCTCGTCCGGCGCTTCGGCGAGCTGACCGGCACCCCCGTGCTGCTGAACACCTCGTTCAACAACAACGCCGAGCCGATCGTGCAGACCGTGCATGACGCCGTGACCTGCTTCCTCACCACCGAGCTGGACTACCTGGTGATCGAGGACTTCCTGATCAGGCGGCGGTGGGGCCACTGGCTGGGCCTCGACGGCCTGGTGCCCAGGCACCGCCCGGTGACCAGGCTCGCCAAGCGGGTCCGCACCACGCCGGCGGGGCACCGCGACGTCGTGCACGAGATCTCCCTCGACTACACGAACGGGCCGCGCGCGGAGATCTCGCCCGCCGCCTTCACGGTGCTGGAGGCGGCGGACGGGAAGCGGACCCTGGAGTCGCTGGCCGGCGACGCCGGGGTGAGCGACGACCTGCGCAAGGAGCTCCACCTGCTGTGGCAGGGCAGGTTCTTCACCCTGACGCCCACCGGCCGCTAGAGCGGGATGTTGGCGTGGTGCCCCCGGCGTGGTGCGGCCTCGGCGATCACCTTGGCGATGGCCTCGCGGCTCTTCGCCGGGTCGATGACCTCGTCCACCACGCCGAGCCGCACGGCCGCGTCGAGGCTGCCGGTCTCCTTCTCGTGCTCGGCGGCCAGGGCCGCCTCGAGCAGCGGGCGCTCCTGCTCCGATGCGGCGGCGAGCGCCTGGCGGTGCAGGATGCGCACCGCCGACACGGCGCCCATGACCGCCATCCGCGCCGTCGGCCAGGCGAGGACCCGGGTGGCGCCCAGGGCGCGGGAGTTCATCGCGATGTACGCCCCGCCGTACGCCTTGCCCACCATCAGCGTCACCCGGGGGACGCTGGCCTCGGCGAAGGCGTGCAGCAGCTTCGCGCCACGCCGGACGACGCCGTCCCACTCCTGCTTGACGCCGGGCAGGTAGCCGGGGACGTCCACCACGACCACCAGCGGCACCCCGAAGGCGTCGCACATCCGCACGAACCTGGCGGCCTTCTCGGCTGACGCGGCGTCCAGGCAGCCGCCCAGCCGGATCGGGTTGTTGGCCACCACGCCGACCGTGCGCCCGCCGAGCCGGCCGAGCGCGGTGACCACGTTCGGGGCCCAGCGCGGGTGCAGCTCGGCGCCCGGCTCGTCCAGCAGGCCGTCGAGCAGCGGATGCACGTCGTACGCGCGCCTGGGGTTGTCGGGCAGCAGCGCGGCGAAGTCCGTCCCCGCGGTCTCCGGCATGCGCGCGCACCCCTGGTGCCCGAGCAGGCCGGCCAGGCGCCGCCCCGCGGCGACCGCCTGCGCGTCCGTCG
>NZ_JBEXLH010000140.1:0-1794 GCF_040609855.1 Nonomuraea sp. NPDC004580 | reverse complement strand
GGCGGTCACGGTCGCGGCGGCCGGTGGCGCGTACGCCGGCACCGCGCTCGCGCTCAACACGCTCCTCGCCGCCGCCGTGACGCTGACGGCGGGCTGGCTGGCGCTCGCCGGCGACATCACCATCGGGGAGCTCGTGATGGCGGTGGGGCTGGCGCAGTTCATCATGGAGCCGCTCAAGCTGTTCTCCGAGATGCCGAAGTACGTGATGGTCGCGCGGGCCTCGGCCGATCGGATGGCGCTGGTGCTGGCCGCGCCGCCGGTGATGACGCCGGGCTCGGACCTGCCGCCCGGCTCCGGCGAGCTGGAGGTGGACGGCGTCCGTCACGGGGCGCTCGACGGGCTGAAGTTCCACGTGCCGGCGGGCGCGTTCGTCGCGATCGCCGCCTACGACCAGCGCGCGGCGGCCGACCTCGTCGCGATCCTGGCGGCGCGGGTGCCGCCCGGCGCGTACGAGGGCGTCGTACGGATCGGCGGCCGGGACACGCGGGAGCTGTCGATCGGCGGGATCCGCGAGCACCTGCTGGTGAACCCGTACGACGCGGAGATCTTCGCGGGCACCCTGCGCAGCAACATCGACCCGGCGGGCGCCGGCCGCGACCTGGCGGCGGCGGTCGAGGCGTCGATGCTGACCGACGTCGTCGCGCTGCACCCCGAGGGGCTCGACCATCCCGTACGCGACCGCGGCGCGAACCTGTCGGGCGGCCAGCGCCAGCGCCTGTCGCTGGCCCGCGCGCTCGCCGCCGACCCCGCCATCCTCGTGCTGCACGACCCGACCACGGCCGTGGACGCGGTCACCGAGCAGCTCATCGCCCGCAACCTGGCCGCGCTGCGCCGCGGCCGCACCACGATCGTGATCACCGGCAGCCCGGCCATGCTGGACGCCGCCGACCGCGTCCTCGTGCTGGACGGCGGCAGCGTCGCCGCCGAGGGCGCCCACCGTGACCTGCTGACCCGCGACGAGACCTACCGCCTGGCCGTCGCCAGGTGACCGGCATAGAGAGGATCCACGATGACCAACCCCTTCGACGACGCGGACGGCCGTTTCCTGGTCCTGGTCAACCCGGAGAACCAGCACTCGCTGTGGCCGTCGTTCGCCGCGGTGCCCGCCGGGTGGACGGTCGTGCTGCCCGAGACGACCCGCGCGGCCTGCCTGGAGTACATCGAGACCCACTGGACCGACCTGCGGCCCCGATCGCTCGCCGAGACCGTGGACGGCTGACCCGTTTGCGGGCCGCCCGGCGGGGCAGGCACGGCGCATGCCTGTTGTCGATCAGACCTCGATGCTGTTGCTCAAGGGCTACGCCTGGCTCCCCGGTCTCCGCAGGCGGGCGGCGGGCGACGTGGTGCACACGCGGCTGCTCGGCCGGCGCGCCACCGGGCTGTGCGGGCCCGACGCCGCCCGCTTCTTCTACGACGAACGCAACGTGGAGCGGCGCACCGCACTTCCCGGGCCGGTCAAGAGCACGCTGTTCGGCCACGGCTCGGTGCACGGCCTCGACGGGGCCGCCCACCGGGCGCGCAAGGCGATGTTCACGTCGCTGTTCAGCGCGCCCGCCGTGGCCGCGCTCGTCGCGCACGTCACCACGGAGTGGGACCTGGCCGTCGCCTCGTGGGAGGGGCGGCGGGTGGTGCTGTTCGACGAGACAGCCGAGGTGATCACCAGGGCGGTGTGCGACTGGGCCGGGGTGGCCGTGGACGACGGCGACCCGCCCGAGCTGGCCGTCGACCTGGTGACGATGGTGGACGGGCTGGGCTCGGCCGGGCCGCGCCACTGGCGGGCGCGGCAGGCCAGGC
>NZ_JBEXLH010000139.1:0-1877 GCF_040609855.1 Nonomuraea sp. NPDC004580 | reverse complement strand
GCCGACCGGGTCCCCGGGCCTTACATCAACACGTTGCCGGTCCGGGTCCAGGTCGGTGAGACGGGGGTCGCGCAGGCGGTCACCGGGATGCGGGGGCAGCTCGCCGAACTCCTGGCGCACGAGCACGCCTCCCTGGCGGTGGCGCAGCGGGCGAGCGGCGTGCCGGGGGATGCGCCGCTGTTCACCTCGCTGTTCAACTACCGCCACAACGGCGGTGACGACCAGGCGCCCGACGCCTTCGACGGCATCGAGGTCGCCTACTCCCAGGAACACACGAACTATCCCCTGCTGGTCTCCGTGAACGACGACGGCGACCGGCTCCGGGTGGTGGTCGGCGCGGTGGCGCCCATCGACCCCGCGCTGGTCGCCGAGTTGCTGTGCACGGCGGTCGGCAACCTGGTGCACGCCCTGGAGGCCGACACGGCAACGCCGCTGGCGGTGGTCGGGGTGCTGGGCGAGCGCGAACGGCGTGTGCTGGAGGAGTGGAACGACACCGCCGCGACCGTGCCGGACGCGACCGTGGTGGACCTGTTCGAGGCGCAGGCCGCGCGGACGCCGGACGCGGTGGCCGTGGTGTGTGACGGCGTCGAGGTGAGCTACGCGGAGCTGAACGCTCGGTCGGATCGGCTCGCGAACGCGCTCGTCGAGCGTGGGGTGGGGCCGGAGTCGATCGTGGGGGTGGCGCTCGAACGCGGCATCGACCTGATCGTGGCCGTGTTCGGCGTGCTCAAGGCGGGCGGCGCCTACCTGCCGATCGACGTCAGTTACCCCGCCGAACGCATCGCCTATCTGGTGGAGGATGCCCGCCCTGCGATCGTGCTCGTCTCTGCGGAGACGGTGGCCGCGGCGCCGGGCCCGGTGCTGATCGTGGACGACGCGGTCGGTGCCGAGGGGCCGGTTCGCGGGGTGGGGCTGCGGCCGGAGCATCCGGCTTACGTGATCTACACGTCGGGCTCCACGGGCCGCCCGAAGGGCGTGCTGGTCGAGCACCGCTCGCTGGCCAATCTGCTGCACTGGGCCACGGGCACGTTCACCGAGTTGTCGCGGGTGCTGGCGGCGACGTCGCTGAGTTTCGACGTGTCGGTCTTCGAGATCTTCGCGCCGCTGGTGTCGGGCGGCTCGATCGAGGTCGTCGGTGACCTGCTGGCGTTGGCTGATCGTGGCCGGTCGTGGGAGGTGTCGCTGGTCAGCGCGGTGCCGTCGGCGCTGGCGCAGGTCCTGGCGGAGACGACGGCGCGGCCCGGCCGGGTGGTGCTGGCGGGCGAGGCGCTGAGTGCGCCGGTCATGCGTGCGGTGAGGGAAGCGCTGCCGGACGCGCGGGTGGACAACATCTACGGCCCGACCGAGGCCACGGTGTACGCAGCCGCTTGGCACGGGGACGCTGAGGGTGCCCCGCCGATCGGCCGGCCGCTGACCAACACGCGCCTGTATGTCCTCGACCAGGGGTTGCGGCCGGTACCGGTGGGCGCGGCGGGTGAGCTTTACATCGCCGGCGCCGGGCTGGCGCGGGGCTATGTCGGCCGGCCTGGCTTGACGGCGGAGCGGTTCGTGGCCTGCCCCTACGGCGGTCGCATGTACCGTACCGGGGACTTGGCGCGGTGGAACGTCGACGGTGAGGTGGAGTACCTCGGCCGGGTGGATGAGCAGGTGAAGGTGCGCGGCTTCCGGGTGGAGCCGGGCGAGATCGAAACCGTGCTGGCAGCGCATCCCTCGGTGGTCCAGGCCGTGGTGGTGGCCCGCGAGGAGACGCTGGTCGCCTACATCGTCCCCGACAGGCCCGGTGTGGCGGAGGAGGTGCGGCGGTTCGCCGCCGGCAGTCTGCCCGGCCACATGGTGCCGGCGGCGGTGGTGGAGCTGGAGGCCCTGCCGCTGAACGC
>NZ_JBEXLH010000138.1:0-1894 GCF_040609855.1 Nonomuraea sp. NPDC004580 | reverse complement strand
GCTCGATCTGAACCTGGTGCCCGACATCGTCAAGCCGCTGGCCAAGCCGCTGGCGGGCGGGGCGGTCCCCGAGGCCGACGTGCACACCCTGATCAGCGAGGCGAAAGCGCTGAACGAGCTGGCCGACGCGCTGGAGGAGATGAAGTCCGAGGACGCCGGCGCCGTCATGCGGATGCTGCGCGAGGAGCTGTGGCAGGGGCCGGCCAAGGAGAACTTCCAGCAGGTGTTCGGCGCGCTCAGCGGCAAGGAGGACCTCGCCGACGGTGAGGGCACGCCAGAGGCGCTGGTGGACCTGCTGGTGGAGGCGCTGCGGGCCGAGGCCACGTCGGTGCACGACCACGGCGTGCGCATGCAGCACACCGAATGGATGATCTACGCGGCGCTGGCCCTGCTCGCCGCGATGATCATCCGGCTGCTGGCCTGGATCTACGTCAACGGGCCCGCCGTGATGGCCGCGATCCAGGCGCGCACGTTGATGACCAAGGTGCACATCGAGACGCTCAAGCGGCTGGTGCTGAGCAACATGCTCAAGTTCGGCGCCCTGATGGGCGGGCTGGACCTGAGCGTGCAGCTGGCCCAGCACATCGACGCCCTCGGAGGGGTACGCGAGACGGGCGAGTTCGACCTGGCCTCGCTGGCCATGTCGGCCGGCAGCGGCGCGCTGACCGGCGCGCTGTTCGGCGCCGGGAACGCGGCCCTGTCGCGGCTGCTCAGCCGCGAGATGGTCTACGTCGCCTCCGCGGCCGAGCTGGGCGTGCGCGACAAGGTGGTGGCCCTGGGCCAGGGCATCTACGGCCAGGCCCTGATGGGCGGCCTGGCCGGCACCGCCGGCTCCGTGCCCGGCCTGGCCCTCAGCGGCCAGCTCGACGCCGACCACCTGAAGTACACCTTCCTGTCCGGCGTCGCCGGCGGCCTGGACATCCCCGCCGGCGCCCGCGTCAGCTACCTCCCCCGCTTCGACGTCGCCGGCGAACTCACCACCGGCCCCACGCCGAACGGCGGATCCGCGGGCGCGGGATCCACCGGCGGCACCGGCGGCACCGGCTCGGGCGGCGTGAGCTGGGCGGGCTCCGGCTCAGCCGGGTCAGGCTCGGGGGGCTCGGGTTCGGCGGGCTCGGGTTCGGCGGGCTCGGGTTCGGCGGGCTCCGGTTCGGCGGGCTCCGGTTCGGCTCTTTCTGGAGGCGGTGCGCACCAGCCGGCCGCGAGCCACAGCTCCACGACCGGCACGCCTGCCGTCCGCTACGAGGGCACCAGCCTCGCCGGGTACACCCCCGCCGACGGCGGTGGCGCTCACACCCCGAGCAACGGCCCGGGCTCGGCCGCGAACGGTGCCCATCACGCTGTCAGCGGCGGCAATCAGGCCGGTGGCGGCGGGCACGTCGTGATCCACCAGGCCGCCGAACCGGCCGTCGCCGCACCACCACCCCACCGCAGCGACACCGTCATAGGCGAGGTCCTCGCCCGCCGCGACACCCCCCTGCCCGCCAACACGACCGCGAGCGGGACGGCAAGCGCCGCCACTACGGCCCCGGCGGCCGGAACGGCGACCCCCGCCGCCCGGCCCGCAGTCCACACCCCGGCCCCCGTGCACACCCCGGCCCCCGTGCACACCCCGGCCCCTGTGCACAACAACCCGGGCCCTGCCCACCCCCTCGCCGACCCCGCGCCTCTCAACCGCGCCCTCCCGGCCGAGCGCCCTGTCTCCCCCGCCGCCGTGCCCGCCGAGAGGGGAGCGTCGCACGCCGTCGCGCCCGCGGAGCCGGGTCCGGCGAACGGGGTCGCGAGCACCCTCGACGCCGCCGCCACCCCCGGCGCCCTGCCCGCCAGTTCGGCGCTGCCCGCGACCGTCCCTGCCGTCGCCGCGGCCGTCCACCCCGTGGAACCGGCCGAACAG
>NZ_JBEXLH010000137.1:0-2912 GCF_040609855.1 Nonomuraea sp. NPDC004580 | reverse complement strand
CGCTGCCTCAAACGCTACATCGCCCGCGAGCTCTACCAGATCATCACCAGAACCGATCATGAAACCAGCGCTTGACATCAATAGGAGCATCCCCGTCCGCGCGGACGTAGGCTCACCTCATGGCAGCACCCGGCGTCCGACGACACGCCACCTGGGAGGTGGCCGCCTCGGCCCGCGCGATTCCCGGCGTCACGATGGCGGGCTTCCGCGACCTGGCCGGCGGGACGTTCGAGGAGCGCGTACCGCCGGGCCCGGCCGTCGCGATCGTCATCGACTGCACCGACGGCAGCCTCGCACCCCTGGAAGGAAGCGCCGAGGGCGGCATCGTCACAGGCCTCGCACCCGCGCCCACCCGCATCGCGGGGCGCGGCGTCGACTGCGTGGAGCTGCAGGTGGACCTCGCGCTCGCGCCCGCCCTGCTCGGGGTGCCGCCGGCCGAGCTCAACGGCGCGCCGCTCGACCTCGCCGACGTGTGGGGCCCCGAGGCGGCCCTGCTGCGGGCGCGGCTCATCGAGACCCGCTCGTGGGACGAACGCTTCGCGCTGGTCGGCGCGGCGCTCGCCCGGCGCGACCGTACGACGGCCCGCCTCGACCCCGAGGTGGCCGACGCCTGGCGGCGCATCAAGGCCGGTCACGGGCAGGTGCCGATCGGCGCGCTGCCCGCCCGCTACGGATGGAGCCGCACCCGGTTCTGGAGCCGGTTCAAGGCCCAGATCGGCGTGCCGCCGAAGCGGGCGGCGATGATCGTCCGCTTCGACCGGGCGCTGCGCAGGCTCGCCACCGCGCGCGGCGTCGCCGAGGTGGCCGCCGAGCTCGGCTACACCGACCAGTCCCACCTGCACCGCGACGTGCTCGCCTTCACCGGCCGCACCCCGGGCGCGATCGCCGCCGACCCGCTCTGGTCGGTCGACGGCACCGCCTACAGGACCGCCTGAACATTCGTGCAAGACGGCCGCCCCGCCGCCAGGCCACGCTGCCGTCATGACATCACCGGCGATCCAGGCCAGGGGCCTGGTCAAGAGATACGGCGCGCACCGGGCGGTGGACGGCATCGACCTGGAGGTGCCGGCGGCGAGCGTGTACGCCGTGCTCGGCCCGAACGGCGCGGGCAAGACGACCACCATCAAGATGATCGCGACGCTCATCAGGCCCGACGGCGGCACCGCCCGCGTGCTCGGCCACGACGTCGTCACCGAGGCGGCCAAGGTCAGGGAACGGCTCGCGCTCACCGGCCAGTTCGCCTCCCTCGACGAGGACCTGACCGGGCTGGAGAACCTCACCCTGCTCGCCCGCCTGCGCGGCCACCGGGGCAAGGCGGCGAGGAGCCGTGCCGCCGGCCTGCTGGACGCCTTCGACCTGGGCGCGGCGGCCAGGAAGGAGGTCAAGACGTACTCCGGCGGGATGCGGCGCCGCCTCGACATCGCCGCCTCCCTCGTCGTCCGGCCCGGCCTGCTGCTGCTCGACGAGCCGACCACCGGCCTCGACCCGCGCGGCAGGGGCCAGGTCTGGGAGAGCGTCAGGGCGCTCGCCGACGCCGGCACCACCGTGCTGCTGACCACGCAGTACCTCGAAGAGGCCGACCGGCTCGCCGGCCGCATCGCCGTCGTGGACCACGGCCGCGTCATCGCCGAGGGCACCAGCGGGCGGCTGAAGGCGCTGGCCGGATCGGGGGCGCTGCGCGTGCGGGTCGCCGACCACGCCGACCGCGCGCCGGTGGCCGGCCTGCTCGGCGGGCTGCTGGGGGCCGTACCCGTGCTGGAGACCGATCCGGCAGCGCTGACGCTGCGGGTGGAGCGGCCGGACGCCGTCGCGCCCGCGCTCGCCGCCGTCACCGAGCGGGGCTACGCCGTCGGCGAGTACGCGCTCGCCCAGCCGAGCCTGGACGAGGTGTTCCTCGCCCTCACCGGCAGGGCGGCGGACCGGCCCGTTCCCGAGGAGGTGTCGTGATGAGCGGAGAGCCTGAGAGCCGCGGGATGAGCGCAGTCGAGCAGGACGCGCGCCTGGTCGCGGCCGTCGTCCGCGACGCCCCGCCGCCGGGCGCCGGTGCCGGGCCCGTCGCGGCCACGCTGACCTTCACCTGGCGGGCCCTGCTGAAGATCAGGCACGTCCCCGAGCAGCTGCTGGACGCGACCCTCTTCCCGGTCCTGTTCACGCTCATGTTCACGTACGTCTTCGGCGGCGCCATGGCCGGCTCGCCCGAGGCGTACCTGGCGTACGCGCTGCCCGGGATCCTCGCGCAGACGGTCGTGTTCATGACCATGTACACGGCGGTGACGGTGAACACCGACATCGGGCGGGGCGTCTTCGACCGGTTCCGCGCGCAGCCCGTCTGGCGGCCCGCCCCGCTCGTCGGCGCGCTGCTCGGCGACACCCTGCGCTACGGGCTGGCCGCCGCGCTGGTGCTGGGCGTCGCGGCGGCCATCGGCTACCGGCCGCCGGGCGGGCTCGCGGGTGTCGCGGGAGCCGTCGCGCTGCTGCTGGCGTTCTGCTTCGCGCTGAGCTGGCTGTGGCTGATCGCCGGCCTCACCGTACGCACGCCGGCCGCCGTCATGGGGGCCTCCACGCTGATCCTGTTCCCGCTGACGTTCGTCAGCTCGGCGTTCGCGCCGCCGGACACGATGCCCGGCTGGCTCAGAGGTTTCGTGGCGGTCAACCCGGTGACGCGGCTCGTGGAGGCGGCCCGCGGCCTCCTGGACGGCGCCCCCGACCTCGGGCGGATCGCCTTCGTGCTGGCCGTGTCCGGCGTGCTGACGCTCGCGCTCGCCCCGGTCGCGCTCGCCCTCTACAGAAGAGCGTGACCGGCCGGCCCGTGCACCCTGAGCCGGCCCGTGCACCCTGAGCCGGCCCGTGCACCCTGAGCCGGCCCGTGCACCCTGAGCCGGCCCGTGCACCCTGAGCCGGCGCGCGCCGCG
>NZ_JBEXLH010000136.1:0-3074 GCF_040609855.1 Nonomuraea sp. NPDC004580 | reverse complement strand
CCGCGCTGGTGCGCGGCCTGGCGCGGCCCCCGGCCGAGCGGCGCTGGACGGCGCTGGCCGTGGACGGCGGCGTGGTGATGGCCTCGCTCAACTCGGTGAACCCCGCGGTCGGTCACGTCGACCTGCTGGCCGTGGAGCCGTCGGCGCGGGGCGCAGGGCGCGGGCGGGCGCTGGTGCGGGCGGCCGAGGACTGGCTGCGCGGCCAGGGGGCCCGCGAGGCCCGCTTCGCCGGCAACCCGCCCTGCTACGCCTGGCCGGGCATAGACGTGCGCTACACCGCCGCCGCGTGCCTGGCCGAGCGTCTCGGCTACGAGCGCTACGAGATGGCCTGGAACATGACCGCCGACCTGCGGCATGCCGACCTGTCCGTCGAGGACGAGCTGGCCGCGCTCAAGCGCGCGGGCGTCTCCGTGCACGGCCTGGGCGGCCCCATGGACGCCGGGTCGGATCGCGAGCGGGTGGCGGCCTTCGTCGCCGGGCATTGGAACGATCGCTGGGCCTGGGAGGCGGTCAACGCGGCCGGGCTGCACTACGCGGAACGCGACGGCCGCGTCCTCGGCTTCGCGGCCTGGGGAGCGCGGCCGTCCTGGTTCGGCCCCATGGGCACCGCGCCCGACGCCCGCGGTCTCGGCCTCGGGCGCGTGCTGCTGCGCAGGTGCCTGGCCGAGCAGCGGGCCGCCGGGCAGGACCACGCCGAGATCGGGTGGGTGGGGCCGTTGCGGTTCTACTCGCGCGCCGTGGGCGCGCGAGCCGAACGCGTCTTCTGGCTCTACCGGCGCGATCTGGCGTGATGGGCCGGTCAGTACAGAAGTCCTCCCTCAGGGTGGGCGGGCGGCGGGCACAACTCGCGCGGATCCCCACCGGCCTCCAGGCACTTCTTGAGCGTGCCGGACCCCCACAGGTGGTCGAGGAACAGCTCCGGGCCCTCCCAGCGCAGCTCGTCCGGGTGGAGGGTCCGGGCCACGTGCAGCATCGACAGGCCCGTCAGCACCGGGCGGAACGCGGCGGGGTCGTGCACGTGGAGCTGCACCCCCCGTACGGGGACGCCGGCGTGCTTGTGGAACGTCGGCGTGAACCACGCCTCCCTGAACCGCACCCCCGGCAGGCCCAGCTCGCCGAGCGCCGGGGCGAAGCGCGCGTCCAGGTACGGCGCCCCGACCAGCTCGAACGGCCGGGTGGTGCCGCGCCCCTCGGAGAAGTTGGTGCCCTCGAACAGGCCGGTGCCCGGATAGACCAGCGCGGTCTCCGGGGTCGGCATGTTGACCGAGGGCATCACCCAGGGCAGCCCCGTGCCGGCGTGGGTCATCTCCCGCCGCCAGCCCTCCATCGTGACCACGGTCAGGTCGAGGTCGAAGCCGTACAGGCCGGCCAGCTCCCCGGCCGTCCTGCCGTGCCGCAGCGGCAGCGGGAAGCGGCCGACGAAGCTCGCGTACGCCGGGTCGAGCAGCGGCCCCTCCTCGACCGTCCCGCCCAGCGGGTTGGGCCGGTCCAGCACCACGAACCGCAGTCCCAGCCGTGCCGCTGCGGCCATGAGGTCGTACATGGTCCACACGTAGGTGTAGAAGCGGGCGCCCACGTCGGCGATGTCGAAGACCAGCGTGTCCACCCCGGAGGCGGCCACCACCGCGTCGAGGGCGTCGCCGGAGAGCTTGTGCGTGTCGTAGACCGGCAGCCCGGTCCGCTCGTCCACGCCGTCGGCCTCGCTGCCCGCGGCCTGCGCGGTGCCGCGCATGCCGTGCTCGGGGCCGAAGAGCGCGGTCAGGTTCAGGCCCGCCGCCAGCAGGGCGTCGGGCGTGGGGGTCAGATCGGGCAGGACGCCGGTGGGGTTGGTGATCAGGCCGAGGCGCGTGCCGCCCGCCAGGGCGGGATCCGCGGCCAGCCGTTCGGCTCCTGTTCGTACGTGTGGCATGAACCCATTGTCTGAAAGATATTTACAAGAGAGAAGTAGAGGGTGGAAATTAGCGACATGATTGATCCGCTATCAGAGCCGTCCACCGAGCAGAGCGACCCCCGCTACGCCCAGATCGACCGGCTGCCGACCCTGCAGCTCGCCCGGCTGATGAACCAGGCCGACGCCGCCGTGCCCGCCGCCGTCGCGGTGGTGCTCCCGGCGATCTCGGCGGCGATCGACGCCATCGCGGACAGGATGGGCCGGGGCGGCCGGCTGCTCTACGTCGGCGCCGGCACGTCGGGACGCTTGGCCGTGCTCGACGCCAGCGAGTGCCCGCCGACGTTCGGCACCGACCCGTCGCTGGTGCAGGGCATCATCGCCGGCGGGCCGGACGCGCTGACCCGTTCCGTCGAGGGTGCCGAGGACGACGCCGAGGCCGGCGCCGCCGCGCTGAAGGACCTGGAGGTGGGACCGCTCGACTCGGTGGTGGGCGTGTCCGCCAGCGGGCGGGCTCCCTTCGTGCTGGGCGCGCTGGCGGAGGCGCGCGGCCGCGGCGCGCTGACCGTGGGGCTGTCGTGCAACGACGACGCGCCGCTGTCGGCCGCCGCCGAGCACGCCATCGAGGTGGTCGTGGGGCCCGAGGTGGTGACCGGCTCGACCCGGCTGAAGGCGGGCACGGCCCAGAAGCTCGTGCTGAACATGATCTCGACGATCTCGATGGTCAAGCTGGGCCGCACGTACGGGAACAAGATGATCGAGATGTCGGCCATGAACAGCAAGCTCGCCGGGCGTGCGCTGCGCATCGTCAGCGACATCACCGGGGCCGACCAGGAGACGGCCGGCGCGGCGCTGGACGCGGCGGACGGCCAGGCGAAGGTCGCGGTGCTGATGATCAGGCACGGCCTCGACGCCGACGCGGCCAGGGCGCTGCTGAGCTCGCACGGCGAACGCCTCAGCGACGCGCTCAGCGGCTGAGCCGTCCGGGCGGGCGGCTGAACTCACGGTGATGGTGATGGGGATGAGGAGGACCGGGATGTCGGACCGGCTGGAGGCGATCCTGGCGGCGGCGGTGCCCGAGGTGTGCCCCGCCGCGGTGGCGCTGATCGCCGTGGACGGCTCCGTGGCGGCCCAGGCGGCCGCCGGGGTTCTGGTGCGGTTCGCGGACGCCGGCGGCGCGCTCGCC
>NZ_JBEXLH010000135.1:0-3092 GCF_040609855.1 Nonomuraea sp. NPDC004580 | reverse complement strand
CGGGCGTCGGCAAGACGGCGCTGGCGCTGCGGTGGGCGCACCGGCGGGCCGGCTGGTTCCCCGACGGGCAGCTCTTCCTCGACCTGCGGGGCTTCGACCGGCGCGCGCCGATGTCGCCCGCCGAGGCGCTGCCGCTGCTGCTGCAGGGGCTGGGCCAGGCGGCCAGGGACATCCCCGTCGAGCTGGACGCGCAGGTCGCGCTCTACCGCTCGCTGCTCGCCGGCCGGCGCGTGCTGCTGGTGCTGGACGACGTCGCCGAGCCCGACCAGGTACGCCCGCTGCTGCCCGGCGACCCCGGCTGCCGCGTCGTCATCACCAGCAGGAACCGGCTGGGCGGCCTGGTCGCCCTGGACGGCGTCGAACGCGTCACGCTCGGCGTGCTGGAGCAGGACGAGGCGCTGCGGCTGATCTCGGCGGGCGTCGGCGAGGAGCGGCTGTCGCGCGAGTCGGAGGCGTCGCGGGAGCTGGTGGCGCTCTGCGGCCGCCTGCCGCTCGCGCTCTCCATCGCCATGTCCTGGATCGGTGACCACGAGCACCGCAGGATCGGCGACTACGTGCGCGAGCTCGCCGACCGGGGGCGGCTGGTGCGCCTGCGGGTGGACGGCGACGAGAGCGTGGCGGTGCGGGCGGCGCTCGACCTGTCGTACCGGGCGCTGCCCGCTCCGGCGCAGCGGGTGTTCCGCCTGCTCGGCCTGGCGCAGGGGGCCGGCGTGTCGGCCGCGGCGGTCGCCGCGCTGGCGGGCACCACGCCTGAGCAGGCGGCGGTGCTGCTCGGCATGGCGGCGCGCATCCACCTGATCGAGGAGGTCGGCCCCGACCGCTTCGCCGCGCACGACCTGGTGTGGGAGTACGCGGCCCAGCTCGGCCTCGCCGAGGACTCCGCCGCCGACCGGGAGGCCGCTCTCCGGCGCCTGTACGACCACTACCTGCGCACGGCGGCGGGCGCGCTCACGGCGGCCGGTTTCGAGGTGCCGGAGACGCCCGGCGGCGAGCCGGTGGCCTTCGAAGGGCGGGAGGAGGCGCTCGCCTGGCTGGACGTCGAGTGGGACAACCTGGCCGGGGTGATCGCCTCCGGCACGCCGCCGTATGCCTGGCTGCTGGTCGAGGCGCTGACCGACGTGCTGCTGCAGTACCGGCGCAGCCGCGTGGAGTGGCTGCGCCTGGCCGAGACCGCGCTCGCCGCCGCGGAACGCGCCGGCGACCTGCGCGGGCAGGCGGCGATGTGCCACTCGATCGGCCGGGCCCGCCTGCTCGTCGCCGACCTCAAGGGCGCGCTCGGCTACCTCGGGCGGGCGCAGGAGCTGTGCCGCCGCTCGGACTGGCCGCAGCAGGAGGCGGCGGTGCTGCAGGCCCTCGGCGTGGCGCGCAAGCAGCTCGGCGAGCCGCGCCGGGCCATCCCGCTCTACCGGCGGGCCGCGGAGATCAACCGCTCGCTCGGCCTGGTACGCGGCGAGGCGCGGGTGCTCAACAACCTGGCCTCCGCCCACCTCAAGCTCGCCCACCTCGACCAGGCGGAGGAGTCGCTGCTGGCCTGCCTCGCGCTCACGGGCGAGTCCGAGGACGCGCACCTGCGGGCGCTGACGCTGGTCAACCTGGCGCTCGTCCGGCAGCGGCAGGCCAGGTTCACCGACGCGCTCGGCCACCTGGACGAGGCCCTGGCCCTGGCCCAGGGGGCGGGCCTGCTCTACGCCGAGGCGGTCACGTACGAGACGTACGGCTGGGTGCACCGCGACGCCGGCGACCACGTACGCGCGATCGACGCCTTCGCCCGCGCACTCGGCCTCGCGCAGGAGGTCGAGAACCGGCGCTGCCAGATCGCCTCGCTCGCCGGCACCGCCGCCGCCGAGACCGGGCTCGGCCGGGTGGAGGCCGCGCTGGCGCGTCTCGACACGGCGGCCAAGCTCGCCGAGGACACGGGCACCGACCTCGACCAGGTGCTGCTGGAACGCGCGGAGGTCCGGCTGCGCCAGGGCAGGCACGCCGACGCCATGCTGGACGCGGGCCACGCGCTGGAGCTGGCGCGCACCGCCAACCCGCTCGACCTGCCCCGCGCGCACATCCTGCGCGCCGCCGGCCACCTGGCGTCCGGCGACACCGAGTCGTGCGTACGTGAGTGCGAGCGGGCGCTGCGGCACGCCCGCAGGTCGGGGCAGCCGCTGCAGCACGCCCGCGCCCTGACCACGCTCGGCCATGCCCGCAGCAGGGCGGGCGACGACGGCCGGGCGGCCCGCCTGTGGGCCCAGGCCCACGCCCTGTTCACCGGCATCGGCGTGCCGGAACAACAGGAGACCGCGGCGCTCCTCGCCGGTCACTGAGAAAATTCCGGGTCCCGTGGTAATCGAGAGACGGCCGCCGGGACTACTGGGTGTGGACGATCCCAAAGAGCGATTCACCGCGCTGTACGACCGGTACTACCGGAACGTGCTGGGCTACGTGCTGCTCCGCGTCGAGCAGGCCGTGGCGGAGGACGTGTGCAGCGAGACGTTCCTCGTGGCCTGGCGGCGGCTCGACGAGTTGCCCGAGCAGGTGCTGCCCTGGCTGCTAGGCGTCGCCCGCAACAAACTCGCCAAACAACGTCAGGTACGCCACCGGCGGCAGGACCTGGTCGAGCGGATCGCCGCGCTGACCAGCGAGCACGAGCACCTCGCCTGGGACGTCGCCGAGCACGTGGTGGACAGGGAGCAAGCCGTCTCCGCCCTGCGCGCCCTTCCCGAGAAGGACGTGGAGGCGATGATCCTGGCCACCTGGTACGGCCTGACGCCCGACCAGGCCGCGACCGTCATGGGCTGCTCGGCGCGGACGTTCAACGTCCGGCTGCACCGGGCGCGCAAGCGGCTCAGCGGCACCCTCAGCCGCCAGGCCGCCCGGTCACCGGCACGACCGCCGCGCGGCCGATTCGCCGAGGAGAGCTGACGTGCGCAAGACCATTCATAGGGGGAGAACATGACCGATCGTACGTTCGCCCGGCTCAAGCCCGACAAGCTTGACGAACTCGCCGAGGACAGTTACGAGCGGCGCCGCGGCGCAGACCTGGCCCGCGCGTTCGCCGACGACCGGCGCCCGGCCCGCCGTCCCCTGTTCCTGCCGGCGGC
>NZ_JBEXLH010000133.1:0-3737 GCF_040609855.1 Nonomuraea sp. NPDC004580 | reverse complement strand
AGGAAGATCGCCACGAACGACAGGCCCATCGCGATCTCGTACGAGACCACCTGGGCCGCCGAGCGCAGACCGCCGAGCAGCGCGTACGGCGAGCGCGAGGACCATCCGGCCAGCACCACGCCGTAGACCGACACCGCGCCCATGGCCAGCATGAACAGCACCGCCACCGGCAGGTCGACGAGCTGCAGCGGCGTCTGCACGCCGAACAGGTTGACCACCGGCCCGAACGGCACGATCGAGAAGGCCAGGAACGCCGGCACGACCATGATGACCGGCGCCAGCAGGTAGAGCACCTTGTCCACGGTCCGCGGGAAGATGTCCTCCTTCAGGCCCATCTTCAGACCGTCGGCCACGGACTGCAGCAGACCGAACTTGCCGGCCCGGTTGGGGCCGTAGCGGTGCTGCATCCGCGAGATCAGCTTGCGCTCGAACCAGACGCCGAACAGGATGCCCAGCATCAGGAAAGCGAACAGCATCACGGCCTTGATGATCGTGATCCACAGAGGGTCCTTGCCGAAGTCGGCGAGGGTGGGATCGGCCGCGAGAACGTGGATCATGAGGCGCTCCCGATGGTGACGATGTCGCCGGCCACCGCGCGCAGGTCACGCGTGACCGAGCAGCCGCCGGAGTTCGCCGGCACCCAGACCACGCGGTCGGGCAGGTCGGCGATGCGCACCGGCAGGGTCACGGAGCCGCCCGCGGGGTCGCCGACGACGAGCTTGTCGCCGTCGGCGACGCCGAGCTCGGCGGCCGTGGGGCCCGAGACCAGTGCTTCGGCGGTGCGGGCGGTGCCCGCGAGGTACGGCTCGCCGTCCTGCAGCCTGCCCTCGTCGAGCAGCAGGTGCCAGGTGGCCAGCAGGGCCTGGCCCTGCTCCGGCACCTCCTGCGGACGGGTCAGGGCGTTGGGCGGGCTGACCCGGCTGCCGCGCCAGGAGCCGAGCCCGGACAGCTCGCGCCGGACGGCCTTGGCGTCGGGCAGGCCCAGATGCACGTCCATCCGGTCGGCGAGGTTGCCGATGACGGCCATGTCGGACTGCAGGCCCGGCACCTTGAGCGGCGCGTCGAACGAGCGGCCCCTGCCCTCCCAGTTGACGAACGTGCCGCCCTTCTCCTGGACGGCGGCGACGGGCAGGACCACGTCCGCGCGGTCGGTGACGGCGCTGGCGCGGATCTCCAGGCTGACGATGAACGGCGTGCGCTCGAGCGCGTCGAGCGCCGCCGCCGGGTCGGACAGGTCGTAGGGGTCGACACCGGCCACGACCAGGGCGTCGAGCTCGCCGTCGCGGGCGGCGGCGAGGATGCCGGAGGTGTCGCGGCCGGGCGTGGTGGGCAGCGAGGCCACGTTCCAGGCCCGCGCGACCTCGGCCCTGGCGGTCTCGTCGTCCACCGGGCGGCCGATCGGCAGCAGGTTGGGCAGCGCACCGGCCTCGACCGCGCCGCGCTCGCCCGCCCTGCGCGGGATCCAGGCGATGCGCGCGTCGGAGGCGGCGGCGAGCCTGACCAGCGCGGACAGCGCGCCCGGCACGGTGGCCAGGCGCTCGCCGGCCAGCACGATCGTGCCCTCGGCGAGGGTGCCGACCAGGTCGCCGATCGCGTCGGCCTCGGCGCCCGGCGCGGTGCGGATGAGCGTGCCGCCCATCTTCGCCAGGCCAGGAGAGGCGAACGGCGCGATCGAGGAGACCTTGAGCCCCTTCTTCATCCACGCCTTGCGCAGGCGCAGGAAGACGATCGGCGACTCCTCCTCGGGCTCGAACCCGACGAGCAGCACGTGAGGTGCGTTCTCGAGGTCGGCGTAGCTGATCTCGATGCCCCTGCCGGCCACCGCGTGGGCGAGGAACTGCGCCTCCTCGGCCGAGTGCGGCCTCGCGCGGAAGTCCACGTCGTTGGAGGCGAGCGCGACCCGGGCGAACTTCGCGTACGCGTAGGCGTCCTCGACCGTGACCCGGCCGCCGACCAGCACGCCGGCCTTGCCACGGGCGGCGGCGAGCCCCCGGGCGGCGACTTCGAGCGCCTCGGGCCACGAGGTGGGCACCAGCACGCCCTCCTCGTTGCGGACCAGCGGCTGCTTGAGCCGGTCGGGCTGCTGCGCGTAGGTGAACGCCCAGCGGCCCTTGTCGCAGTTCCACTCCTCGTTGACCTGCGGGTCGTTGCCCGCCAGGCGCCGGGTCACCCGGCCGCGCCGGTGGTCGGTGCGCAGGCTGCAGCCGGAGGCGCAGTGCTCGCACGCGCTCGGCGTGGACACCAGGTCGAACGGGCGGGCGCGGAACCGGTAGGCGGCGCCGGTGAGCGCGCCGACCGGGCAGATCTGCACGGTGTTGCCCGAGAAGTAGGAGTTGAACGGCTGGCCGTCGGCCACCCGCACCTGCTCCTTGGCCCCGCGCTCGAAGAACTCGATGAGCGGGTCACCGGCGATCTGGTCGGAGAAGCGGATGCAGCGCGCGCACTGCACGCAGCGCTCGCGGTCGAGCAGCACCTGCGTGGACAGCGCCAGCGGCTTGGGGAAGGTCCGCTTCTGCTCCTGGAAGCGCGACTCGCCCTGGCCGTTCGACATGGCCTGGTTCTGCAGGGGGCACTCGCCGCCCTTGTCGCAGACCGGGCAGTCGAGCGGGTGGTTCATCAGCAGCAGCTCCATCGCCGCGCGCTGCGCCTTCTCGGCGACCGGCGAGGTGAGCTGGGTCTGCACCACCATGCCCTCGGCGACCTCGATCGCGCACGACGGCTGCGGCTTGGGGAAGCCGCGGCCGTTGCCCGCGTCGGGGATGTCGACCAGGCACTGACGGCAGTTGGCCGCCGGGTCGAGCAGCGGGTGGTCGCAGAACCTGGGGATCTGGATGCCCAGCAGCTCGGCGGCCCTGATGATCAACGTGCCCTTGGGAACACTGACCTGGAACCCGTCGATCGTCAGGGTCACCAGGTTCGTCTGGGTCTCTACGACTGTCACTGCTCACCCCAGAGAGTGGACTTCTTCGGGTCGAACGGGCAGCCGCCGATCTCGAAGTGCTTGAGGTACTCATCGCGGAAGTACTTCACCGAGGAGTGGATCGGGCTGGTCGCGCCATCGCCGAGCGCGCAGAACGAGCGGCCCAGGATGTTGTCGGCGATGTCGGTGATCGTGGCCAGGTCGTCCTCGGTGCCCTGGCCCGCCTCCAGGCGCTTGAGCACCTGCTTGAGCCAGTACGTGCCCTCGCGGCACGGCGTGCACTTGCCGCAGGACTCGTGGGCGTAGAACTCGGTCCAGCGCAGCACCGTACGGACCACGCAGGTGGTCTCGTCGAAGATCTGCAGGGCCCGGGTGCCGAGCATGGAGCCCTTGGCGCCGACCCCCTCGAAGTCGAGCGGCACGTCGAGGTGCTCGTCGGTGAAGATCGGCGTGGACGAGCCGCCCGGGGTCCAGAACTTGATCTGGTGCCCCTTGCGGATGCCGCCCGCCATGTCGAGCAGCTCGCGCAGCGTGATGCCGAGCGGCGCCTCGTACTGGCCTGGCCTGGTGACGTGGCCGCTCAGCGAGAAGATGCCGAAGCCCTTGGACTTCTCGGTGCCCATGCCGGCGAACCAGTCGGCGCCGTTCGCGATGATCGAGGGAACACTCGCGATCGACTCGACGTTGTTCACCACAGTCGGCGAGGCGTAGAGGCCCGCCACGGCGGGGAACGGGGGCTTGAGCCGGGGTTGACCTCTGTAGCCTTCGAGCGAGTCCAGCAGCGCCGTCTCCTCGCCGCAGATGTAGGCGCCCGCGC
>NZ_JBEXLH010000132.1:0-3774 GCF_040609855.1 Nonomuraea sp. NPDC004580 | reverse complement strand
GGCACGCCGTGCGTGACGACCCAGGGGATGGGCGAGGAGGACCTGGCGGAAGTGCCGCGACCGCCGCCACCGGCGCCCGCCGCAGGAGCGCGGGCGGGAGCCCCGGCGTGAGCTCCGGCGTGAGCTCCGGCGTGGGCTCCGGCGTGGGAATGGCGGCGCTGGCGGCGGGTGCGGTGTGGGCCGCGCTGACCGCCGAGTTCGCCTGGCGGCGGATCGCGCCGGGCCCGCGTACGCCGGGTGAGGTGCTGCGGATGGCCGTCACCAGCGTGCTGATCCCGCCGGTCGCCTGCGCGCACCGGTTGCGGGGGGAATGGAGAGTGCGGCGATGACAGGTCCTGCAGACCGCGGACCAGGCCCCGGCCGTGCGCCCGATCGGGGGCGGGTGCTGGTGGCGCGGCTTGACGATGCCGGTGACGTGCTGCTGGCCGGACCCGCCGTGCGCGCCGTGCGTACGCGAGCCGCCGAGGTCGTCTTCCTGGCCGGCCCGAACGGCAGGGCGGCGGCCGAGCTGCTGCCCGGCGTGGACCGGGTGGAGACCTGGCACGCCCCGTGGATCGACCACACGCCGCCGCCCGTCACCAGGGACCAGGCCGAGGACCTGATCGGCCGCGTCGGTGACGTGGACGAGGCGGTGCTGCTCACCTCGTTCCACCAGTCGGCGCTGCCGCTGGCGCTGCTGCTCAGGCTGGCCGGGGTGGCCCGGATCACCGCGATCAGCAACGACTACCCCGGCGCGCTGCTGGACGTGCGGCACGTCGTGGACGAGAGCGTGGACGTGCCGGAGGCCGAACGCATGCTCGCGGTCGCGCAGGCGGCCGGATTCACGCTGCCACCAGGCGATGACGGCGTTCTCGCAGTTCGGCGGCCATTGCCGGATATCCGCCCGGAAACAGGGCACTTGCTAGGCGCCGGCGCCGATGCCGGTGAAGGCGCGTATGTCGTGGTGCACCCGGGGACCTCGGCGCCCGCCCGTACCTGGCCCGCGGAACGGCACCGTCAGGCGGTGCGGGAGCTGGCCGAGGACGGGCACCGGGTCGTCGTGACCGGCACAGAACGTGACCTCACCGCCTACGTGGCCGACGACGTCGCGGCCGACCTGGGCGGAGTGACCACCTTCGCGGAACTGGCCGCCGTCATCGAGCGCGCCGGCGTGCTCGTGGCCGGGAACACCGGTCCCGCGCACCTGGCCGCGGCGGTCGGTACGCCGGTGGTGAGCCTGTTCGCCCCCGTGGTCCCGCTGGTGCGGTGGGCCCCGTACGGCGTGCCCTCCGTCGTGCTGGGCGACCAGCACGCGCCCTGCCGGGGAAGCAGGGCGCGCGTCTGCCCGGTGCCGGGGCACCCGTGCCTGTCCCAGGTGACGAGTGAGCAGGTGGTCAAGGCAGTGAGGGAGCTGACGCAGTGAAGGTCGATCTCATCTCGGAGCACGCGGACCCGCTGGCGGCGGTCGGCGGCGTCGACTCCGGCGGCCAGAACGTCTACGTCGCCGCGCTGGCCGTCGCCCTCGCCGAGCGCGGGCACACGGTCACCGTGCACACCCGGCGCTCCTCCGAGGAGCAACCCGGCTCCGTGCGCCTGGCGCCCGGCGTCACGGTCGAGTACGTCACCGCGGGCCCCGCGGCCCCCGTGCCGAAGGACGAGCTGCCCCCGTACATGCCGGAGTTCACCGAACGCCTGGCCGGGCGCTGGGCGGCGCGCCCGCCGGACGTCGTGCACGCGCACTTCTGGATGAGCGGCCAGGCGGCGCTGCAGGCGGCCGGCGGGCTGCCGGTGGTGCAGACGTTCCACGCGCTCGGCACCGTCAAGCGGCGCTGGCAGGGAGAGGCGGACACCAGCCCGGCGCACCGGATCGCCACCGAGCGCGAGATCGGCAAACGGGCCGACGCGGTGCTCGCCACCTGCAGCGACGAGGTGAGCGAGCTGTGCGCGATGGGCATCCCGGAGCAGCGCGTCTCGGTCGTCCCGTGCGGGGTCGACCTGGAGGCGTTCCGCCCGGACGGTCCCGTGGCCCCGCGCACGGACGGGCCGATGGTGCTGAGCATCGGCCGCATGGTGGCGCGCAAGGGCGTGGACACGCTGATCAGGGCGATGCGCCAGCTCCCGGAGGCCGAGCTGGTGATCGCCGGCGGCGGGCCGGGCGACGAGGAGGCGGCCAGGCTCAGGGACCTGGCCGACGGCTACGGCATGGGCCACCGCGTGCACGTCATCGGCAGCGTGCCCAGGCGGCACGTGCCCGCGCTGATGCGCGCGGCCGACGTCGTGGTCACCGTGCCCTGGTACGAGCCGTTCGGCATGGTGCCCGTCGAGGCGATGGCGTGCGGGGTGCCCGTCGTGGCCTCGGCGGTCGGCGGCCATCTCGACACGGTGGCGGGCTGCGGCGTGCTGGTGCCGCCGCGCAGGCCCCGTGCTCTGGCCAGAGCGCTCAAGGACGTGCTCGGCGACCCTCGGCGGCGCGCGGAGATCGGCGCGGCCGGCGCCCGCCGGGCCCGCGAGCGCTACGGCTGGCCGCGCGTGGCCGAACTCACCGAGGCCGTGTACACGCAGGTCATCGACGGCAAGGTCGGCCGGCTGGCCGCCCTGGGGGGTTGATCATGGATGCGCATCTGGAAAAGCTCTGGAACGCCCTGGAGAAGGTCGATGACCAGGCGGCCGCCGTACGGGGCTGGGGCGGCCGGCTGGCCGGCGTGCTGTCGGCCGGGGGCCGGCTGCTCGCCTGCGGCAACGGCGGCTCGGCCGCGGAGGCCCAGCACCTGACGGCCGAGCTGGTCGGCAGGTTCAGGGAGGACCGGCGTCCGTACGCGGCGATCCCGCTGCACGCCGACGGCTCCTCGCTGACGGCCATCGCGAACGACTTCGGCGCCGACCAGGTCTACGCCCGCCAGGTGCGCGCGCACGGCCGTCCAGGCGACGTGCTGGTGTGCCTGTCGACCAGCGGCGGCAGCCCCAACGTGCTGGCCGCCGCCGCGGCGGCGCGCGAGTGCGGCGTGACGGCCTGGGCCATGACGGGGCCGGGGCCCAACGCGCTGGCCGACCTCTGCGACGAGGCCGTCGCCGTGCCCGGCGAGACGGCCACCGTCCAGGAGGTGCACCTCGCGATGATCCACCTGCTGTGCGACGCCGTGGAGGAGGCGCTGTGAAGCCAGGCCCGCTGGTCGTCATCGGTGACACGCTGCTCGACGTGGACGTCGAGGGCGACGCCGACCGCCTCTGCCCCGACGCCCCCGTGCCCGTGGTGGACGTCTCGTCCGAGCGGGCCAGGCCCGGCGGGGCGGGGCTGGCGGCGCTGCTGACCGCCCGCGACGGCGCCGACGTGGTGCTGATCACGGCGGTCGGCGACGACCAGGACGGGCACCGCCTGTGCGGGCTGCTGTCGGAGGAGCTCGACCTGGTACGCCTGCCGCTGCACGGCGGCACCGTGCGCAAGACGCGGATCAGGTCGCGCGGCCAGACGCTCGTCAGGCTGGACACCGGCGACGGCACCGCGCGCTTCTCCCCCACCGAGGAGGCGGCTCAGGCGATCCTGCGGGCCGGCGCGGTGCTGGTGTCCGACTACGGCAGGGGCGTCGCCAGGATGGCCCGCGAGCTGCTGCGCGATGTCTCCGTACCGGTGATCTGGGACCCGCATCCGCGCGGCGAGCAGCCGATGCCCGGCTGCGCGCTGCTGACGCCCAGCGAGGCGGAGGCAGCGCCACGAGCATGACGACCACGAGCGAGACCAGGTTGGCGACCAGAGAGGTCAGCACGTGCGCCCAGAGCACCGACGAGCGGGCGGTCGGC
>NZ_JBEXLH010000131.1:0-3833 GCF_040609855.1 Nonomuraea sp. NPDC004580 | reverse complement strand
GCACCGGACCGCGTCCCGGCGTCTCACAGCAGCCGTCGCCCGCCGAGCGTACGGGGCCTCGGCCTGGGGCGTCGCATCAACCACAGCCGCAGGGCGCGCAACTGCCGCCGCCCGCCGAGCGCACCGGACCCCGGCCGGGAGGCTCGCCGTTGCCGCCCCCCGCCGAGCGCACCGGACCCCGGCCCGGGGCGTCGCATCAGCCGCCACCGGCCGAGCGCACGGGGCCTCGGCCTGGGGCGTCGCATCAACCACAGCCGCAGGGCGCGCAACTGCCGCCGCCCGCCGAGCGCACCGGGCCGCTGCCGCGGGTGCCCATGCCGCCTCAGGGCGGGCAGGGGCCGATGCCCCATCAGGCGGGGCCGCCCCACTCGACGACCGGGCAGGGCCCGCTCCCCGGCTACCCGGCGCGGCCCAAGCGCGGGGTGCTGTCCGGCTGCCTGATGGCGGCCGTGATCGTCATCGTGCTGCTGGTGCTGCTGGTGACAGCGGTGTCGTGGTTCCTCCGCTCGCCGGGCGTCGGCGCGGACGGGCCGGTGCAGGACGGCAAGCTGCGGTTCGCGGTGACCAGTACGAAGTGCCCCAAGCCGGGCAGCGCGGCGACCATGCGCACGTGCGAGGTCGGCGTCCAGGTCAGGAACCTCGGCCAGGAGGCTCGCGTCCTCGACCCCGGCCGGCAGAAGCTGATCGACGAGGACGAGGCCCTGCACGACGGCGCCAAGCTGCTCGACGCCGACGGCAAGGAGATCACGCCGGTCCGCATCGAGGCGGGCCGGACGTTCAAGGGCTCGCTGGTGTTCGAGCTGCCGAAGAACCTCGACCCGCTGGGCCTGGAGGTGCACGATTCCGGCCTGAGCAGGGGCGCCCGCCTCAACCTCGACTGAGCACCCCCGCAGCGGCAGATGCGTCAGAAGCCCTGCTTGGGAGAGGCCACGCCTTCCAGCGGCTCGCCGGCGCCGAAGTGGCGGACGTTGGCGGTGACCCGGTCGGCCAGGCCGCGCCAGTAAGCGGGGCGGGGGTTGGCGCTGTGGGGGGTGATGAGGACGTTCTCCATCGTCCACAGCGGGTGGCCGGCGGGCAGCGGCTCTGGGTCGGTGACGTCGAGGGCGGCGCCGCCGATGACGCCCGCGCGCAGCGCCTCGACCAGCTCGCCGGTGACGACGAGGCTGCCTCTGGCGACGTTCACCAGCCAGGCGTCCTTCTCCATCAGCTCGAACTCGCGCGTACCGAACATGCCCCTGGTCTCGGGGGTGGCGGGCGCGGCGACGACGACGTGGTCGGCGCCGGGCAGCGCCTCGCGGTAGCGGGCGCGCGGCAGGATGGCGTCGGCGCCCGGCACCTCGCCGCGGTCGCTGACCGCCACCACCCGGCAGCCGAACGGCTCGAGCAGCCGGGTCAGCGCCCGCCCGATGCCGCCGGCGCCGACGATGGCGACCGTCGAGCCGGCCAGCATCCGAGAGTCGTTGCGGCCCCAGGTGGTGGCCCTTGCGTGGCGGTGCAGGTCGCGGGCGGCGGTCAGCATGAGGGCCAGCGCCTGCTCGGCGACGGCGGGGCCGTACGAGCCGGTGGCGGCGGTGAAGACGGGGTGCTCGGTGATGACGCCTGCGTCGGCCCACCGCTCGATGCCGGCGTGCGGCAGCTGCACCCAGCGGATGCCCTCGTGCAGCATGCCGCGCAGCTCGGCGGGGTCGTCGCTGCCGAAGTAGACGATCGCCTCGGCCTGCTCAAGAGGCACGACCCGGCCGCCGCCGCGTTCGACGGCGTCGATGAGCGCGGGGACGGGTTCAGGACCGACGTGAACGGCAACGGTCATCGGGGCAGCCTCCCGGAGGTACGCAAGGACACGCAAGGACACGCAAGGTCAGGGCCACGAGCCTATCCGCCCCCGTTCGTCTCCTCGCTCCCGCCATCGCATGATTCCCGACTTATGGGCTTTCGGGCGCATAAGTGGCGTGATCATCTGACTTATCGGACTATGACTCTCAAAAGGGGGCGCTTGACCATAAGGCACCCATGAGCAACGCTGAAGCGACAACCGTTGCCGGGGGCATCGCGTGAGGCGTCCATTCATCACCTTTCTGGCCGCCAACGCCTTGTCCGTCACCGGCAACATGCTCTCCATCCTCGCCGTCCCCTGGTTCGTGCTGGAGACGACCGGGAGCGCGGTGCTGACGGGGCTGGCCTCGTTCGCCACCACGTTGCCCATCGTGATCTCCGCGGCCTTCGGCGGCACGCTGGTGGACCGGTTCGGCTACCGGCTGACCAGCGTGCTGTCCGACCTGGTCAGCGGGCTGATCGCGCTGGCCGTCCCGGCGTTGTTCCTGACGACGGGGCTCAGCTATCCGCTGCTCCTGCTGATGCTGTTCCTGCGCTGGCTGGCGACCACCCCGGGCGAGACCGCGCGCAAGGCCATGCTGCCCGACCTGTCGCTGGCGGCCGGGGTGCGCATCGAGCGGGCCACGGCGGCGTACGACGGCGTCTACCGGGGCGCGGCCATGGTCGGGGCGCCGCTGGCCGGGGTGCTGATCATGTGGATCGGCCCGCACCTGCTGCTGTTCGTGGACGGCGTGTCGTTCCTGCTGTCGGCGCTGCTCATCGGGGCGGGCGTGCCGCGCGTACGGCGGAACGCCCGCGACTCGACCGGCTACCTCGGCGACCTGCGCGCGGGGCTGAGCTTCCTCTGGCAGGACCGGCTGCAGCTCAGCGCCACCGCCATGGTCGTCGTGGTCAACCTGCTCGACACGGGCGTCACGCAGGTGCTGCTCGCGCTCTACGCGCGCGAGGTGGTGGGCGACCCGCGCGCCTTCGGCCTGCTCACGGGCGTGCTGGGGGCGGGCGCGGTGGCCGGGACCATCGTGTACGGGGCGGCCGGCGGACGATTACCGATGCGGCTGACGTACGGGCTGTGCTTCCTGCTGGCCGGGGTGCCGAGGGTGCTGGTGCTGACCCTGGACGCGCCGTTCCCGGTGGCGCTGGCGGTGACGGCGCTGTCGGGGTTCGCCGCGGGCGCGATCAACCCCATCCTGGGCATCCTGCAGTACGACAGGATCCCCGCCCGGCTGCGGGCCAGGGTGATCGGCGCGATGACGGCCGCCGCGTACGCCGGCATGCCGGTCGGCGGTCTGCTGGCGGGCTCGCTGAGCACGCTGACCGGCCTGGACGTGACGCTGCTCATGTTCACCAGCGTCTACGTGCTGATCTCGGCGCCGCCCTTCGTCTTCCGGGCCTGGCGCGAGCTGGACCGCTCACGGTGAGCGGGCGAGCAGCACCGCCTCGGTGATCGGGGACTCGTGGGTGCCCGGCACGGTGCAGGCGTGGGCCCCTGCGACGGCGCCGAGACGTACGCATTCCTCCAGGGGTCTGCCGCGCAGGGTGCCGTACAGGAAGCCGGAGACGAACGCGTCGCCGGCGCCGTTGGTGTCGGCGATCGGCCCCGGCAGCGGCGCGGCGGGGAAGGCACGGAGGACGGCGGAGCCGCGCGTCAGCACCAGGCAGCCGAGCGCGCCGCGCGTGCACACGACGGTGTGGGCCCGCCCGCGCTCGATGACCTCGCGCATGGTGGCGGCCGGGTCGGGCAGCGCGGCGGCGGACAGGAACACCAGGTCGGCCTGGCGGGCGAAGTCGCGGTGGTGGTCATTGACGCCGTCCCAGTCGTGCAGGTCGGTGGAGACGGGCACGCCGCCGAGGTCGGCGAAGACGTCGCGGCAGGCGTCGATGATCGACACGTGCGCATGCCTGACCGGCACGCCGGCGTAAAGCTCGCGGGGCAGCCGCTCGCCCGGCGTGGCCCGCGCGTCGTGCAGCGAGCTGCGGCGGCCGTCGGGGCCCACGAGCAG
>NZ_JBEXLH010000130.1:0-3867 GCF_040609855.1 Nonomuraea sp. NPDC004580 | reverse complement strand
CGGCTCCGCCGCCTGCCCAAGGCCATCGGCGTCGCCGAGGTCGAGCGCCTCATCGCCGCGTCCGGCCCCGACGGCGCGCCGCTCACGCTGCGCAACAGGGCCCTGCTCGAAGTGCTCTACGGCACCGGCGCCCGCATCTCCGAGGCCGTCGGGCTGGCCGTGGACGACCTGGAGGACGACCAGGTACGCCTGCGCGGCAAGGGCGGCCGCACCCGCATCGTGCCGCTGGGCCGCTACGCGCGGGCCGCGCTGGACGCCTACCTCGTGCGGGCCAGGCCGGGGCTGCTCGCCCACGGCCGCGGCACCCCCGCCGTCTTCCTCAACGCCCGCGGCGGGCGGCTGACCAGGCAGGGCGCGTGGGAGGTGCTGCAGGCCGCCGCCGAACGAGCCGGACTCGACGGGATAAGCCCCCACGTACTCCGTCATTCCTTCGCAACTCACCTTTTGGACGGCGGCGCGGACGTTAGGGTGGTGCAGGAGCTGCTCGGCCACGCCTCGGTGACGACCACGCAGGTCTACACCCTGGTCACGGTCGACAAGCTCCGCGAGGTCTACGCCGCCGCGCATCCGCGCGCCCGGCAGTGATCTATAGTCTTTTGGGACGTGCGCCGCCCACGGCGTGCCGCCTTGCCGCGTTAAGTGGTGACGCCATAGTGTCCGTCCGGACGGTCCGGTTCGGGATCGTCAGGGAGGTTCGAGCTGGTGACTGTGACGACCAAGGGTTCGACCCCGGGGACCCCCGACAACCCCTGGGGCGACACCAAGACCAACGCGCCCTCCAACGGCGTCAATCTGGGCCCGACACAGCGGCCCAGACCCGTGTTCCCCGAGCCGGTGCCCCCCGCGGTGCACGGCCCGGCGCGCGTGGTCGCGATGGTCAACCAGAAGGGTGGCGTCGGCAAGACCACGACCACCATCAACCTGGGCGCCGCGCTGGTCGAATACGGCCTCAAGGTGCTGCTGGTCGACTTCGACCCGCAGGGCGCGCTCTCCGTCGGGCTCGGCATCAACCCGCTGCAGCTCGACCTGACCGTCTACAACCTGCTGATGGAACGCGGGGTCACCGCCGAAGACGTCCTGCTCGAGACCGGCGTCGAGGGCCTCGACCTGCTGCCCAGCAACATCGACCTGTCCGCCGCCGAAGTGCAGCTCGTCACCGAGGTCGCCCGCGAGCAGGTGCTCGGCCGCGTCATCAAGCCGCTGCTGCCCCACTACGACGTCTGCCTCATCGACTGCCAGCCGTCGCTCGGCCTGCTCACCATCAACGCCCTCACCTGCGCCCACGGCGTCATGGTGCCGCTGGAGTGCGAGTTCTTCGCGCTGCGCGGTGTCGCGCTGCTCATGGACACCATCTCCAAGGTGCAGGAGCGGCTCAACGAGGACCTCGAGATCGAGGGCCTGCTCGCCACCATGTACGACGCCCGCACCCTGCACGGCCGCGAGGTGCTGGCCCGGGTCGTGGAGGCGTTCGGCGACAAGGTGTTCCACACCGTGATCAACCGTACGGTGCGCTTTCCCGACGCCACCGTGGCGGGCGAGCCCATCACGACGTTCGACCCGTCGTCGCTCGGCGCCAACGCCTACCGTGAGCTGGCCCGCGAGGTGCTCTCGCGCTGGCCCGCGCCTGCCACAATGGCCAGGTGACCGCAGAGCAGACCGAGACCCAGGGCTTCCAGGTTCATCTGGACGTCTTCGAGGGCCCCTTCGACCTGCTCCTCGGCCTCATCGCCAAGCACAAGCTCGACATCACCGAGGTCTCGCTCTCCAAGGTCACCGACGAGTTCATCGCGTACATCAGGTCGCGGGGGCCCGAGTGGGACCTCGACCAGACCAGCCACTTCCTGCTGGTCGCGGCGACCCTGCTCGACCTCAAGGCGGCCAGGCTGCTGCCGTCGGGCGAGGTCGAGGACGAAGAGGACCTGGCGCTGCTCGAGGCCAGAGACCTGCTGTTCGCGCGGCTGCTGCAGTACAAGGCCTACAAGGAAGTGGCCAAGGTCTTCGCCGGGCGGATGGCCGAGGAGGCGCTGCGCTTCCCGCGTACGGTGCCGATGGAGGAGCAGTTCGCCAACCTGCTGCCCGAGCTGATCCTCGGCATCGGGCCCGAGCAGCTCGCCCGCATCGCGGCCAAGGCGTTCACCCCCAAGCTGCCGCCCACCGTGAGCGTCGGCCACATCTACCAGCCGCTCGCCAGCGTCAAAGAGCAGGCCGCCATCCTGGTCATGCACCTGCGCCGGATGCGGCGGGCCACTTTCCGCGCCCTCACCGCCGACTGCGCGGGCACCATCGAGGTGATCGCGCGCTTCCTGGCCGTGCTTGAGCTCTTCCGCGAGTCGGCGGTCTCGTTCGACCAGGTCGAGCCGCTGGGGGAGCTGCACGTGACCTGGACGGGCACCGACGACGGCGACGTCGCGGTGGGGGACGACTACGAGGAACCGGCGGAGAAACGCACTGATGACTGACGACAACCCGCTGCCCAACCCACGCCGCTCACCCGACTCCGACCCGCCCCTGCCCGCCTGGATGACCCTCCCCGGCTCCCTGGTCCAGCCGGGCGCCCCTCGCGTGGAGGGCACCGACGCCACCGAGCCCGGCGACGCGGCCGGCCTTGGGCCCGTCGACGACGCACCGCCACACGCCGGGCAGGCGGAGGCGAACGCGGCCGCAGGGGAGCCGGAGACGCCGGACGAGGCCGCGCAGGCATCCGATGCGGCGTCCTCGGCGGTTGAGCCCGCGCAGGCACCGGACGCGCCTGAGGCCGCGCAGACACCGGACAAGGCTGAGGTCGCGGAGACGCCGGACACGCCCGAGTCTTCGGAGGCTGAGCCGGCGGCCCCTTCGGTGGATGAGGCCCGTTCCCGGGTGCGGGACGAGGCGGATGAGGGCGTTCCGCGGGCCGGGTGGCGAGATGCCGGCGAGGCCGAGAAGCCTTCTGCGGCGGCGGCTGCTCGTGGGGGTGAAGAGCCTGGTCACGCCGGTGGCGGCGGGGACGGCGGAGAGGGGCCGTCGTTGGAGGCGGCGCTTGAGGCTATCCTGATGGTGGTTGATGAGCCCGTCGCCGAGGTGACGCTGGCTCAGGTGCTGGAGCGGCCGACGCATCAGGTGGCCGCTGCGTTGCGCGCACTGGCGGCGGAATACACCGCCGCCGGGCGGGGTTTTGATTTGCGAGAAGTCGCGGGCGGCTGGCGCTTTTACACGCGTGCCGACTGCGCGGCGCTGGTCGAGCGGTTCGTACGCGACGGCCAGCAGACGCGGCTGACCCAGGCCGCGCTGGAGACACTCGCGGTCGTGGCCTACCGGCAACCGGTGAGCCGTGCCCGCGTCGCCGCGGTGCGCGGCGTCAACAGCGACGGCGTCATGCGGACGCTCGTCGCGAGGGGGCTGGTCGAGGAGGCCGGCACCGACCCGGAGAGCCAGGCAGTGCTCTACCGGACAAGCTCATACTTCCTTGAACGTCTGGGACTGCGGGATCTGAGCGAGCTGCCTGAGCTCGCCCCCTTCCTCCCCGACGACGTGGAAAATCTCGAGGAGACGACAAAGTGATCAACAGGCGTAGCACCCCGTCCGGTGATGGACGCGGTCGTGGACGTGCCGGCGGCTCCGGCCGTGGCGGGCGTCCCGCCTTCCGCTCCGGTGACACCCGTGGCGGCGGCACGCGCGGAGGGGACTCCCGCGGTGCCCGCGGTGGCCGGGGCGACTTCCGGCGCGACGATGTCCGCGGCGGAGACGACTTCCGCGCCCGGCCGTCCCGCGACTCCCTGCGCGCCGGCCGGGGCGCCGAGCACCGCGTAGCCGTAGGTGTAGGCGGAGCCGGCCTTCGGGATGAGGCCGGCGAACTCGGCGTACGAGAGCGCGGCGGCGGCGCTGGCC
>NZ_JBEXLH010000129.1:0-3899 GCF_040609855.1 Nonomuraea sp. NPDC004580 | reverse complement strand
TTCAGACCGACAGATCCCGTTGAAGACCCGAGGTCAGTCAGAGGGTGGGTCAGGACTGGCGGGAGGTGCTCACCTACATCATCTCTGTCAGAGGGAGAGGATCTTGCGCAGGAAGCGGCCCGTGTGGCTGTCGTCCACCAGCGCGACCTCCTCCGGCGTCCCCGCCGCCACCAGCGTGCCGCCGCGCGACCCGCCCTCGGGACCCATGTCGATGATCCAGTCGGCGGTCTTGATGACGTCGAGGTTGTGCTCGATGACGATGACGGTGTTGCCGCCGTCGACCAGCCGCCCCAGCACGCCGAGCAGCCGCCTGATGTCCTCGAAGTGCAGCCCGGTGGTGGGCTCGTCGAGGACGTAGATCGTCCGCCCGGTCTGCCGCCGCTGCAGCTCGGAGGCCAGCTTGACGCGCTGCGCCTCACCGCCGGACAGCGTGGTGGCCGGCTGCCCGAGGCGTACGTAACCGAGCCCCACGTCGTTGAGCGTCTGCAGGTGCCGCTTGATGGCGGGGATCGCGTCGAAGAAGCCGAGGGCCTCTTCGATCGGCATGTCGAGCACCTCGGCGATCGTCTTGCCCTTGTAGTGGACCTCCAGCGTCTCCCTGTTGTAGCGGGCGCCGTGGCAGACCTCGCAGGGGACGTAGACGTCGGGCAGGAAGTTCATCTCGATCTTGATGGTGCCGTCGCCCGCGCACGCCTCGCAGCGCCCGCCCTTGACGTTGAAGCTGAAGCGCCCCGGCTGGTAGCCGCGCACCTTCGCCTCGGCCGTGGCCGCGAACAGCTTGCGGACGTGGTCGAAGACGCCGGTGTAGGTGGCCGGGTTGGAGCGCGGGGTGCGCCCGATCGGCGACTGGTCGACGTGGACGACCTTGTCGACCTGGTCCATGCCGTTGATGCGGGAGTGCCGCCCCGGCACCGTACGGGCGCCGTTGAGCTCCTTGGCCAGCGCGTTGTAGAGGATGTCGTTGACCAGCGTCGACTTGCCCGACCCCGACACCCCGGTGACCGCGGTGAACACGCCGAGCGGGAACTCGATGTCGACGCCCTTGAGGTTGTGCTCGCGCGCCCCCTTGACGGTGATCTGCCGCTTCTTGTCGCGCTTGCGGCGCTTGGCGGGCACGGCGATGCTCTTGCGCCCCGACAGGTACGCGCCGGTCATCGACTCCTCGCTGGCGAGGAGGTCCTGGACGGTGCCGGACACCACGACCTGGCCGCCGTGCTCGCCGGCGCCCGGCCCGATGTCGACCACCCAGTCGGCGGCGGCGATGGTGTCCTCGTCGTGCTCGACCACGATCAGCGTGTTGCCCATGTCGCGCAGCCTGATCAGGGTGTCGAGCAGCCGCATGTTGTCGCGCTGGTGCAGCCCGATGGACGGCTCGTCGAGCACGTAGAGCACGCCGACCAGCCCGGAGCCGATCTGCGTGGCGAGCCTGATGCGCTGCGCCTCGCCGCCGGCGAGGGTGGCGGCGGCGCGGTCCATCGTGAGGTAGTCGAGGCCGACGTCGAGCAGGAAGCCCATGCGGGCGTTGATCTCCTTGACCACCCGCTCGGCGATCTGCATGTCGCGGTCGGACAGCTTGAGCGCGGCGAGGAACTTGGCGCACTCGCCGATCGACATCGACGAGACCTCGGCGATCGACTTCCCGGCGACCGTGACCGACAGGCTGACCGGCTTGAGCCTGGCCCCCTTACAGGCGGGACACGGGATCTCGCGCATGTAGCCCTCGAAGCGCTCGCGCGCCGCGTCGCTCTCGGCCTCGGCGTGCCTGCGCTGCACCCACGGGATGACGCCGTCGTAGGTGGTGTAATAGGCGCGCTGGCGGCCGAAGCGGTTGCTGTAGCGCACGTGGATCTGCTCTTCGTGCCCGTAGAGCAGCGACTTCTGGGCCTTCTTCGGCAGCCGCTCCCACGGCGTGTCGAGGCCGAACCCCATGGCGTGGCCGAGCGCCTCGATCAGCCTGGTGAAGTATTCGCTGGTGTGGCCGCCCGACCAGGGGTGGATGGCGCCGTCGCCGAGCGCGCGCTCGGGGTCGGGCACGACGAGGTCGGGGTCGACCTCCATCTTGGTGCCGAGACCTGTGCACTCGGGGCAGGCGCCGAACGGCGAGTTGAAGGAGAACGAGCGCGGCTCCATCTCCTCGAACGACAGGTCGTCGTAGGGGCAGTAGAGGTGCTCGGAGTAGAAGCGCTCGCGGTTGGGGTCGTCTTCCGGCAGGTCGACGAATTCCAGCGTGATCGTGCCGCCGGACAGCTGCAGCGCCGTCTCGACGGAGTCGTTGAGCCGCCGCCGCGCCGACTCCTTGACCGACAGGCGGTCGACGATGACCTCGATGTCGTGCTTCTCGTACTTCTTCAGCGTCGGCGGCTCCTCCAGGCGCACGACGGTGCCGTCGACCCGCGCCCTGGCGAAGCCCTTGGTCTGCAGCTCGCGGAACAGCTCGGCGTATTCGCCCTTGCGCCCCCTGACGACCGGCGCGAGGACCTGGAACCTGGTGCCCTCTTCGAGGTCCATCACGCGGTCGACGATCTGCTGCGGCGACTGGCGGGCGATCGGCCGCGCGCACACCGGGCAGTGCGGCTTGCCGATGCGGGCCCACAGCAGCCGCAGGTAGTCGTAGACCTCGGTGATGGTGCCGACGGTGGAGCGGGGGTTCTTGCTGGTGGCCTTCTGGTCGATGGAGACCGCCGGCGACAGGCCCTCGATGAAGTCGACGTCGGGCTTGTCCATCTGGCCGAGGAACTGGCGGGCGTACGCCGACAGCGACTCGACGTAGCGCCGCTGGCCCTCAGCGAAGATCGTGTCGAAGGCCAGGCTCGACTTGCCCGAGCCGGATAGGCCGGTGAAGACGATCAGCGAGTCTCGCGGCAGATCCAGCGAGACGTCTTTGAGGTTGTGTTCTCGTGCACCACGCACGATCAGGCGGTCAGCCACGGCGATCCCGGAAGTCAAAAGGCGGATAGGTCCACGGGGGATGGTAGACGGCGGCTCCGACAATTTCGGCGGCCCGATCCACGGCCCCCGAAAATCCGTCTCTCCCAGGTTACGGCCATCTCCCGGCAGGGGAGGACCCCTTGGAATGTCAACTTGCTGACCTGCGGTTTTATGCCCTCCCAGGGTCGGCTGCCGCAGATGGTGAAATATCCGTACATGAGCGTCCTACCCGCGCTGCAGGCCGAGCTGGCCGTGGCCACCAACCGGCTGCTGGCCACGGCCGCGTCCCTCTCCGACGCCGACCTCGCCGCCCCCTCGCTCCTGCCGGACTGGACCAGGGGCCACGTGCTCGCCCACCTCGCCAAGAACGCCGACTCCCACCTCAACCTGCTGACCTGGGCGCGAACCGGCGTCCGCACCCCTCAGTACGCCTCGTTCGCCGCCAGGTCCGCCGCGATCGAGGCCGCCGCGACCCACCCCGTGGCCCGCCATCTCGCCGAGCTGGAGGACGGCGCCGCCCGCCTGGCCGCCGCCATCCGCGACCTGCCCGCGTACGCCTGGTCGGTGCAGGTGGAGGGCATGCGCCCGCCGCCGCACCCCGCCTGGTACCTGCTCGTCCGCCGGCTGCGCGAGATCGGCTTCCACCACGTCGACCTGGCCGCCGATCACACCCCCGCCGGCTGGCCCGCCTCCTTCGTACGCCGGGAGCTGCACGACTGCCTGGCCACCTGGCCCCGCGACCACAGGGTGGTGGGCCGGATCGAGCTCGTCGAGGACGGCCGGATCACCGCCACCCGCGAGCTCGGCGACGGTCCTGCCGTCCGCGGCGCGCCGCACGACATGCTGGCCTGGCTCACCGGCAGGTCGCGTGGTGAGGGGGTTAGTCTCCGATCTCCCTAGCGGGAGGCCCGTTCTGGGCTGAAAATCGGGAGTGGTTGCCCGCCGACGTCGTGTGTCCTTGGTCCGGTTGA
>NZ_JBEXLH010000128.1:0-4683 GCF_040609855.1 Nonomuraea sp. NPDC004580 | reverse complement strand
CCAGCTCGGGCAGGAGGGCCGGCAGCTGCTCTTCGTCACGCTCGCGGAAGGCGCCGAGCTGACCGACCTCGACGCGGACGCGCTGCGCGTTCGAGGTGGCGGCCCGCGAGCAGGGGGCGCACACGACGTACCTCGGTCCAGGGGACTCGCAGCTCGGGCACGAGGAGTCGGTCGCCGACACCGCACGGGCGCTGGGCCGCATGTACGACGGCCTGCTGCTGCCGTACCAGGTGAACGACGCCGTGGTGCGGGCGACGGGCAACCCGGCGGTGCGGTTCATGCGCTGCCTGCCGGCCTTCCACGACCGGCGGACGAAGGTCGGCGCCGAGATCTTCGACCGCACCGGGCTCGACGCGCTGGAGGTGACCGGCGCCGTCTTCGACTCGCCCCGCTCGATCGTCTTCGGCCAGGCCGCGAACCGGCTGCACGCGGCCAAGGCCGTCATGGTCGCGACGCTGGGAGGCTGCTGAGGTGCGGGTCATCGTGGCGCTCGGCGGCAACGCGGTGCTGCGGCGCGGCGAGCGTCCCGACGCCGCCACGCAGGTGGCCAACGTGCGCGCCGCGGTCAGGACGCTGGCGGGCCTGGCAGGACGCCACGAGCTGGTCATCACCCACGGCAACGGGCCCCAGGTCGGGATGCTGGCCATGCAGAGCGCCGCAGACCCTGGCCTGAGCGGCCCCTACCCGTTCGACGCGCTCGGCGCGCAGACGCAGGGCCTGCTCGGCTACTGGATGCAGCAGGCGCTGCAGAACGCGCTGCCCGGCCGCCAGGTGCTGGCCATGGTGACGCAGACGCTGGTCTCGGCCGTCGATCCGGCGTTCGCGGCGCCCGCCAAGTTCGTCGGGCAGGTCTACGACCGGGAGGAGGCCGAGAAGCTGGCCGCCGAGCACGGCTGGACCGTCAAGCAGGACGGCTCCCACTGGCGCCGCGTCGTGCCCTCCCCCGCCCCGCGGCGCGTCGTCGAGACCCGGCTGATCCGCCGGATGATGGGCGAGGGCGTGATCGTGGTGTGCGCGGGCGGCGGCGGCATCCCCGTCGTCCGCGACGAGCGCGGCCGGCTGACCGGCGTCGAGGCGGTCGTCGACAAGGACCTGACGACCGCGCTGCTGGCCGAGGCGCTCGACTGCGACGCCTTCCTCAGCCTGACCGACGTGCCGCACGTCATGCGCGGCTTCGGCACCCCGGAGGAGCGCGCGATCGGCCACACCACGCCGCACGAGCTGCGCGCGCTCGACTTCCCCGCCGGGTCGATGGGGCCGAAGGTGGAGGCGGTCTGCCGGTTCGTCGAGACGACCGGCGACATGGCCGCCATCGGCCGCCTTGACCAGGCCGAGAGCATACTCGGCGGCACGGCGGGAACGATCGTGACGCCCAACGGCAGGTGGCCGCTGACGAGCACGCTGTAGGGGGTGTCCGTGACACTGGCCCGACGGCTCTTCCGTACCAAGCCGACCGCCCGCATCGTGGCCGAGGGCGGGCACGGTGAAGGCGGCGAGCTGCGCCGCACGATGTCGCTGTGGCAGCTGACGCTGTTCAGCGTGGGCGCCACGCTGGGCACGGGGATCTTTGTGATCCTCGGGCAGGCGGTGCCCAAGGCGGGGCCCGCGGTGGTGCTGTCGTTCGTGCTGGCGGCGATCACGGCGCTGTTCTCGGCGCTGTCGTACGCCGAGCTCGCCGGGACGATCCCGGTGTCCGGCTCGTCCTACTCCTACGCGTACGCGACGCTGGGCGAGCTGGTGGCCTGGATCTGCGGCTGGTGCCTGATGCTGGAGTACGCCGTCTCCGTGGCGGCCGTGGCGGTCGGCTGGGGCGAATACGTCAACGCGTTCCTGCGCTCGCTGTTCGGCTTCACACTGCCCGACGCGATCACCCGCTCCCCCGGCCAGGACGGCGGCGTGGTGAACGTCACCGCCATCGTCATCGTGCTGCTGGCCACCTGGCTGCTGCTCCACGGCGCTTCCGAGAGCGCCACGGCCAACGCCGTCTTCGTGCTCGTCAAGGTCGCGGTGCTGGCCTTCTTCTGCGTGGTGGCGTTCACCGCCTTCGATTCCGGCAACCTCACACCGTTCGCGCCCATGGGGGTGGCCGGCATCACGGCGGCGGCCTCGCAGGTGTTCTTCTCCTACATCGGCTTCGACGCCGCCTCCACCGCCGGTGAGGAGGCCAGGAACCCCAAGCGCGACCTCCCGCTGGCGATCCTGCTGTCGCTGCTCATCGTGACCGTCGTGTACGTCGCGGTGGCCCTGGCCGCGATCGGGGCCATGCCGTGGCAGGACTTCGACCCCGACAGCACAGAGGCGAGCCTGTCGTACATCGCCGACCTGGCGATCGGCGCCACCTGGCCGGGGCTGATCGTCTCGTTCGGCGCGGTCATCGCGATCGCCAGCGTCGTGCTGACCGTCATCTACGGCCAGACCCGCATCCTGTTCGCGATGTCGCGCGACGGCCTGATCCCGCGCGTCTTCCAGCGGGTGAACCCGCGCCGCCAGGTGCCGGTGCTCAACACGCTGATCGTGGCCGCGTTCATCTCCGTGCTGGCCGGGCTGGTGCCGCTCGGGCAGCTCGCCGAGGCGACGAGCATCGGCACGCTGTTCGCGTTCGCCATCGTCAACGTCGGCGTGCTCGTGCTCCGCTACCGCAGCCCCGAGCTGCCGCGCAGCTTCCGCACGCCGCTCTTTCCCGCCACGCCGGTGCTCGGCGCGATCCTGTGCGTCGTGGTCATGGCCGGCCTCGCCGGGGTGACGTGGCTGGCCTTCGGGCTGTGGATGCTCGCCGGCCTGGTCTGCTACTTCCTGTACGGCTATGGCCATTCGCGGCTGAATGCCGAGGTGCGCTGAATGAAGCTCGACGACGTGCTGGCCGGATACGTGCCGGGGCCGCGGGGACACGACGGGCTGGCGCTGGCCGTCCTGCTCGCCTCCCAGGCGGGGGCCCGGCTGTCGGTCGCGTACGTGCGGCCGCCCGCCGTCTCCACTCCCGGGCCCGCGCGGGCCGAGGAGAGCGCCTGGCGGGCGTACCTGCGCGAGCAGGCCGACACCGCGCTCGCCCAGGCCCGCGAGCTGGCCGGCGACGAGGCCGGCTACGTCGTCACCGCCCATCGGGGCAGCGGGCGCGGCCTGGTGGAGCTGGCCCGCGAGCGGGGCGCCGACGTCGTGGTGATCGGCCCCGCGCCGGGCGGCGGCAAGGGCCGCATCGCCTTGGGCAGCACCGCCGACCAGCTGCTGCACTCCTCCTCCGTTCCCGTCCTGCTCGCGCCGCGCGGCTTCGGCGAGACGCCGCCCGCCGCCTTCGACCGCATCACGCTCGCCTATCGGCGCGGCCCCGGCTGCGACCAGGCCGTCAAGGTCGCCGCCGCGACGGCGGCCACGCTGGGCGTGCCGCTGCGCCTGGTCACGCTGCTGCTCAGCAGCGGCAGGCGGGCGCGGATCGAGGAGGAGATGCTCGTACGCCTGCGCGACCAGGCCGCGGCGGACCTGCGCACGGCGGCACGCGGGCACCGGCGCTCGCAGGCACCCGTGGAGGTCGAGGTGCTGGAGGGCCGCAACGTGGCGCAGGCGCTCGGCGCGACCTCGTGGCTGCCCGGCGAGATGATCATATGCGCTTCCAGCGACACCGGGCCACTCAGGAGGGTCTTCCTCGGGGACACCTCCATCAAGATCATCAAGGCCGCGACCTGCCCCGTCATGATCCTGACCAGGCAGCCCTGAGCGGGTGGCGATTTCTCGTCAAACTCTGACGAAGTAGTGTTACCAGCGCGACAAGAGGGGCGAATGTGGCGATCCCTACCGGACCGGATTCGGCATCTTTTTTCCAATCAGCTTGACCTTAGGCGTCCACCCCTTTACCGTCACTGTGCGTAACCACACCGCGCGGCGTTCTGGGGTAAACCCAGGGCCATGGCTACCGATGGTGCCGAGCCTGGCACCAGACCCCCCGGTGGCCCGGGCATACGCCGCAAGGGAGCACAATCTACTGAGAGCGATACATACGAGAGCCGGGGGGCCACACCATGCCGTCTGAGTACGCAAAGTCGCTGGGTGCACGACTCCGCGCCATCCGCACCCAGCAGGGCCTGTCCCTGCACGGAGTCGAAGAGAAGTCGCGTGGCCGGTGGAAAGCCGTCGTCGTGGGGTCGTACGAGCGTGGCGACCGCGCCGTGACCGTGCAGAAGCTTGCCGAGCTTGCCGACTTCTACGGGGTGCCCGTCTCCGAGCTGCTGCCGGGCGGAGCCGCCCCCAGCCCGCTCGGGCCGACGCCCAAGCTTGTGATCGACCTGGAGCGCCTCGCCACGCTGCCGAAGGAGAAGGCCGGCGCACTCGCCCGGTACGCCGCCACCATCCAGAGCCAGCGCGGTGACTACAACGGCAAGGTGCTGTCGATCCGCCAGGAGGACCTGCGCTCCCTGGCGGTCATCTACGACAAGTCGCCGAGTGAGCTGACCGAGGAGCTCATCAGCTGGGGCGTCCTCGACGCCGAGGCCCGCCGGGCCGTGGAGTCGTTCTAACCACCCGTCATTCCTGGCCGACGCCGGGAACAGGCCCCCTCCGAACCTGCGCAGGAGGAGACGGCCACCCCGGCCCCCACCGGCCCGGAACCACGGTGGCACTTTTGCGAGGTCACCCGCTCACCTGAAGGCTCGCCGGACATCCGGCGAGCCTTCAGCACATCCACCTGACTCAGTC
>NZ_JBEXLH010000127.1:0-4932 GCF_040609855.1 Nonomuraea sp. NPDC004580 | reverse complement strand
AAGAAGAGGAAGAGCTGTCGATCGAGACGCCCGAGGCGGACGCGATCGAGCAGCAGCGCGAGATGCTCCAGAACACCGGGCGGCTGCGCCGGGAGGCGGCCCCCTGACCGCCGGAGACCTCCAGGAGGCCTACCGGCTGCCCGCGGACTGGCTCGGCGGCGGCCAGAGCGTGGCCGTCGTCACCCCGTACGACAACCCCGCGGCCGGGCACGAGCTGGCCGAGTACCGCAAGGCGAACGGCATGCCCCCGTGCGACGCCGACTTCCCGTGCTTCAAGAAGATCAACCAGCGGGGCGGCGACACACCGCCCGCCCCGAGCCCCGCCTGGGCGGTGCACAGCAGCGTCGGGCTGCAGCTCGCCGCGGCGGCCTGCCCGAACTGCAAGCTCCTGCTGGTGCAGGCCGACGACCCTTCCCTGGCCAGCATGGCGGCGGCCGTGGACCAGGCCGCCGCGCAGGGCGTCACCGCGGTCGTGCCCATGTGGGGCGTGGCCGAGTACGACGGCCAGAACGCCCTGGCCGCCCGCTTCGACCACGCGCCGACCACCGTCGTCGCCCCCTCCGGCCAGGGCTTCAACAACGGCGGCCGCCAGATCCTGCCCGCCGCCTACCCGTCGGTGATCGCCGTCGGCGGCACCCAGCTCTACCGGGACCCCGCCACCACGCGCGGCTGGAACGAGTCCGTCTGGCGCGACACCGCCTCCGGCTGCTCGATGTACGTGACGCGGCCGGCCTGGCAGCCGGCCGGAGCGTGCGGAAGCCGGCGCACCGTGGCCGACGTCGCGGCGGTGGGCTCCGCCGACACCCCGGTCCAGGTCTACAGCACCGGCCTGGGCGGCTGGGGCACCGCCGCCGGCACCCCCGTCGCGGCGGCGTTCATCGCCGGCGTCCACGGCCTGGCCGGCACCGGCTCACCCACCCCGGCGGGCCGGCGGCTCTACGCCTCCGCCCAGTACCTGAACGACATCACCGCCGGAAGCAACGGCGCCTGCGGCGGCGGCAAGATCTGCACCGCGGCGCGCGGCTACGACGGGCCCAGCGGCATGGGCACCCCCAACGGCACCGGCGCCTTCTAGGAGGACCCTGATGCGAACACCACGATCTCCCCGCAGGCGGCTGCGCAGTGCCACCGTCAGGGCCACCGTGAGAGCCACCGTCGCGGCCGGCCTGACCGCCCTGCTGAGCACCGCCGCCACCTCCGCCACGCAGGCTCCCGCCGCGGCCGGGACGGACTGCGTACCGACCTGGACGATGCTCGACGCGCCCGCGAGCGAGGGCGTCGTCGACGTCGACGTGGTCTCGCGCGACGACGTGCGCTTCTCCGAACAGCTCGAGGAGGGCGCCAGGTCGCTGCGCTGGAACGGCCGCGAGCTGGTCGAGAACGGCCCCCAGATCCCGGTGCCCCCGCGTACCGGGAGCCTCTTCCAGATGGGCGCCGGCTCTTTCACCGCCGGCGGCGGCTGGTCGCTGATCAACCTGCACGGTTCCTTCCAGCCGGACGGGACGGGCGTGCTGGCCCGCCTCGACCGCAACCGCTGGACGCTCACCCCGGCGGGCGCGTCGCAGAGCCCGGAGGCCGGACCGGCCTGGCTGGCGGACGTCGCCACGGTGAGCTCCTCCCAGGCGTGGGCGGTGGGCCGCGTCGACGGGCCGGCCGGGGGCGCGCTCATCCAGCGCTGGGACGGCACGGAATGGACGACCGTCGACCACCCCGCCGTCCGCCGCGCCGCCGCCACCCTGAAAACGGTGAAGGCGGTGCCGGGCGGCGGCGTCTGGGCCGCCGGCTTCCAGAAGAACGAGCAGACGGGCGCGTACCAGCCGATGGTCCTGCGCCACGACGGGACGGCCTGGTCCGACGTCGCGCTGCCCGACCCCGGCGCGGAAGGGATGGTGTACGCGCTCGACGCCTCCGGCCCCGACGACGTCTGGGTCGCCGGCATCTCCGGCAGCCAGAGCAGCCCGAGGCCGCTCCTGCTCCACTGGGACGGCCAGAGCTGGACCACCGTCCCCGCACCCGAGCCGGGCCCCTACGGCGGCGACATCTTCAAGCTGTACGCCCCCGCCCCAGGCCAGGTGTGGGCCCTGACCAACGACAGCAGCATGGGCGTGTTCCACGTGCAGCACTGGGACGGCGCCTCCTGGCAGGAGGCCAAGCCCCAGGGCGAGCAGCCGGAGGCGTTCGGCTTCATCTTCCACGACGTGGACGGCAGCGGCCCCGACGACGTCTGGGTGACCGGCACCTCCACCCGGACCGAGCCCTCCGACATCGGCTACCCGCAACTGCTGCCGCGCCGCCTGATCGCCCACCTGAGCTGCGGGAGAAAGTGACATGAGAGTTCCCCGAAAGTCATCCGCCCTGGCGTGCGCCCTGACCCTGCTGGCCACCGCCCTGTCGGGCGCCGTCCCCGCACAGGCCGCCGCGGGCGACCCGGTGATCGCGCCGGAGGTGCTGGCCGGCTTCGACGCGCGCCCCACCACGGACTTCTGGGTGCGCATGTCGGGCAAGGCCGACCTGGCCCCAGCCAAGAAGATCGCCGGCCGTACCGCCCGCGGCCGGGACGTGGTCGAACGGCTGCACGCCAGAGCCGACCGCGACCAGCAGCCGCTGCGCAAGCTGCTCAAGGCGGAGGGCGTGAAGTCCACGGCGTACTGGGTCACCAACGCCGTCTACGTGAAGAACGCCTCGCGGGCGCTGGCCAAGAAGATCGCGAAGTTACCCGGGGTCGAGGAGATCCGCGCGCCCGTCACGTACACCATCCCCGAGCCGACCCGCAGCACGCCCGCCGGGGCAGCCGCCGCGACGAGCCTCGCCTGGGGCGTGTCCAACATCAACGCCGACGACGTGTGGGAGCGGACCGGCCGCCGCGGCGAGGACATCGTCATCGCCAACATCGACTCCGGCGTCCAGTACGACCACCCCGCCCTGGTCAAGAGCTACCGGGGCAGCAACGCAGACGGCACCTTCACCCACGACTACAACTGGTACGACCCGCTCAGGGAGTGCCCGAGCGACGCGCCGTGCGACAACAACTCCCACGGCACCCACACCATGGGCACCATGGCCGGCGACGACGGCCAGGGCAACCAGATCGGCGTCGCCCCCGGCGTACGCTGGATCGCCGCCAAGGGCTGCACCACCAGCCAATGCTCGGAGGAGGCCCTCGTCGCGTCCTCGCAGTGGATGCTCGCGCCCACCGACTCCACCGGCGCCGACCCCGACGCCTCCAAGCGCCCGCACATCGTCAACAACTCGTGGGGCGCGAGCCTGACCACCCAGCCGTTCATGGAGGACATCCAGCTCGCCTGGGCGGCCTCCGGCATCATGGGCATCTGGTCCAACGGCAACGACGGCCCCGCCTGCCAGACCTCAGGATCGCCCGGCGGGCGCATCATCAACTACTCGGTCGGCGCGTACGACGTCGACAACACGATCGCGAGCTTCTCCAGCCGCGGTCCCGGCCAGGACGGCGAGATCAAGCCGAACATCTCCGCACCGGGCGTGAACGTCCGCTCCTCGGTGCCCGGCGGCTCCTACGCCTTCTACAACGGCACCTCGATGGCGGCGCCGCACGTCGCGGGAGCGGTCGCGCTGCTGTGGTCGGCCCGCCCCGAGTACGTACGCGACACCGCGGCCACCCGCCTGCTGCTCGACCTGTCGGCCATCGACACCGACGACACCACCTGCGGCGGCACCGCGGCCGACAACGCCGTCCACGGCGAAGGCCGCCTCGACGCCCTGGCCCTGGTCGAGGCCGGGACGCGCGGCACCGCCACGCTGTCCGGCACCGTCACGGACGCCACCACCGGCCGGCCGGTCGAGGGCGCCACCGTCACCCTCACCGGCCCGCTCACCCGCACCTCCACCCTCGGCGCCGACGGCGCCTACCGCTACACCCTCGTCGCGGGGGAGTACCAGCTCAAGGCCGAGGCGTTCGGCTACCGGACCACGACCAGAACCGCCACCCTGACCAAGGACGGTCCCCTCACCCTGGACGTCGCCCTGCCGCAGACCGAGCGGATCGGCCTGACCGGCACCGTCTCCGACGCCTCCGGCCTCGGCCGCGGGCTCGCCGCGCAGATCACCGCCGACGACGGCAAGGGCCACACGTGGAACGCCGAATCGGACCCCGACACCGGCGCCTACACCCTGTCCCTGCTCCCTTCGACGACCTACACCCTCACCACCCGCCCCACCGAGCCCGGCTACGACCCGTCCGTCCAGCAGGTCACCATGGGTGAGACGGGCCGGCGGCTCGACCTCGGCCTGACCGTCTCCCTGGCCTGCGTCGCCCGCGGCTACGAGGTGATCCGCGACGGCAGCACCGAGCCGTTCGACGCCGCCTCGGCGCCCAAGGGCTGGACGGTCACCAACCTCGACCCCCGCATCCCCAACTACGCTCACCAGCCCGGCTGGGTCTTCGCCGACGTCGGCGGCCGGGGCAACCACACCGGCGGCGCGGGCGGGTTCGCCATCGTCGACTCCCTGAACTCCGGCAAGGGGCACCTCCAGGACACCTACCTGACCAGCCCCTCCTACGACCTGACCGGCCTGACCTCGGCGACCCTGGAGTTCGCCCACGACCTGAAGCCGGCGGTCAACTCCACGACCGGCGTCGACCTCAGCGTGGACGGGGGCCGTACCTGGAAGACCGTGTGGTCGGCCAAGGGCTTCCCCGGCGCTCCGGGACCGGCCGTCCACGTCGTCCCGCTGCCGGACGCGGCCGGACAGGCCGACGTACGGCTCCGCCTCCACTACCGGGGCCAGCTGTCCGGCTGGTGGGCCGTCGACGACGTCTTCGTCGGCGACCGCACCTGCCGCCCCGCGACAACCTGACCCCACCCCCGCGCGCCGCTGCCCCCCGCCACGCCCGGGCCACAGCGACCCCCACCAGCTCCCACCGCAAGGATGTTCACCAGCAGAGGTCCCCCTTCT
>NZ_JBEXLH010000126.1:0-5413 GCF_040609855.1 Nonomuraea sp. NPDC004580 | reverse complement strand
TCCCAGCCGAAGGTGTCGAAACCCGGCGACGCGAACTGCGCCACCCGCGAGCCCGGTCCCACCCCGAGCCAGCGTTGCTGGCCCTCGACCAACGCGCCGACCCCGGCGTTAGAGACCACCACACCCTTCGGCATCCCGGTCGAACCGGACGTGAACATCACATACGCCGCCTGATCGACGCGCAGCACACCCCGCTCATCAGCCGACAACCGGCCACCCGGCAGATCCGCCCCAGCGTCGACGTCCACGGCATCCGGCAGCAACCCCGGCGACGCGACAGCCACCTGCACCCCGGCTTGGCTGAGCATGGACTCGATGCGCGCCTGCGGATAACTGACATCCACCGGCAAATAGGCCGCACCTGCCTTCACCACCCCCAGCAGCGCCACGACCAAATCCACGCCGCGTTCCAGCGCCACCGCCACCACAGACTCCGGCCCGACCCCGCGGCTCAGCAGCACACGAGCCAGCCGATTCGCGCGGACCTCAAGCTCGCCGAACGACACCTCCCCCTGCTCACTCACCACCGCCACCGCAGCCGGATCCCGATCCACCCGCGCCTCGAACAGCTCCGCCACCGTCCCAGCCAACGAACCCGCGGGACCGGCGCCCCACGAGGCCAGCCGCTCCAGGTCAGCCACGTCCAGGACCCCTACGCCCGTCAGCGGCGTCTGCGGAGCCGACTCCAACGCCTCGACCAGGTTCTCCATCGCCGTGCACACCAGCCCGGCCACGACCCCCGCGTCCACCCCGGCGACCGCATCGACCACGACCGACATCCCGTCGCCCCGGTCGTCCACCGCCACCGACAGCGGATAGTTGGTGCGATCGATCACCCGCACGACCCGGACACCGTCGAGCTCCGGCGCCTCTTCCGTCTCGTCGGCGGTGCTGCGCTGGTAGTTGAGGATGGAGGTGAACAGCGGCAGGTCGGCGGGCACCCCGCTCGCCCGCTGGGCGACGGCCAGCGGCGCGTGCTCGTGCATCAGCAGCTCAGCGAGTTGCCCGCGCATCCCGGACACCACCTCACCGACCCCGCCACCCAGCCGCACCCGCACCGGCAGCGTGTTGATGAACGGCCCGGGAACCCGATCAGCCCCCACCCCGGCGTTCATCCGCCCGAACAGCACAGTCCCGAACACCACGTCGTCCCGCCCCGACACCGCCCCCAGCACCCGGGCCCACACCACGTGCATCACGGTCGCCGGGCTGACGGCCAGGCGTCTGGCGACGTCCCGTACGCGGGTGGTCAGGCCGGCGTCGATCTCCGCGACGGCGCGCCGCACGTCGGTGCCGTCGCCGCGCACGTCCAGGAGCCCGAACGGCGCTGTGGGCTCTTCCACGTCGCCCAGGAGCCCCGCGAAGAAGCGCTCGTGTTCCTCCTCGCGGACTCCGCTCCTGGCCTGAGCCACGAAGTTGCGGAACGGCACCGGCTCGGCCAGCTCACCACCACGCCCGCCGAGGAACGCGGCCACTTCGGTGAGCAGCACGTCGGTGCCGGTGCGGTCCTGGACCATGTGGTGCATGCGGACCATGGCCAGCCACCGCTCGGAGCCGGGGACGCGGGCGGTGCACAGATCCAGCAGGGGCGCGCGGCCGAGGTCCATGGACAGTCCGGCGGTGGCGATGAGCTGATCGACGAGGTCGCCGCCGGAGGCGTCCAGCTCCACCGTCTCGACCGGCAGCACGGCCCGCCGCCACACCACCTGGACGGGCTCCCGCAGCCCTTCCCAGGCCAGGGACGTACGGAAGATGTCGTGCCGGTCGATGACCCGCTGCAACGCCGTCACCAGCTCGTCCAGCCGCTCCCTGGACTCGAACTCCAGGACGACCGGCCGCATGTAGACGTCCCCGCCCTCACCCGCGAGCAGGTGGTGGAACAGCAGCCCTTCCTGCAGCGGCGCCAGCGGGTAGATGTCGGCGACGTTGGCCGCGCCGCCCGGCACCCCGGAAGCGATCCGGTCGAGCTCCGCCTGCGACAGGCCGACGAGCGGCACCATCTCGGGCGTGATCTCATCGGCGCCTTCGGGAACGGCGCTGGGCGGCGCCTCCACGCGGGCCTCCTCGGCGACGGCCTCCGCGAGCCCGGCCACCGTCGGCGTCTCGAACAGCGCACGCACCGACACCGACACCCCGCGCGCCCGCAACCGCTCGACCAGCGACACCACCAGCAGCGAGTGACCGCCCAGCGCGAAGAAGTCGTCCTCCACGCCCACCCGCTCAAGGCCCAGCACCTCGGCGAACGCCGCGCACAGCAGCTCCTCGCGGGCGTTGGCGGGCGGCCGGCCGCCGCCGCCGGAGTACTCGGGCGCGGGCAGGGCCCAGCGGTCCACCTTGCCGTTCGAGGTCAGCGGCAGCTCCGCGAGCGTGACCACCGCCGACGGCACCATGTGCTCGGGCAGGCGGGCGGCGGCGTGGCGGCGGACCTCGTCCGGCAGGTCGGGGCCGTCGTCGTGCGGGACGACGTACGCGACGAGCCGCACCTCCCCCGGCGTGTCCTCGCGGGCGATCACGGCGGCCTGGGCCACCAGGGGGCTCGCGACGATGACGGCCTGGATCTCGCCGGGTTCGACGCGGAAGCCGCGTACCTTGACCTGGTCGTCGACCCGGCCGGCGAACACGAGCTGCCCGTCGGCGGTCCACTTGGCGAGGTCGCCGGTCCGGTACATGCGCCCGCCGAAGGGGCAGGCCACGAACCGTTCCGCGGTCAGCCCAGGACGGCCGACGTAACCGCGGGCCAGGGCGGGGCCTGCGACGTACAGCTCGCCCGCGACGCCCACGGGCACCGGCGTGAGGTTGCCGTCCAGCACCAGCACGCGCGTGTTGCCGATGGGCCGGCCGAGCGGCACGACCCCGCCGGCGACCAGGGCGGGGGTGAGGCGTCCCGTGACGACGCCGATCGTGGTCTCGGTGGGCCCGTAGTGGTTGAACACCGCGCGCTCGCCGGCGGCGGCGAGCAGGTCGGCCACCCATTCCGGCGGCGCGGCCTCGCCGCCCAGCACCAGCGACCGTCCGGGCAGCACCCCCTCCAAGTCCCGCGTCCCCAGCGCCGCGAGGTGCGAGGGCACCGCCTTGAGGTGGTCGATGCGGTGCTCGGCCAGGTAGGACGCGACCGCGGCCGGGTCGGTGACCTGGTCCGCGTCGAGGATGTGCAGGCGTCCGCCGGTGGCGAGGCAGGCGAACAGCGTGGTGTTGCCGAGGTCGGTGGTCGGCGCCTGCAGCAGCGCGTATGCGGCGCCCGGCGCGCCGAGCCCTACCTGCGGCGGCACGCAGGTCACGTAGTTGGCCAGCGCGCCGTGGGTGACGGCCACGCCCTTGGGGCGGCCCGTCGAGCCCGAGGTGTAGATCACGTACGCGGTCCCGCCGGCCCTCGTCACCGTGTCAGGGGCGCTCTCCGGCACGGCGGCGAGGTGGGCGGTGGTCATGGGGTCGTCGAGGGCGACCATGCGCAGCCGTCCCGCGGGCAGCTCCTCCAGGATCTCCTCGACGGTCAGCAGCAGCATCGCCCTGCTGTCGGCCAGCATGTACGCGGTCCGCTCCACGGGCTGGCCCGGGTCGATGGGCAGGTAGGCGCCACCCGCCTTCCACACGGCCAGCATCGCGGCCACGGCGTCCACGCCGCGCGGCAGGCACAGCCCGACCACCGACTCGGAGCCGACGCCCTGGGCCGCGAGGTACCGGGCGAGCCGGTTCGCCTTGGCGTCCAGCTCGGCGTAGGTGAGGTCGTCGCCCGCGCAGGTCACCGCCACCGCGCCCGGCGTACGGGCGGCCTGCGCCGTGAACAGCTCCGCCACGGACGCGGCCGGCACGTCCACGGCCTGGCCGTTCCACTCCCGCAGCATCAGCTCCCGCTCGGCGGGTCCCGCCACGTCCACCGCGCCCACCCGCAGCCCGGGGTCGGCGGTCAGCGCCTCCAGCACGCGGACCCACCGCTCGGCGATGCGCCGCGCCGTCCCCGCCTCGAACAGGTCGGCCGCGACGGTCACCGAGCAGGACACGCCCGCCGGGGTGCCGTCCTCGCAGAACGACTCACCTACCAGCACGTCGAGGTCGAACTTGGCGGACGACAGCCCCGCCGGCATGCCGCTCGCCTCGACGCCCGGCAGGTCGAGCACCGCTTCGACGGTGTCCTGCTTGGTGAAGACGACCTGGAAGAGCGGGTGCCGCGCCAGCGACCTGGACGGTGCGAGCTCCTCCACCAGGCGTTCGAACGGCACGTCCTGGTGGGCGAAGGCGCCCAGGTTCGCCGCCCGCACCCTGGCCAGCACCTCGCGGAACGTCGGGTTCCCCGACAGGTCCGTGCGCAGCACCAGCGCGTTGACGAAGCAGCCGACCAGCCCGTCCAGCGCCTCGTCCGTACGTCCCGCGCCGGCCGACCCGACCACGATGTCGTCACCGGCGCCGAGACGGGACAGCAGGACGGCGAGCGCGCCCTCCAGCACCATGAACGGCGTGACGCCCTCGGCCCGCGCCACCTCCCTCAGCCGGGCGTGCACCTCGGCGCTCACCCGTGTGCCCGCCTGGTGGCCGCGGTGGCTGGCGACGGCCGGGCGTGGACGGTCGAACGGCAGCGGCAGCTCCTGCGGCGCGCCGTCCAGCGTGTCCCGCCAGTAGGCGACCTGGCGGGAGATGACGCTGCCGGGGTCGTCCTCGTCGCCGAGCAGGTCGCGCTGCCAGAGCGCGTAGTCGGCGTACTGGACGGGCAGGTCCCGCCAGGCGGGGGCGCGGCCTTCCCTGCGGGCCGCGTACGCGGTGGAGACGTCCTGCGCGAGCGGGCCCATCGACCAGCCGTCACCGGCGATGTGGTGCACGGCCATGACGAGGACGTGCTCGTCAGGGGTTGCGGAGAGGAGCGCGGCGCGTACCGGGATCTCGGACGACACGTCGAAGGCGTGGCCGACGATGGCGTCCACGGCCGCGTCGAGGTCGGCGCCCGCGTCCATGGTGTGCAGCGTCCAGCCGGTCTCGTCCATGCCGAGCACGTGCTGGTACGGCTCGCCGTCGTGGGCGGGGAAGATCGTGCGCAGGGACTCGTGCCGGTCGAGCACGTCCCGCAGGGCGGCGGCCAGGGCCTCGCGGTCGAGGTGGCCGGTCAGCTTCAGCATGACGGGCACGTTGTACGTGGCGCTCGGGCCCTCCAGCTGCTGGATGAACCAGAGGCGGCGCTGTGCGTACGAGAGCGGCACCCGTTCCGGACGTGGCCTCGCGGTCAGGGGCGTCCTGGCCCGGTCGCCGTCGGTGAGGCGGGCGGCCAGTCCGGCGACCGTCGGGCACTCGAACAGGGTGCGGACGGCCACCTCCGTGCCGAGCACGGACCTGATCCGGCTGATCAGCCGTACGGCCAGCAGCGAGTGGCCGCCCAGGTCGAAGAAGTCGTCGTCCACGCCGACCCGGTCCAGGCCGAGGACGCCGG
>NZ_JBEXLH010000125.1:0-5552 GCF_040609855.1 Nonomuraea sp. NPDC004580 | reverse complement strand
GGCCGCTCAGGACGACGCCCCATCATGCTACCCAGCCTGACCCTCGACCTACATGATCGGAAGCCTGACCAGCAACATCATCAGAAGTCTCCTAGCGCTGTCCCCGCGTTGTGCTCGGCGTCGGGCGGCTGTTCGAGGTACGGGTCGTCCGAGCCGCCGGGCACGGGCGGCAGCGGGACCGGGTCCTGCGCCACCGTGGCGGCTCCGGTCGTGCTGGTCCAGGCCGCACCGATCAGGGCGGACAGGATGACGGCGGCGGCTAGGAGCAGGGTGGGAACATCGGGATCTCCTCCATGACGTACGAGCACATGGACGATGCGGCTTCCCGAAGGCGCCGTCTCGGCGCGAGACGCTTCCCACGCTGGCGACCGCGCCCTGCGAAGTCCCCCAGCGGGGGGCAAAGCCTTCTCCGCCGCAGGGTGGGTCAGGCGGTGGCCGGGAGAGCGAAGGCGCGGCGGGCGTGGGCGAGGAAGGCGCGTACGGCGGGTCCGTACGGCGTCTTCCAGGTCAGAGCGAGCCGGGCGATCTCCTGCGCGTCGTCGATCACCCGCGCGGCGAGCCGGTCGCCGTAGGCCGCCGCCATCGACTCGCTGAGGATGCCGACGCCGAGCCCGCGTTCGGCGAGGGCGGCGATGGCGTCGGAGGCGCCGGCCTGGAACGCGATCGCCGGCCGGCCCGCCGAGGTGAGCGCGCAGGTCGTCGCCCGCATGGCGATGATGGGAAAGGACGGCCCCACCGGCACCTTCCAGGAGGAGGACGGCGTACTCGCTTTGTGATCTACGATGTAAAGGCGACGGACAGGTCCGGCCACACGAACCTCCGCAGGTCACCGACCAGGGGCGGCAGCTGCGAAGCGGGCAGGAAGTGCACGGTCGTGCCCGTGGTGCCGTCGTCGGGCACGGGCTCCAGGCCGGTGACGGGCACGCCGTGCTCGTACCGCTGCGTCCACGACCCGTTCGCCCTGCGGTTGGTGTGGACGAGCCAGTCGCTGAGCGCGGCGACGACGGACATGCCGCGCCGCGGGTGCCCGTCGGGCAGCGTCTGCGCGCCCGGATGGTCGAAGAACCGCAGGTCCTTGGACGCCATCACGGGTTTCTTGACGGGCCTGCCGTGCTCGTCGAACCGGGTGTCGGTGCCACGCCCTTCGTCGGCGACCGACACCGAGCCGTCGGGGTGGAGGGTGACCGTGCAGCGCCCGGCGCCCGTGGCCGCCGCCTCGTCCGCGGGGTAGGCGAGGACCTCGAGGATCAGGTGCAGGACCCCGCCGGGTGCGTACGCGGCGGGGTCCTCGCGGATATGGGCGAGATGGGGGTGGTCGACGTCGGTCGCCCAGTCGTGGGTGGTGTTGCGCCAGGATGCTCGGGACGTATTCACCCCAGCACCCTACGATCACCTTGTGACCTACGACGCCGAGAGCCGGCTCAGCCCCGCCGCCGAACCACGCCGTTCGCCGATCGAGGGCACCGGACTGTTCGCGGTCGAGCGGATCCGCCGGGGTGAGGTGGTGATGCGGCTCGGCGGCCGGGTCATCGACGACGACACGCTGGCCGCCCTCACACCGCCCTACAGCAGCATCACCGTCGAGGACGGCGTCCACCTGCTCCTCGACCCCGCGCACCCCGTCCGGTACGGCAACCACTCCTGCGACCCGACCCTGTGGCACCAGGACGCGACCACGCTCACCGCGCGCCGCGACATCGAGCCGGGGGAGGAGCTGACCGTAGACTATGCCACGCACACCGGCGCCGAGGGGTGGTCGATGGCGTGCCGATGCGGGGCGCCGTCGTGCCGCGGGGTGGTCACCGGTGCCGACTGGCGGTCGGAGCGGCTGCGGCAGATCTACGGCACGCACTGGAGCCCGGCGCTGCTGGCCAGGATGAGGGCGGGGTAGCGGGCTTCGAGCACCGGTGGGCGAGCCGGTCAGCCGTCGTCGGCGGCGGGTGGGGTGCTCGGGCTCGGGTCGCGGTCATTGGGGCGCTCAGGTGTGGGTGGCGCGGTGGGAGAGCCACTGGTCGCGGGTGATGGCGTACTCGACCTCGCCCTGCTCGCTGCCGGGCAGCGGATCGTCCCAGTCCTGGTGGAACGTACGCACGTACGTCATGCCGAGGGAGGCCATCGTGGCGCGGGAGGCGGCGTTGACCGCCATCGTCTCGGCGAAGACGCGGTTGAGTCCGAGGTCCTCGAAGCCGTGCCGCAGCAGCTCGCGCGCCCCCTCGCCGGCGAGGCCCCGCCGCCAGAAGCGGCGCAGCAGCCGGTAACCCAGCTCGGCCTGCCCCTCGACCGGACCCTGATCGGCGCGCTCGGGCGGCTCCAGGATCCACCACCCGACGAACTCCCCGGCCACGAACCCCGCCCAGAACCCGAGCCCGGAGACCCGGCCGGCGGCCTCCAGCCGCAGCCGGTGCGCCGCCTCGACCTCCTCGCGGGTGCGGGCGCGGCCGGTGAGATGGCGCATGACCTCGGGATCGGAGTCGAGCTCGATCTCGTGCTCAAGATGCTCGTCGGCGAGCGGGACGAGATCGATCCGGTCAGTACGCAACTTCGCCTGGGACATGCCCGTATTCTCCAGGGCGGTCGGGCGGAAAATCATCCGGTTTCTGCAAGGATGCGTTCCAGGGTGCGCCGCCCCATGAGGCTCATCGGCGGGTTGCTGTCGACGTAATACCAGACCGTGCCCATCGCCTGCTGGAACGCCCACGCCTTGCCGCGCTCCCACTCCAGGTCGCCGCAGCCGAGCGCGGCCCGCAGTTCCTCGCGCGGCCCCGCCTCCAGCAGGTGCCAGGCGCTGACGAGGTCGAGCGCGGGGTCGGCGGCACCGAGGCCGCCGGTGTCGAGCACGCCGGCCAGCCGCCCGTCCGCGACGAGCACGTTGCCGGGGATGAGGTCGCCGTGGTTCATCACGTCGGGGGACTCGCGGGGCAGCTCGCGCAGGTCCGCCCAGACGCGGCGCAGGCGGGGGACGTCCATCAGGTGCTCGCTGCTGCGGAAGCAGGTCTCGATCCACTCGTCGTGGGCGCGCAGGTCGCCGCCCCTGCCCCGGCCGGAGAACGTGCGGCCGCGGGTGCCGATGGCGCGGATGTCGCCGATGAGGTCGGCCAGGTCGCGGGCGAATGCGGACGACTCGCCGGGGTCGGCGTCGGTGGCCACCGTGCCCGGCAGCCAGGTCTGCACCGACCAGGGGAGCGGGTAGTCCGCGCCGGGCTCGCCCAGCGCGATCGGCTCGGGCACCGGGAAGCGGGTGGCCGCGGCCAGTTCGCGGGCCGCCCCCGCCTCCGCCTCCAGCCGGCGCCGCACCGCCTCGGGGTCGCCGGGCTGCAGCGGGAAGCGGGCGGCGAGGCGGTCGCCGATGCGGGCGATGGCGTTGACCGTGCCCTGGGTGGCGAGCATGGTGACGGGCAGGCCGCGCCACTGCGGGAACTGCTCGTCCACCAGCTTCTGTACGGTCCCGGCCGCGATCGGCAGTTGGTCGGCGTGCATTTTCACGGGGGGCAAGGCTGCCCGATGCCGGTCGTGGTCCGCAAATCCTTTTGCGGCGGGTGGTCAGGGTGCGACGTCGGTCACGCCGCACACGTCGCAGCGGTAGAGGGTGCCCAGATCGTCCTCGCCGAACTCGCTCCACGAGTGCGCGGTGCCCGTCAGGTCGTACGGGTCGCCGGAGCAGAGCACCCGCGCCCCTCCACCCGCGGCCGCGTCATGGGAGCCGGCGGGAACGGGGGCGGTGGGTGTGAGCATGGAGGTCTCCCGGAGGTCAGATGGGGTAGCGGTCAGGGGAAAGGTTCTTTCCTGAAAGTGAGCGTTGAAACCGTCATATAAGGACGATGCACGTCAATGCCTACATATCCGTTTGGGCGCCTCTCTTCGGGTAGGGCGAGCGCCGCGCACAGCAGCGCCAGGACGATCGGCACCCCGCCTCCTCGTCAAATCGATGTGTTCACATCGTACTGATGGGCAGGAGCGCCTCGGCGAGCAGCCGCCACTGCGGCATCGCCGACCCGCCCGGCTCCACGCCGATCACCTGGACGGTGACGTGGTCGGCCCCGGCCTCGCGATGGGCGCGCAGCTTGTCCGCGATGACGTCCGGTTCGCCCCAGAACACGAAGTCGTCCACCAGCCGGTCGCTGCCGCCCCCACCGATCTCCTCGTCGGAATAGCCGAGCCGCCGGAACTTGGCCACGTTGTACGGCTGGGACAGGTAGGGGCTCAGGTGCTCGCGCGCGATCGCGCGGGCCTTCTCGGGGTCGGACTCGAACAGCACGGGATGCTCGACCGCGAGGAACGCCTCAGGCCCGAGCAGCTCGCGCGACTGCGCGGTGTGCGCGACGTTCACGTGATAGGTCTGGGCGCCCGCGGTCCGGTCGCGGGCCAGCTCCAGCATCTTCGGCCCGTACGCGGCCAGGATCCGCCGCACCGGCACCCGCGGCGCCGGGTTCACGGTCTCGAGCGCGTCCATCTCGTCCAGGTACGCCGCCATCGCCCCCAGCGGCTTGACCCCCGGCTTCGACTCGCCGCCGAACCCCAGCCCGAGTACGTGCCGTCCCGGGTAGGCGTCGGCCAGCAGGAGCGCGCCGCCGTGCGCCCACCGGGCTCCGCGCGACCAGATCTGCGCGATGCCGTTCACCACCTTGAGCCGCTCGGTGCTCGCCAGCAGGAAGCCCGCGTGCGAGAGCGCCTCGCGTCCCAGCAGCTCGGGGACCCACACGGCCGGCCAGCCCAGCTCCTCCAGCTCCTGGACCGCATCCCGCACCCGCGCCGCCGGCAGGTGCTCGAAGTCGAAGGTGTAGATGCCGAAAGGCCCGAGGTCAAGGCGGTCGTTCCCGCTCATGGCAGTCCTCCTCGATCACGCCATCAAGTCGGATCAACATATCGCATATTGTCGATGTGTTGCGGCGCGCCCCGGGCGGACGCGCACGGTGACGCGCTCACCAGACGACGTAGGGGCTCTCCGCTCCGCCGCTCCACGACCCGCTGCCGGTACGCCGCCAGCGCTGCCGCACGTCCGTCTTCGCTCCCTTGCGCGGGACGCTGATCGTGAACGGGCCGCACGTGGCGACCCCGCCCGCCGGCGCGAGCACACCCGCGCAGATGAACGGCTGCGACAGGTTCGTGTCGGCGTCGGTGTCGTAGAGCTGGATGTGGACGTCGGACCGCGCCGACCCCCTGACCTGGCCCTTCAGGTGGATGGTGTCGCCGGTCACCGCCATGCACGGCGACATGTCCACCCCGCCGGCCGCCGTGAGCCAGGAGCGGCAGCGCCACTGCGGCGCCGGCGGCTCCGACGGCGGCGCCTCGGTCCCGGGCTCGGTCTTCTGAGGCTTCGGCTTGCTCGACTTCGTCCGTACGGGCCGCGTCGGCGCGGTGGTCGCCGGGCTCGGCGGGGTGGTGGTGACCGTGACGACCACCTTCGGGGTCTCCCGGCGTTCCTTGGGCTTGGCCAGCGACTTGGGCGACGGCGTCGCGATGTCCACGGCCGCGGCCCCCGACGGCGTGGCGGGCGGCGTGGACGGAGTGGACGGCGGCGTCGTGGCGGCGGCCACGGGAGCGGCCTCCTGCCG
>NZ_JBEXLH010000124.1:0-5980 GCF_040609855.1 Nonomuraea sp. NPDC004580 | reverse complement strand
GGCAGCGGCTCGGGCAGGTCGTCGCCGCGCCCGTCCAGGAAGGCCGCCACCTCGCTCAGCACCACCTCCAGGCCGAGGTGGTCCTGCACCAGGTGGTGCACCCGCACCAGAGCAAGCCAGCGATCATCGTCCCGCGTCACGTGCACGTCCAGAAGCGGCGCGCGGCCCACATCCATCGACAGGCCGACCGTGGCCACCAGATCGCCGGTCACCTCGGATACCGGCAGCTCCGCATTGCGCCACACCACTTGGACCGGCTCCGGCAGCCCCTCCCACATCACCGCCGTACGGAAGATGTCATGACGGTCGATCACCCGCTGCAACGCCTCCGTGAAGGCGTCCAGCCGAGCGCGTGTGTCGAAGGCCAGCACCGTGGGTGTCACGTAGGCGTCGTCGCCGCCCTCGGCGAGCAGGTGATGGAAGAGCAGACCTTCCTGAAGCGGAGCCAGCGGGTAGACGTCGGCCACGTTCGCCGCACCGCCCGGCACTCCCGCCACGATCCGGTCGATGTCCGCCTGGGACAGCTCCACCAGCGGGAGCATCTCCGGCGTGATCTCCGTGGCGGCCGGCGAGATCAGGTTCGCCGGTGTGGCCACACGCTCCGTCCCGGCGGTTGCGGCCAGTTCCGCGACCGTCGGTGTCTGGAACAGCGCCCGCACCGACACCGCCACACCCCGCGCCCGGAGCCACTCCACCAGGGAGACCACCAGCAGCGAATGGCCGCCCAGCGCGAAGAAGTCGTCGTCCACGCCGACCCGCTCCAGCCCGAGCACGTGCGCGAACCCCTCGCACAACAGCTCCTCGCGCGGGTCGGCCGGGCCACGACCACCCACGGCGTACTCGGGGACGGGCAGGGCCTTGCGGTCCAGCTTGCCGTTCGCGGTCAGGGGCAAGGCCGACAGCGCCACCACGGCCGACGGCACCATGTGAGCGGGCAAACGGTCGGCGACGAAGCGCCGGACCGAGCCGGCGAGGTCGGCCGGGTCGCCGGCCGGGACGACGTACGCGACCAGCCGCTTGTCACCGGGCCGGTCCTCGCGGACGGCCACCGCCGCCTGCGCCACGTCGGGATGCTCCAGCACCACCGCACGGACCTCGCCCGGCTCGACCCGGAAGCCGCGGATCTTCACCTGGTCGTCCACGCGGGACAGGAACACCAGCTCGCCGTCCGGCGTCCACCGCACGCGGTCGCCCGTCCGGTACATGCGCTCGCCGGGACCGCCGAACGGGCAGGCCACGAACCGCTCGCCGGTCAGCCCGGCCCGGTTGACATAGCCGCGCGCCACGCCCGCCCCGGCGACGTACAGCTCGCCGGCGGCGCCCACCGGCACCGGCGACAGCCACTCGTCCAGGACGAACACCCGCGTGTTCGCGATCGGCCGGCCGATCGGCACCACGCCGGCCGCCACGCGTCCCGGGTCCAGCCGCGTCGTGACGACGCCGATGGTGGTCTCGGTCGGCCCGTAGTGGTTGAACACCGGGCGGTCACCGGCCGCCGCGAGCAGCCGCGCCACCCACTCGGGGGCGCCGGCCTCGCCGCCCAGCACCAGCGACCGGCCGGGCAGCACCCGCTCCAGGCCGGACGTCCCGAGCGCCGCGAGGTGCGAGGGCACCGCCTTGAAGTGGTCGATGCGCTGCTCGGCCAGACCAGCCGCGACCGCCGCCGGGTCGGTGACCTGGTCGGCGTCGAGGACGTGCAGCCGCCCGCCGGAGACCAGGGCGGCCAGCAGCGCCGTGTTGCCGAGGTCGGTCGCCTGCCCCTGCAGCAGCGCGTAGGCGCGGCCCGGTACGTCCCAGCCCAGGCGAGGCGGTACCGCCGAGGCGTAGTTGGCGAGCGCGCCGTGCGTCACCGCGACGCCCTTGGGCAGGCCGGTGGAGCCGGAGGTGTAGATGACGTAGGCGGGGTTGCGGGGGTCGGCCAGGCCGCCGGGCGCGGTGTCCGGCTCGCCGGCCAGCAGCGCCGCCGTCTCCGGGTCGTCCAGCGCGAGCGTGCGGACCGGCCACGCGGGCGAGCCGCCGCGCGTCAGCAGCAGCGCCGCCGCGCTGTCGGCCAGCATGTACGCGATCCGCTCCCCGGGCTGCTCCGGGTCGATGGGCAGGTACGCCGCGCCCGCCTTCCACACCGCCAGGATGGCCGCGATCATCTCCGTGCCCTGCGACAGGCAGAGGCCGACGACCGACTCCGGGCCGACGCCGTGCCCGATGAGGTGGTGGGCCAGCCGGTTGGCGCGGGCGTCGAGTTCGGCGTACGACACCTCGGTCCCGGCGTGCGTCACGGCCACGGCTTCGGGCGTTCTGGCCGTCTGCGCCTCGAACAGGGCGGCCACGGACGGCGCGGGGACCGGCGTCCCCTGCGGGCTCCCGTCCTTGACCAGCCGGTCGCGTTCGCGTGCTCCCAGCACCCGCACGCCGGACAGGCGTACGGCGGGGTCGCCGGCCACCACGGTGAGCACGCTGGTCCACCAGCGGGCGAGGCGTTCGGCGGTGTCGGCGTCGAAGAGGTCGGCCGCCACGGTCAGCCAGCCGCGCAGCCCCGCCGGCGTGCCCCGCTCGTCGGTCGTCTCGTCCATGTTCAGGGTCAGGTCGAACTTGGCGGACGACGCCTCGGCCGCGCCGTCCTCCTCGCCCGCCCGCACGCCGGCCAGCTCCAGGGTCGCCGCGGCGTTGTTCTGCAGGTTGAGCATCACCTGGAACAGGGGGTGGCGGGACAGCGACCGCGACGGCGCCAGCTCCTCCACCAGCCGCTCGAACGGCACGTCCTGGTGGGCGAGGCCGGCCACGCTCGCCGCCCGCACCCGGCCCAGCACCTCGCGGAACGTCGGATCCCCGGACAGGTCAGCGCGCAGAACCAGTGTGTTGACGAAGAAGCCGACCAGGTCGTTCAGGGCCTGGTCGGTACGGCCGGCGTGCGCGGACCCGATCGGGATGTCGCGGCCCGCGCCCAGCTTGGCCAGCAGCACCGCGAGGGAGGCCTGCAACGTCATGAAAAGGGTGGCCCGTTCGGTCCGGGCGATCTCGGTCAGCCGCCGGTGCACGTCGGCCGGGATCGTGACGGGCACCCTGATCCCGCGATTGCTCGACACGGCCGGGCGGGGCCGGTCATAGGGCAGGTCCAGCTCTTCGGGGATGCCGTCGAGCGTCTCCCGCCAGAACCCGATCTGCCGGGCCAGGACGCTGCCCGGATCGTCCTCCGCGCCGAGCAGCTCCCGCTGCCACAACGTGTAGTCCGCGTACTGCACCGGCAGCGGCTCCCAGGCCGGGGCCCGACCGGCGCGGCGTGCCTCATAGGCGGCCGACAGGTCCCGGGCGAGCGGCCCCATCGACCAGCCGTCCGCCGCGATGTGGTGCGTCACCACCACCAGGACCTGCTCGCCGGGCCCCGCCACGAACAACCACGCCCGGATCGGCACCTCACGGGCGAGGTCGAAGGCGCACGCCTTCGCCTCGGCCACCGCGCCGTCGAGAGCGCCGGGGTCCACCTCGACGACCGGCAGCTCCCACGCCAGCTCATCCATGCTCAGGATCCGCTGGTACGGCTCGCCGCCCTCGACGGGGAACACCGTCCGCAGCACCTCGTGCCGGCCGATGACGTCACGCAGCGCCACGCCGAGCGCGTCGCGGTCGAGGTCGCCGGTCAGCCGCAGGACGAAGGGCAGGTTGTAGGCGGCGTTCGGGCCCTCGAGCCGGTGGATGAACCACAGCCGGCGCTGCGCGAACGACAAGGGGATCATCAGGAGTCCTCCTGTCCGCGACGCATCGGCCGGAGCGCCGGACGCGATGGTCGTCCCTGTTCGATGCGGTGGGCCAGACCGGCCACCGTCGGCGTGTCGAAGACGTCGGCGATCCTGACCTCGACGCCGATGGCGTGCCGGATCGTGTTGACCAGCTGGATGGCCAGCAGGGAGTGGCCGCCCAGGGTGAAGAAGTCGTCGTCGGCGCCGACCCGTTCCAGGCCGAGCACCTGCGCGAACACCTCGCACAGCGCCTCTTCCTGCGGCGTGGCCGGGGCTCTCCCCCGGCCGGCCTGGTGTTCGACGGAGGCGGGCAGGGCGGCGCGGTCGAGCTTGCCGTTGACGGTCAGGGGCAGCTCGTCGAGCACCACCACGGCCGAGGGCACCAGGTGGGCGGGTAACCGGTCGGCGGCGTAGCGCCGGACGTCCTCCGCGTCGCCGCCCACGACGTACGCCACCAGGCGTTTCTCTCCCCCGTCGGCGGGCACGATCACCGCTGCCTGGGCCACGTCCGGGTGCGTGGCCAGCACCGCCCGCACCTCGCCCGGCTCGACCCGCATGCCGCGGATCTTCACCTGCTCGTCCACCCGGCCCACGAAGATCAGCTCGCCGTCGGCGGTCCAGCGGGCGACGTCTCCCGTCCGGTACATGCGGCCGCCGTACGGGCAGGCCACGAAACGCTCCGCCGTGAGCCCGGGCCGGCCGACATAGCCGCGCGCCACCTGGACGCCCGCGATGTAGACCTCGCCGGCGACGCCAGGCGGCACCGGCGCCAGGTGGTCGTCCAGCACGTACAGCCGGGTGTTGGCGATCGGCCGGCCGAACGGCACCGCCGAGCGGGTCCCGTTGTGCTCGACGAGGCCCTCGGCCACCATCACCGTCGCCTCCGTGGGGCCGTAGGTGTTGACCAGGCGGCGGCCCCACGACCAGGTGCGCGCCGTCCCGCTCGCGATCGGCTCGGCGCCCACGAGCAGCGCCTGGACGCCCGGCCAGCCGGCCGGATCGATCACCTCAAGCAGCGACGGCACCACGCTGGCCGCGCACACCCGTTCCGCGGTCACCAGCTCGCGCAGCAGCCCGGCGTCGGTCCGCTCGGCGGGCAGCGCGACGACGAGGCGTCCGCCGCGTGCCAGGGTCACGGCGACGTCCAGTACGGACGCGTCGAAGCCGAACGAGGCGAACTGCAGCACGCCGGCCCCCGGCCCGACGCCCATGATCGGGGCGAACACCTCGATGAGGTTCACCAGCCCGGCGTGCGCCACGCCCACGCCCTTCGGGGCGCCGGTCGAGCCCGAGGTGTAGATGACGTACGCCAGGCTCGAACCGTCGATCGCCACGTCCGGCCGCGCGTCCGGCAGGCTCGCCAGCCGGGCCGCCTCTGCGGGGTCGTTCATGACCACCCATTCGACGCCGGACGTCCGTGCGGCCAGCCCGACCCGCGCGCAGATGTCGCGGTCCGTCACCACGACCCGTACGCCGGCGTCCCGCAGCATGTACTCGGCCCGCTCGATCGGGTACTCGACGTCGATCGGCACGTACACGCCGCCCGCCTTCCAGACGGCGAGCAGCGCGACGACGGCGTCCACGCCGCGCTTGAACAGCACGCCGACCGGCGACTCAGGCCCCACGCCGTGCGTGATCAGGTGCCGGGCCAGCCGGTTCGCGCGGGCGTCGAGCTGCGCGTACGTCAGGTGAGCGCCGCCCGACACCACGGCCACACCCTCGGGCGTGCGGTCGGCCTGCGCCTCGATCTCCCGCACCACCGACGTGGGCGGCAGCGCCGCCGGCGATCCCTGCCAGGTGTCCAGGACCTGGCGCCGCTCGGCGTCGTCGAGCACGTCCACGGCGGAGAGCGGGGCGTCCATGAGGGTGTCGAGGCTCTCCAGCAGCCGCACCCAGCGGCGTGCCAGCCGCTCCACGCTCTCCTCGTCGAACAGGTCGGCCGCCGCGACCAGCGACCCCCTGAGCCCGGCCGGGGCTCCATGTTCGTCGAAGACCTCGCCGACGTTGAAGTCGAGGTCGAAGCGGGCCGCCAGCACGCCCTTGGCGAGGTCCGAGTGGACCATGCCGGGCAGGTCCAGGGTGGCGTCGGTGTTGTTCTGGACGGTGAGCATCACCTGGAACAGCGGATGCCGGGCCAGCGACCGGGACGGAGCCAGCTCCTCCACCAGCCGCTCGAACGGCACGTCCTGATGCGCCAGCGCCCCCAGCGCCGCCTCCCGCACCCGCCCCAGCACTTCCCGGAACGA
>NZ_JBEXLH010000123.1:0-6128 GCF_040609855.1 Nonomuraea sp. NPDC004580 | reverse complement strand
GCCGACCGCGTGCCCGGGCCCTACATCAACACGCTGCCGGTCCGGGTCCAGGTCGGTGAGACCGGGGTCGCGCAGGCGGTCACCGGGATGCGCGGACAGCTCGCCGAACTCCTGGCCCACGAGCACGCCTCCCTGGCGGTGGCGCAGCGGGCCAGCGGCGTGCCAGGAGACGCGCCGCTGTTCACCTCGCTGTTCAACTACCGCCACAACAGCGCCGACGACCAGGCGACCGACGCCTTCGACGGCATCACCATCACCTTCTCCCAGCAGCGCGACAACTTCCCCCTCTCCGTGGCCGTGGACGACGACGGCCGCACCCTCGGCCTGGTGGTCGACGTCGTACCGCCGATCGACCCGTACGCGGTGGGCGCCCTGCTCGCCACAGCCGTCGAGAACCTCGTCCACGCCGGCGCGGACACACCGCTCGCGTCGATCGGCGTCCTGGACGAGGACGAGCGGCACCGGCTGCTCGACGAGTGGAACGACACGGCGGCGGAGAACCGCCTGACCTCGGTCGTCGCGGGCGTCGAGGCGCAGGCCGCGCGGACGCCCTACGCGGTGGCCGTGGCCTGCGAGGGCACGCAGGTGACCTACGCCGAGCTGGACGCGCGGGCGAACCGGCTGGCCCGGCTGCTCATAGCGCGCGGCGCGGGCCCGGAATCGATCGTCGGCGTCGCGCTGGACCGCGGCATCGATCTCGTCGTGGCCGTGCTCGCCGTGCTCAAGGCGGGCGCCGCGTACCTGTCCATCGACGTGAGCCACCCCGCGGACCGCATCGCCGGCATCCTGGCCGACGCCGGACCGGTGGTGGTCGTCGGACGGGCGGACACGCCAGGACACGCCCCCGTGGTGGCGCTGGACGATCCGGCGGTCGCGGCCGAGCTGGCCGCCCTCCCGGACACCCCGCTCCAGGAACGTGCGCTGCCGCGACAACCCGCCTACGTCATCTACACCTCAGGCTCGACGGGCCGACCGAAGCCGGTGGTGGTGCCGCACGGCGCTTTCGCCAACACGGTGGAGGCCGCGGTGGCGTGCGTGGGCACCGGGTCCGCGTCGCGGGTGGCGCAGTTCGCCTCGCCCGGCTTCGACATCTTCTGTACGGACTGGTCGGTGGCGCTGGTGTCCGGCGCGACGCTGGTCGTGGTGCCGCAGGATCGCCGGGCGGGGGCCGAGCTGGCGGCGTTCCTGACCGAGGAGCAGGTGACGCACGTGTGGCTGCCGCCGCAGGTGCTGGCCGGGCTGGACCCGGACGCCGTCCCGCCGGACATGGTCATCGAGGTGGGCGGCGAGGCGTGCCCGCGCGAGGTGGTGGACCGCTGGGCGGCGGGACGGGTCATGTTCAACACCTACGGCCCGACCGAGACCACCGTGGACGCCACGGTCTGGCGCTGCCGTCCCGGCGTCGACGAGGTGCCGATCGGCCGGCCGATCGCGAACACCAGGGCGTACGTGCTGGACCGGTGGCTGCGGCCGGTCCCCGTGGGCGCGGCGGGCGAGCTGTACCTGGCGGGCGCGGGCCTGGCGCGCGGCTACCGTCCGGCGCTGACGGCGGAGCGGTTCGTGGCCTGCCCGTTCGGGCGCCCGGGCGAGCGCATGTACCGCACGGGCGACGTCGCGAAGTGGACCGCGGACGGCGACCTGGTGTTCCTGGGACGCGCCGACGACCAGGTCAAGATCCGCGGCTTCCGGATCGAGCCGGGCGAGGTGCGGGCCGTCGTCGCCGAGCATCCCGGCGTGGCGCGGGCCGCGGTGATCGCGCGCGACGACGAGCGCGGCGACCGGCGGCTCGCCGCCTACGTGGTGCCCGCCGCCGAGGGCGAGGGCCTGGCCGAGTCGGTACGCGCGTTCGCGGCCCGCCGCCTGCCCCACTACATGGTGCCGTCCGTGACGGTGCTGGAGTCGTTGCCGCTGACCGTCAACGGCAAGCTAGACCGCAGGGCCCTGCCCGCCGAAACGACAGGCCCCGTGGGGCGGCGGCCGTCCGGGCCCCGCGAGGAGCTGCTGTGCGCGGCGTTCGCGGACGTGCTCGGCCGGCCCGAGGTCGGCATGGACGACGACTTCTTCGCCGTCGGCGGCCACTCCCTGCTGGCGGTGCGGCTGGTCAGCAGGATCCGCACCGCGCTCGGCGCCGAGGTGAGCGTCAGGACGCTGTTCGACGCGCCGACGCCGGCCGCGCTCATGGAGCGGCTGGACGAGGCGCGCGCGGCGCGGGCGCCCCTGACCGTGCGGGCCCGGCCCGAGCGGGTGCCCCTGTCGTACGCCCAGCGCCGCCTGTGGTTCATCAGCAGGCTGGAAGGGCCGAGCCCCGCCTACAACATCCCCGTCGTTCTGGACCTGACCGGCGAGCTCGACCGCGCGGCGCTGGAAGCGGCCTTCCGCGACGTGCTCGACCGGCACGAGGTGCTGCGGACGGTCTATCCGATCGCGGACGGGGAGCCGTACCAGCGGGTCCTTCACCTGGACGAGCTGGACTGGGAGCTGCCGGTCGCCGAGGTGGCGCCGCAGGACGCCGCCGACGCGATCGGCCGGGCCCGCGCCCACACCTTCGACCTGACCACCAAGCCGCCGATCAGGGCGTCGCTGCTGAGCACCGCGCCCGGCCGGCAGGTGCTCGTCGTCGTCGCCCACCACATCGCCGTGGACGGCTGGTCGATGGCGCCGCTGGCCAGGGACCTGTCGGCGGCCTACGAAGCCCGCCACGCGGGACGGGCCCCCGCCTGGGAGCCGCTGCCGGTCCAGTACGCCGACTACGCCCTGTGGCAGCGTGACCTGCTGGGCGACGAGGACGACCCGGGCAGCCTGCTGTCCCGCCAGGTCGCCTACTGGCGGGAGACGCTCGCCGGGGCACCGGAGGAGCTGACGCTGCCCTTCGACCGCGCACGCCCCGGCCTGCCCGGCCACCAGGGCCATCTCGCGCCCTTCGAGGTGCCCGCCGACGTGCACGCCCGCCTGGCGCGAGTGGCGCGGGCCGAGGGCGCGACCACCTTCATGGTGTTGCAGGCGGCGCTCGCGGTGCTGCTGGCCAAGCTGGGCGCGGGACGGGACGTCCCGATCGGGTCCGCGCACGCCGGCCGCACGGACGAGGCGCTGGACGACCTGGTCGGGTTCTTCGTCAACACGCTGGTGCTGCGGGCTGACCTGTCGGGGGATCCGACGTTCCGTGAGGTGCTGGGCCGGGTGCGGGCGGCGAGCGTGGCCGGTCTAGCCCAGCAGGACGTGCCGTTCGAGCGGCTGGTGGAGGAGCTGGCACCGTCCAGGTCGCTGTCCCGCCACCCCCTGTTCCAGGTGATGCTCACCCTGCAGAACAACGCCGACGCCGTGCTCGACCTGCCGGGCGTGCGCGCGGCCGGGCTGCCGGCGACCGGCGCGGCCGCGAAGCTCGATCTCGACGTGCTGGTGGCGGAGTCGTTCGACGAGCACGGCGACCCCGCAGGGCTGCGCGGAGCCGTCACGGCCGCCGCCGACGTCTTCGAACCCGGCACCACCACGCGGCTCGCCGAGCACTGGGCCCTGGTGCTCGCCGCGCTGGCCGAGGACCCCGACCGGCCGCTGTCGGCGATCGGGGCGATCAGCGCGGACGAGCGTCGCCGCACGCTGACCGACTGGAACGACTCCGCCGTGGACGTGGACCCCGCGCTGGTCGTCGAACGGTTCGAGACCAGGGCCGCGACCCGGCCCGCCGACGTGGCCGTGGTGGGGGACGGGCATGAGGTGACGTACGGCGACCTGGACGCGCGGGCGAACCGGCTGGCCCGGCTGCTGCTCGCCCGCGGCGTCGGCCCCGAGGCCCTGGTGGCGGTCGTGCTCGGCAGGGGCGTGGACGTGCTGACCGCCGTGCTCGGCGTGCTGAAGGCGAGCGGCGCGTACCTGCTGGTCGACCCCGACCACCCGGCGGCGCGGGTGGAGTGGATGCTGCGCGACGCGGCGCCCGTCGCCACCGTGGTGAGCGCCGAGACGGCGGCGCTCGTCCCCGAGGACGTCCCCGTGCTGCGGCTCGACGATCCCGACCTGGCGGCGCTCTCCGGCGCGCCCCTGCCCGCGGACGAGCGCGCCGCCCTGTCGCCGGAACACCTGGCGTACGTCATCTACACCTCGGGCTCGACCGGCCGCCCGAAGGGCGTGGCCGTCACCCACGGCGGCCTGGCCAACACCGCGACCGCGCTGGCCAGGCGATACCCGGAGCCCATCGGGCCGGGGTCACGCATCCTGCAGTTCGCGTCGGTGGGCTTCGACCAGTTCGGCCTGGAATGGGTGCTGGCGCTGCTGACCGGCGCGACCCTCGTCGTGGTGCCCGCCGACCGGCGCGCCGGATCCGCACTCTCCAGCTTCCTGACGGAGCACGCGGTGACGCACGCCGTGCTGTCGCCCGCGGTGCTGGCCGGCATGGAGGAGGGCTCCGTCGCGCCCGGCGTCGTGCTGGACGTCGGCGGCGAGGCCCTGACCCCCGCACTGGTGGACCGGTGGAGCCCAGGACGCGCCATGTACAACGGCTACGGCCCGGTGGAGACCACCATCGACGCGGTCGCCTGGCGCTGCCGGCCCGGTGTGACCGAGGTGCCGATCGGCCGGCCCATCGCGAACACGCGGGTCTACGTCCTGGACGAATGGCTGGCCCCGGCCCCGGTGGGCGTGGCGGGCGAGCTGTATCTCGCGGGCGCCGGCCTCGCCCGCGGCTACGCGGGACGTCACGGGCTGACCGCCGAGCGGTTCGTGGCCTGCCCCTTCGGCGGCCCCGGCGAGCGCATGTACCGCACCGGCGACGTGGCCAAGTGGAACGCGGACGGCGAGCTGGTGTTCGTCGGCCGCTCCGACGACCAGGTGAAGATCCGCGGCATGCGCATCGAGCCCGGCGAGATCCAGGCCGTGGTGCTGGAGCATCCTGACGCCGCGCAGGCGGCTGTCGTCGTCCGCGAGGACCGGCCCGGTGACAAGCGGCTGGTCGCGTACGTCGTCCCGGCCGGCGACCCGGCCGACCTCGCCGACTCGGTACGGCGCTTCGTCGCCGTCCGGCTGCCCGCCCACATGGTGCCCGCCGCCGTGGTCCCGCTGGACGCGCTGCCCCTCAACGCCAACGACAAGCTGGACCGCAAGGCCCTGCCCGTCCCCGAGTACGCCGTGGGTGGTCGTGGCCCGGCCGACCCGCGCGAGGAGCTGTTGTGCGAGGGGTTCGCGCACGTGCTCGGGCTGGAGCGGGTCGGCGTGGACGACGACTTCTTCGCGCTGGGCGGCCATTCGCTGCTGGTCGTCTCCCTGGTGGAGTGGCTCCGGGCGCGGGGTGTGGCGGTGTCGGTGCGGGCGCTGTTCCAGACACCCACGGTGGCGGGGCTCGCCGCGGTGGCCGGGGTCGAGCAGGTCGTGGTGCCGCCGAACGCGATCCCCGACGACACCATGGAGATCACGCCGGAGATGCTCCCGCTGGTGGAGCTGTCCCAGGCGGACATCGACCGGATCGTGGCGGGAGTGCCGGGCGGTGCGGCGAACGTGGCCGACGTCTACCCGCTGGCTCCGCTTCAGGAAGGTCTGCTCTTCCACCACCTGCTCGCCGAGGGCGGCGACGACGCCTACGTGACGCCGACCGTGCTGGCCTTCGAGTCCCGGGCTCGGTTGGACGCCTTCACGGAGGCATTGCAGCGGGTGATCGACCGGCACGACATCTTCCGCACGGCGGTGATGTGGGAGGGGCTCCCCGAGCCGGTCCAGGTCGTGTGGCGGAACGCGGAGCTGCCGGTATCCGAGGTGACCGGCGATCTGGTGGCCACGGTCGGTCTGTCGATGGATGTGGGCCGCGCGCCGCTTCTGGACGTGCACGTGACGCGGGACGATGATCGCTGGCTTGCTCTGGTGCGGGTGCATCACCTGGTGCAGGACCACCTCGGCCTGGAGGTGGTGCTGAGCGAGGTGGCGGCCTTCCTGGACGGGCGCGGCGACGACCTGCCCGAGCCGCTGCCGTTCCGCGACTTCGTGGCCCAGGCCCGCGACAGCGCGAGCACCGAGGAACACGAGCGCTTCTTCGCCGGCCTGCTCGGTGACGTTGAGGAGACGACCGCGCCGTTCGGCGTGGTGGAGGTGCGCGGGAGCGGGGCCGACGTCAGGGAGGTTCAGGCCGCGATTCCCGGTGAGGTGGCGGC
>NZ_JBEXLH010000122.1:0-6185 GCF_040609855.1 Nonomuraea sp. NPDC004580 | reverse complement strand
GCCGCCACCTCACCGGGAATCGCGGCCTGAACCTCCCTGACGTCGGCCCCGCTCCCGCGCACCTCCACCACGCCGAACGGCGCGGTCGTCTCCTCGACGTCACCGAGCAGGCCGGCGAAGAAGCGCTCATGCTCTTCGGCGCTCACGGCGCCCTTGGCCTGGGCGACGAAGGTGCGGAACGGCAGCGGCTCGGGCAGTTCGTGGCCCCGTCCGGCCAGGAACGCCTGGACCTCGCCGAGCAGCAGGTCGAGGCCGAGGTGGTCCTGCACCAGGTGGTGCACCCGCACCAGAGCAAGCCAGCGGCCGTCGTCCTCCGTCGCGTGCACGTCGAGCAGCGGCGCCCGGCCCACGTCCATCGACAGACCGACCGTGGCCAGCAGGTCGCCCGCGATCTCGGTCACCGGCAGTTCCGCTTTTCGCCACACGACCTGGACCGGCTCGGGGAGCCCCTCCCACATCACCGCCGTGCGGAAGATGTCGTGCCGGTCGATCACCCGCTGCAACGCGTCCGTGAAGGCGTCCAGCCGAGCGCGTGTGTCGAACTCCAGCACCGTGGGTGTCACGTAGGCGTCGTCGCCGCCCTCGGCGAGCAGGTGGTGGAAGAGCAGACCTTCCTGAAGCGGAGCCAGCGGGTAGATGTCGGCCACGTTCGCCGCACCGCCCGGCACTCCCGCCACGATCCGGTCGATGTCCGCCTGGGACAGCTCCACCAGCGGGAGCATCTCGGGCGTGATCTCGGTGGCGTCGTCGGGGATCGCGTTGGGGGGGACGGTCACCTGCTCGGGTCCGGACGCGGCGGCCAGGCCGATGACGGTCGGTGTCTGGAACAGGGCTCGTACGGACACGCTGACGCCGCGTTCGCGCAGCCACTCCACCAGGGTGACCACCAGCAGCGAATGGCCGCCCAGCGCGAAGAAGTCGTCGTCCACGCCGACCCGCTCCAGCCCGAGCACGTGCGCGAACCCCTCGCACAGCAGCTCCTCGCGAGCGTCGGCGGGGCCACGGCCCTTGCCGGCGGCGTACCGCGGGGCGGGCAGCGCCCTGCGGTCCAGCTTGCCGTTGACCGTGACGGGCAGCGCGTCCAGCACCACCACGGACGCGGGCACCATGTGGTCGGGCAGCCACTGCCGGGCGTGCCGCCGCACCTGGCCGGGCAGGTCCGTGGTCGCGCCGGCCGGGACGACGTAGGCGACCAGCCGCGGGTCGCCCGGAATGTCCTCGCGGATCACCACCGCCGCCTGCGCGACCTGGTCGTGCCGCTGGAGCACCGCCTGAATCTCACCGGGCTCGACCCGCATGCCGCGGATCTTCACCTGGTCGTCGACCCGGCCCGCGAACAGCAGCTCGCCGTCGGCGTTCCACCTGGCCAGGTCCCCGGTGCGGTACATGCGCCCGCCGTAGGGGCAGGCCACGAACCGCTCGGCGGTCAGGGCGGGACGCCCGGCGTAGCCGCGGGCGAGCTGCACCCCGGCGAGGTAGAGCTCGCCCGGCACGCCCACGGGAACCGGCCGCAGGCCCTCGTCCAGCACGTACGCCCGCGTGGCCGCCACCGGCGCGCCGATCGTCACCGGGTGCCCCGGCAGGCAGCGCGACGCGGTCACGTCGACGGACGCCTCGGTGGGGCCGTACATGTTGTGCAGCTCGGTGTCCGCCAGCCGGGCGAAGAACCGTTCCTGCAGACCCTGCGGGAGCGCCTCGCCCGAGCAGACGACCTGCCGCAGCGGGACGCCGGCGCTGCCAGGCTCGTGCAGGAACACCTCCAGCATCGACGGCACGAAGTGGGCCACGCTCACCTCGGCCCGCCGCATGAGCTCGGCGAGGTAGGCGGGGTCGCGGTGCCCGCCGGGACGGGCCACCACCAGGGCGGCTCCGACGGTCAGCGGCCAGAAGAACTCCCACACCGACACGTCGAACCCGAACGGCGTCTTCTGCAGCACGCGGTCGCCGCCGGTCAGCGGGAGCCGCCGCTGCATCCAGGCCAGCCGGTTCACGATGCCCGCGTGCGGGACGACCACGCCCTTGGGGCGGCCGGTCGAGCCGGAGGTGTAGATGACGTACGCGGGCAGGTCGGGGCTGAGGCGTCCCCGTTCCGCCTCGGTCAGCGGCTGGCCCGACACGTCCGCCGCCTCGTCCACCCGCAGGCAGGCGGCGTCGTCCGGCACCAGGTGCGCGGTGCTCGCGGCGGCCACGACGATCCCGGCGCGCGCGTCCGCCGCCATGAGGGCGATGCGCGACGCCGGGTGCTCGGGCTCCAGCGGCAGGTACGCCGCCCCGGCCTTGAGCACGCCGAGCAGCGCGATGACCAGGTCGGGGCCGCGTTCGAGTGCGACGCCGACGACCGACTCGGGGCCCGCCCCGCGCTCGATGAGGCGGCGGGCGAGCCGGTTGGCGCGGGTGTCGAGCTCCCTGTACGACAGCTCGGCCCCGTCGAAGAGCACCGCCGTCGCGCCGGGCGTCCGGACCGCCTGCGCCTCGATCAGCTCGACCAGCGAGCCGCCGGCCTGCGGGGCTCCGGTGTCGTTCCAGCCGTGCAGCACCAGGTCACGCTCGTGCGTGTCCAGCACGTCCACCTGCGACAGTCGGGTGCCGGGCGCGGCCACCATCACGGCCAGCGCCCTGGCCCACCACTGCGCGAACCGCTCCGCCGTCCCCGCCTCGAACAGGTCGGCGGCCAGGATCGCCGCGCCGCGCAGCCCGTCCGTCGCCTCCCTGAGGTTCAGCTCCAGGTCGAACTTGGCGGACGGCTGGAGCCGGGCGTCCCCGCCCGGGGCCGCGCCGGTCACGGGGAGATCGACGTCGGCGTCGGCGACGTTCTGCAGGGTCAGCATCACTTGGAACAGCGGGTGCCGCGCCAGCGACCGGGCCGGTGCCAGCTCTTCCACCAGGCGTTCGAAGGGCACGTCCTGGTGGGCCAGCGCTCCCAGGCTCGCCATGCGGACCCGGGCCAGCACCTCGCGGAAGGTGGGGTCGCCGGACAGGTCCGTACGCAGGACCAGCGTGTTGACGAAGAAGCCGACCAGGTCGTCCAGCGCCTCGTCGGTACGTCCCGCGTTGGCCGTGCCGATCGGGATGTCACGGCCCGCGCCCAGCCTGGACAGCAGGACGGCCAGCGCGGCCTGCAGCACCATGAACGGCGTCACGCCCTCGGCCCGCGCCACTTCCAGCAGCCGCGCGTGCACCTCGGCGGGAACGTGCAGCGGCACCACGTGACCCAGGTGACCGGCCACCGGTGGGCGCGGGCGGTCGCTGGGCAGCGTCAGCTCCTCCGGTGCCCCGGCGAGCGTCTCCCGCCAGTAGGCGACCTGGCGGGACAGCAGGCTGCCCGGGTCGTCCTCGTCGCCCAGCAGGTCACGCTGCCACAGGGCGTAGTCGGCGTACTGGACCGGCAGCGGCTCCCATCGCGGGTCCTGCCCGGCGCGGCGGGCGGCGTAGGCCAGGGAGAGGTCACGTCCGAGCGGGGTCATCGACCAGCCGTCGCCGGCGATGTGGTGCACGACGACCACCAGCACCTGCTCCTGCGGCCCGGCGTCGAACAGCCACGCCCTGATCGGCACCTCGGAGGCCAGGTCGAAGGCGTACTGCTCGGCCCGCGTCACCGCTTGACGCAGCTCGTCGGGAGCCACGCCGACCACCGGCAGCTCCCACTCCAGCTCGTCCATGCTGAGGATGCGCTGGTACGGCTCGCCGCCCTCGACGGGGAACACCGTCCGCAGCACCTCGTGCCGGGCGATGACATCGCGCAGGGCGGCGTCGAGCGCTGCCCTGTCGATCTCGCCGGTCAGGCGCAGTGACGTGGGCAGGTTGTAGGTGGCGCTCGGGCCCTCCAGCCGGTGGATGAACCACAGGCGGCGCTGCGCGAACGACAACGGCACCCGCTCCGGGCGGCCGCGGAGGGTCAGCGGCGGCCTGGCCGCGCCGGCTTCGGCGATCCCGGCGGCCAGCCCCGACACGGTCGGATGCTCGAACAGCGTCCTGATCGGCACCTCGACGCCGAGGATGGCGCGGATCCTGCTCACCAGCCGCACCGCCAGCAGCGAATGCCCGCCCAGTGCGAAGAAGTCGTCGTGGACGCCGACCCGCTCCTTGCCGAGCACGTCGGCGAAGGCGGCGCACAGCAACTCCTCGTGCAGCCCCACTGGGCCGGCCGCAGTGGTGGTCTCCTGTTGCGGGGCGGGGAGCGCGGCGCGGTCGAGCTTGCCGTTGACGGTCAGCGGCAGCTCGTCCAGCACGACCACCGCTGATGGGACCAGGTGGGCGGGCAGGCGGTCGGCGGCGTAGCGCCGGACATCCTCGGCCTCGCCGCCCACGACGTAGGCGACCAGGCGTTTCTCTCCCGCGTCGGCGGGCACGATCACCGCCGCCTGGGCCACGTCCGGGTGCGTGGCCAGCACCGCCCGCACCTCGCCCGGCTCCACGCGCATGCCGCGGATCTTCACCTGCTCGTCCACCCGGCCCACGAAGACCAGCTCGCCGTCGGCGGTCCACTTCGCGACGTCGCCCGTCCGGTACATCCGGCCGTCGCCGAACGGGCAGGCCACGAACCGTTCTCCGGTCAAGGAGGGCCGGCCGACGTAGCCGCGTGCCACCTGGACGCCCGCGATGTAGACCTCTCCGGCGACGCCCGGGGCAACCGGAGCCAGGTTGTCGTCCAGGACGTACAGCCGGGTGTTGGCGATCGGCCGGCCGAAGGGGACGACGCCGTTGACGTGCTCCACCGGGCCGGCGGTCACCATCACCGTCGCCTCCGTGGGCCCGTAGGTGTTGACGAGCTTCCGGTCCCGAGCCCAGGCCCGCGCCGTCCCGCTCGCGATCGGCTCGGCACCGACCAGGACCGTTTCCACCCCGGTCCAATCGGCGGGGTCCACGACCTCCAGCAGCGACGGCACCACACTGGCCGCACGGACGTCGGCGGAGGTCAGCAGGTCCTTGAGGAGTGCCGTGTCCATGCGCTCGCTCCTGCCGGCGATCGCCAGCCGGCCGCCCCGGCTCAGCGTCACGGCGACGTCCAGGACGGAGGCGTCGAAGCCGAACGAGGCGAACTGCAGCACCCCCACGCCCGGCTCGACCCCCATGACCGGGCCGAACACCTCGATCAGGTTCACCAGCCCGGCATGCGCCACGCCCACGCCCTTCGGGACCCCGGTCGAACCCGAGGTGTAGATGACGTACGCCAGGCTCGATCCGTCGATCGCGACGCCCGGCCGCTCGTCCGGCAGCGCCGCCGAGTCGCCCAGCGTCACCCGCTCGACCTCGGGCGGCATCTCCGTCCTTCCGTCGGTGATCACCACGACGGGTGCGGCGTCGGCCAGCATCCAGGCCCTGCGGTCGGCCGGGTACTCCACGTCGATCGGCACGTGGACACCGCCCGCCTTCCAGACGGAAAGCATCGCCACCACCACATCGACCCCGCGCTCCAGCACGACGCCCACCGGCGACTCCGGGCCCACACCCTTCGTGATCAGGTGCCGGGCCAGCCGGTTCGCCCGCGCCTCCAGCTCCGCGTACGTCACCTCGACGCCACCGCACACCACCGCGACCGCATCGGGCGTTGCCTCCGCCCGCGCCTCGAACAGCTCCACCACCGAGGTGGGCGTGCGCGGGGTGAGCTCGCCCTGCCAGTCCCGTACGACCTGCCGTCGCTCGGTGGCGTCGAGAACGTCGATCTCGGACAGCCGGACGGAGGCGTCCTCCACGAAGCATCCGAGCAGCCGCACCCACCGCCGCACCAACCCGTGGGCGGTGCTCTCGTCGAACAGGTCGGTCGCCGCGATCAGCGACCCCCTGAGCCCGGCCGGGGCTCCGTGCTCGTCGAAGACCTCGCCGACGTTGAAGTCGAGGTCGAAGCGGGCGGACACCTCTCCGGCGACCATGCCGGACGCCGCCACATCGGGCAGGTCCAGCGTCGCCTCGGTGTTGTTCTGGACGGTGAGCATCACCTGGAACAGCGGATGCCGGGCCAGCGACCGGGACGGGGCCAGCTCCTCCACCAGCCGCTCGAACGGCACGTCCTGATGCGCCAGCGCCCCCAGCGCCGCCTCCCGCACCCGCCCCAGCACTTCCCGGAACGACGGGTCGCCCGACACGTCCGCTCGGATCACCAGCGTGTTGACGAAGAAGCCCGCCAGCTCGTCCAGCGCCTCATCCAACCGGCCAGCGTGCGCCGACCCGATCGGCACATCCCGCCC
>NZ_JBEXLH010000121.1:0-6389 GCF_040609855.1 Nonomuraea sp. NPDC004580 | reverse complement strand
GCCCACCTCCGGCCCGCGGATGCCGTGGGCGGCCAGCTTCTCCGGCAGCATGCGGCGGCCGAGGGGCTCCTGGACGCGGTAGCCGTAGGACTCGAACAGGAAGCCCTGGCCGTCCCAGCGCAGCAGGTAGCCTTAGTAGTTGCCTTAGCGCAAGATGACGACCATGATTTCTCAGTCCGTGAGATGGGCCGTCGAGCAGTGGTTATGGTCCCGGACAAGGGGCCGGGCCTCCGCAGGCGAGCATGATCGGCGAGGAGTTTCCTTACAGGGTCAAGGGCTCGCTTCGCTCGCCGCGCCGCCGCCCGCTCCGGGCGGCCAGCGCGCCGGGCATGCGGCCTGGGGGTCGGTCCCGGCGCGCGCCGCCCCCGCTCCAAGGCGGCGCGAGAGGAGGAGGCCAGATCCGAGGAGGAGCCGACGATGCGCGAGCGGGTAGTGCCGAGTTCCTGATCGACGGTCGTGGATGAGGAGAAGCTGGGGTCACAACGCTAGAAGCGAACCTCAGTGAGGCAGTTGACGCAGATGAGGGCCATGCCTAGGCAGTATCGTCGTGCGGTGACCGCAGACTCGCTGTTCGACTTGGATCTTCCGTCTCTCCCTGACCTCCCTCGGCAAGAGGGGCAGAACGGTGAGGTGTTCACTCGCCGCTGGGTCGTTGACCTGATTCTCGATCTTGTGGGCTACAGCTCTGACCGCGACCTGGCGGCATTGAGGCTGGTGGAGCCCGCATGCGGAGACGGAGCCTTTCTTGGACCGGTCGTTGAGAGGCTTAGCTCCTCATGCCGGAAACATGGTCGGTCGCTCCGGGAGGCGGCGGACGCGATCAGCGCGTTTGATCTCCTCTCCCGCAATGTTCACAGCGCGCGCGGACTGGTGACAGACCTTCTGCTGCGAGAAGACTGGCCCATAGATGATGTACAGGCCGTTGTAGGCGCTTGGGTCAACCAGGGTGACTACCTGCTTAGGCGCAGGTCAGGCACGCAAGTCGACTTTGTGGTTGGCAATCCGCCGTACATTCGTCTGGAAGATGTCCCCGATTCCCGAATGACGGCCTATCGTCGAGCGTGTACGACGATGAACGGACGAGCTGACATCTACGTAGGCTTCTACGAGGTTGGACTAGCCAGTCTGAAGAGCGGTGGCAAGCTCGGCTTCATATGCGCAGATCGTTGGATGCGCAACCAGTACGGCCGAGACCTCCGACAGATGATCGCGCGGCAGTACAGCCTGGACCTCGCCCTGATCATGCATGATGTCGACGCCTTTCATGATCATGTATCTGCATACCCTGCCATCACGATCATTAGTAATCGCCCGCAGGGCGATGCCATTGCTGCCGACGCTGGAGCTGACTTCGGACCGGAGCAGGCGCGGGCTCTCCTGTCATGGATCGCACAGGACCAGGAGCAGCGCATAGACGCAGCCTCCTACCATGCTGCGCGTCTCCCACATTGGTTCTCTGGACATGACTCCTGGCCGGCGGCTTCCCCTGCCAGGTTGGCGATGCTGGAAGATCTTGGTGACCGTTTCCGACCGCTAGAGGACGAGATGACGGGCACCCGAGTGGGCATCGGAGTAGCGACCGGCGCTGACAAGGTGTTCATCACCAACCAGGCGGATCTTGTGGAACCGGATCGCCTACTGCGGCTGTCGATGGTTCGCGACACCAAGACCGGGAGCCTTGAGTGGCAGGGTTCCTACCTCATCAACCCTTGGGACGATAGGGGCGACCTGGTCGATCTCAGCGCCTATCCACGGCTCGCTGCGTATTTCCGCCAGCACGAACCAGCCCTGCGAAAGCGGCATGTCGCTACGAAGCAGCCCACTCGATGGTATAAGACCATTGACAAGGTTGATCACCAGCTCACGGATCGGCCGAAGCTCCTCCTCCCTGACATGAAGCTGACGATCCATCCTGTGCTCGATCATGGAGGGCACTATCCTCATCACAACCTATACTTTGTGATCTCCGACTCCTGGGATCTCAGGGTGCTCGGCGGACTGCTGTTGTCGAAGGTCGCTGAGGCATTCGTTGAGGCCTACGCGGTGAAGATGCGAGGAGGAACGCTCAGGTTTCAGGCGCAGTATCTGCGCAAGATCCGCGTTCCTAACCCTGCGGAGATCGATGAACAGACGTGCAGAGACCTTCAAGAAGCGTTCGACAAGCGTGACGTTCAGGCCGCTACCCAAGCAGCTCTCCGTGCCTACGGCCTGGATCGACTACCAGACTGAGGAGATGCATGCGCCAGCACCCAGCGCAAGAGGCCGTGAACATGTTCTGGGAGCTGCGGACCAGAGCGGCCAAGAAGCAAGCCGCCGGAGGCAAGGCGGACACTGGTCATCGCGGCGCGGTAACCGCAGGCCAGCACATGCAAGAGCTCGAAGAAGTAGTTATCCAGGAGTTCATCAGCGCGGGGATTCCTCGTGAGTGCATCAGGCGCAAGAGTGGGGTGGAGCTGCCTGGCTACTACAGGCCAGCAAAGAAGTGGGACGTTGTAGTAGTGTTTCGCGGCGCTCTTGTGGCTGCGATTGAGTTCAAGTCGCAGGTGGGTCCGTCGTTCGGCAACAACATCAATAATCGAACAGAGGAAGCGATTGGCTCGGCGGCTGACGTATGGCGTGCTTACGAAGAGGGGACCTTCGGAGGAGTTCGGCCCTGGCTGGGCTACTTCTTCGTCCTCGAAGCTGCACCAAAGTCCATGTCGCCGGTCGCCTTACCGTCCACCGTGTCACCCGTCGAAGAGATCTTCAAGAACACGTCCTATATGGACCGGTACCGCATTCTCTGCCAGCGCCTTGTTCGTGAGCGCTTGTACGATGCGGCTTGCTTCATGACCACGACCCCAGGCTCGTCCGAGGCTGCGGCCGTCCTTCATGAGCCTGAGCCAGAACTCAGCTTCGCCAATTTCGCTGCGGCCATCGCTGGCCGCGTCGTATATATGCTGGGGCTTCCCGATGCGGAGCCACGCGACGGGCAGGCAACCTTTCTATAGCTCTTCGGCCGACCAGACCCGGGGCTTGCACAGCAGCCCGAATCCGCGAGGGCACGGCATCGCTAGACGGAGTTGACACCTCGGTCGGGACACACAATCGGGCAGCTATCGGGGGCGGGGGGAAGAGCGGCCGTGGGATGCGCCAGCCGCCATCTGGGCGAGCTGTTCCATCTCGTGCACGCACTCGGGACACGCTCGCGAAGCCGTAGGCACGAACGGCATGGACCATCCCAAGACCGGCAAGGGCTTGGCTGCCTCACCACACAGGCTGTCAGTCGAGTCGGCAGGTACGGCATGGACGACCTCACTGCCGCTTTCCGTCATCCCGAGCCGATGCCTTTCGGGCTGCTTCGTCGGCGCAGCGTCCTCGTAGATCTCCAGGTCGTCCAGGTGCACGGACCAGCGGCGCACACCATACGGCGCCTCGTCGACGTCGCCGTCGAGTTCGACCAAGGCCAGGGTGCCGTCGCGCAGGAGGCCGACAACGATTCCCTTCCGCCCGATCAGGCAGGAGGCCAAGTAACGAGTGCGCGACGGGCTGTGCAGCATTTGCTTGATCACGACCCGAGCATGCGACGTAATCACTGGACGCTCACGATCGAGTGGACGAGGCGAGATCAGCAATCGGCCCCGGGCGCGGATGGTTCCGGTACAGCTCGGCATAGCGGAAGGCCACCCGGCGAGCGGCCCGCGCCGGTTCGTCCGCCGGGTGACGGGCGTACATGACTTGTCTACGTTGCTCGTTCCAGCCCACGCGCCACCAGAACCACGCGCCATCGCACCAGACCACCAGGCCGACCCACACCGACACCAGCGCCAAGCCGTAACCGTCGTGCACCTCGGCGGTAACGTCGTGATCCTTGAGGGCCACCTGCAAGCGTTCGGCGGCCACCACAGGGAAAGCCGCCGTGTTCACGTGCTCGACGGGAACGCTCATCGGTACTGCCTCCTGACACCAGGAATACGTTCAGCAGGAACCGTAGGCAGCGACGATCAGCACAGCCCGCAACGCTGTGAAGGTCAAGAACCCGCAGAAAAGTGCGGGTCAGATGATGCCAGCGCGTTGTGCCAGCGGCCTGAGTTCGGGCGTGCTCGCCCGGTGTTCACGCTTGAGCAACTGCGTCAGCAGTTCCCGGGGCCGCCCGCCATACCGGACGAGTTCGGGGGAGAGCCGTTCCGCTTGCAGGAGCATGTTGACCGAGGCGGCGTCCTTGCGCTGCATCGCGTACGCCCGAGCCAAGTCCAGGTGCACCTGTGCCCGCCGCCCGACAAGGCCCGTGGCCAGTGTCGAGAGGTTCACGGACTCCCCGGTGCTGATCGCTCGCCGGGCGTCGCCGAACTCGACGGCTGCCGACACCTCGTGAATGGCCACGTTCGTCAGGCCGAAGGCCGTCCAGAAGTCGTTGCGATCTTCGCTGATCGCATCTGCCGCGTGCCGTGCCTGGTTGAGGAAGGTCTCGACACCGGCCCGGTCGTAGGCCGCCGCTGCAGCCGTGACGGCGACCAGGTAGAGAGCGCCGAGTACCGGCAAGGATCGCGGGCCACGGCGCAGCGAGTCGGCGGCCTGGAGGACGAGCTGTAGCGCTCGCTCCGTCTCATGCAGCCGGATCAGGACATAGCCGAGCCGGTACGCGCTCACGGCGACCAGCAGCGGCCGTTCGGCCTCTTCGGCGGCGGCGAGAGAACGATCCGCCGCCACCCACGCCAGCTCCGGTTCGCCCACTCGCCGCAGTGTCGTCGTGGCGCAGTGGTACGTCAGCGAGCGGAGCGTCTGATAGGCCCGGCGAGCACCTGCGGGAGCGTGACGGCTGCCGAATTCCGTCGCCACGATCAGGCGTGGCAGCCGGCGGCCGACCTCGTCGTAGCGCGTCGCCTGATAGAGACCGTTCACTCTGCGGATCTCGTGCTGGAGCCAGAGGAGGGATTCCACCGACCCTCCCGCAAGGTGGGGGGCGATGGAGGAGGACAGACCGTCGTACCCCATCATGGCCCTCCGGATGCCGGGGGCGGCCTCGTATCGCGTCATGGTGGTGCTCTTCTTCGCGGTGAGTTCGTCGACGGCCAGGCCCAGGATCTCGGCGAGAGCGTTGATCACGGTGTGGTTGTCCACCGAGCGCTGGCCTCGTTCCACCTGGCTGAGCCAGCTCTCGGAGCGGCCGACGAGGCCGGACAGGACGGCTTGCGACAGACCCCGCCGACGGCGTGCCCGAGCGATACGTTGGCCGATCTCCTGCCGGGCGTCCATGACATCACTCCCGCGACTGTCGCTCTCCGACCACGCTGTGCAGCTCCTGCATGATTCGTTCCCAGGATGGCATGCGGGACTCGGGCGGGGCGTCGGGATCGAAGAGGACCCGCGCGCCCATCTCCTCAAGGCAGGTGACATTGCGGGCAAAGGCCACGTGCCGGGCAAGCGCCGCCTTGAGCAGGGGCACGGCCAGGATCGGCACGCCGAAGCCCATCACCTCGCACAGCAGCCCGACCGCGAACGTGTCGGCGATCCCGCCCGCCCACTTGTTCATCGTGTTGAACGTGGCCGGAGCGACGACCACCGCGTCGGCCGGGGGCAGCCCCTTCGGTTCGTCCGGCATCCGGTACGTGCTGCGAACCCGGTCACCGGTCAATCGCTCCAGTCGCGGAACGTCGACGAAGCGTTCGCCCATCGGGGTCGTGACGACATGCACCTGCCATCCGGCGGCCTGAGCCAACAGAACCAGGTCATGCACATGGGCAGCCGCAGGAGCCCCACACGCGATCACGTAGAGAACGCCGCGCGTCGCTGGCACAGGTCCCATGGGCCATGATCCTAATCCGAACGTTGCCTGGCGATCCGCCTCGCTGTGGCGATCCGGTTGCGGGTGACTTCCGCCCAGAACGCCTCCCTGTGACGGTGGCCGCTTCCGGCGTAGGACCACTCCGCTAAGATGAGGGCTTTGTCCGGGTCCGGTGCCGGTAGGCAGAGGAGAGGACGCGCTTGCTCGGCGCGGTCCTCGGCCCGATCCCGGCGCAGGTCTCCGAGCGTGATCGAGTAGCGGCGTGACTTCGTGAGAAGTGCCCCCGATAGCCGAGCATGTGAGCTCACTGCCGTAGCGGGATCTCCCGATACTGGGGCAGGCGGCTGAGGGCGAAGCATGTGTAGCCATGCGGCGTGCGTGGTCGGTGACTGGCAGGAGTTCGATGTCGCTCGCGTTCTCGATGGGCCGGTCCACGGTCCGTCTACGTCTCGACGAAACTGGACGGCGTGAGTGATCAGCGCGTCGCCGCCTACGTGGCCAAGTACGCGACCAAGGGCGCGGAGTCCGCCGGCCGGCTGCTCATGGCCGCAGCCCCCTATGGCGTCGGTTACTTCGCCGGGTCCTGGCTCGCCTGACCTGGACGGGCCTGGGAGGCGGTGGGCCG
>NZ_JBEXLH010000120.1:0-7437 GCF_040609855.1 Nonomuraea sp. NPDC004580 | reverse complement strand
GCGATCGCAGCCAGCTGATCAGCACGATCAGCAGGAAAACCCGCCGACGCCGCCAACGGCAGACCATCGGACGAGACCACCACCGCGTGCGCGACCCCCGGAACGGTGCTGACGAAGTCGGTGATTAACCAGTCCACCCCGCGTGCCGCGTGGCTCAGGTCGTTCATACCTTCTCCTCCGCCGGTCGCACGAACGACAGTCGGCTGCGTTCCCCTGGCCGCTTGTTGCGCTCGCTCATGCGCCCTCATCCCTACTGTTATCCCTGGGGCCGGACCCGTACGTCCTGCCCTCGCTGATGTCGTCGCGCGCGGCCCTGAAGCCCTGCTGGAAGCTGGACAACCGGCTGCGCACCCGGTCCGGCGAGACGGCCGGCATCGGGGCTACGCCCTTCGGCGCGGAGACGGTGTCGGCCGAGCCGGGCACCAGGTTCGCCTTGGGCACCCGCTTGGGCAGGCCCGCGGCGGTCGCGCCGTCGCGCACCGGCTCGCGTACGGCCTCGGCCGCGCTCCAGCCCGCGTCCGCCTTGGGCGAGCTCCACGTCGCGTCCGCCGCGGCGGCGGCCTGGTCGAACCACGCCGACTCCACCGAGGCGAAGATCGGCAGGTATTCGCCGTTGCCGCCGTTGCCGGCGGCGCCGCCGCTCGGCGGGCCGGACGGGCCGGACGGGATCGCGGGCATCGGGCCGGTGGCCGCGGACTCGGTCTCGGGGAAGTCGAAGGAGTTCGGCGCGGGCGGCGCCGCCTCGACGCCGCGCATCCAGGGGCGGGTGTCGTCGGACAGTCCGCCGCGCTGGGGCAGGCCGCCCTCGCGCTGGGGCAGCCCGTTCTCCCTCAGGCCGTTCTCCCTCAGGCCGTTCTCCCGCAGCCCGTTCTCCCGCTGGGGCAGCCGGCTCTCGCCGGCGGCGGGGCCGCGCGACGCCACCCAGACGTCGTTGGAGGAGTCGCTGGACATCCAGCCGCCGGCCTCGGCGGGCAGGGCGGGGCTCGACGGCCACGACCCGGCCGGCGGGACGGCGTCCGTCGAGGGGTAGGACGGGTAGGACGGGTGTCCGGGGCCGAGCTGGAACGACGAGGCCGGCCACGAGCCGCCCTGCGGGGCGTGCTGCGCCACGGGGAAGGACTCTTCCCTGGAGGCGGCGGGGGCGGCGCCCGCGTACGACGGGGCCTGCGGGCCGAGCAGCGACTCGGGGATCAGCACCATCGCGGTCAGGCCGCCGGAGCCGTGCGGGCGGAGCTGGACGCGGATGCCGTGGCGGTGCGCCAGCCTGGCGACCACGAACAGGCCCATCCGGCGGGAGACGGAGACGTCCACGGTCGGCGCGTCGGTCAGGCGGTCGTTGGCCTGGGCCAGCTCCTCGGCGGTCATGCCGATGCCGGAGTCGCTGATGGAGAGCATGATGCCGCCGCCGTCGATCCTGCTGCCCGAGACCGGGACGCGGGTCTCGCGGGGCGAGAACGACAGCGCGTTCTCGATCAGCTCGGCGAGCAGGTGGATGACGTCGTTGACGGCCTGGCCCGCGATGGCGACGCCTTCCGGCACCTCCAGCACGACGCGCTCGTAGTTCTCGACCTCCGACAGGGAGGCGCGGGCGACGTCCACGAGCTGGACCGGCTGGCTCCAGCGGCGCGGTGGCTCCTGGCCGGCGAGGACCAGCAGGTTCTCGCTGTTGCGTCGCATGCGGGTGGCCAGGTGGTCCAGCTTGAACAGGTTGCCGAGCCGCTGCTCGTCCTGCTCGCCCTGCTCCAGCCCGTCGATCAGGGTGATCTGCCGCTCGACGAGGGTCTGGCTGCGGCGGGACAGGTTGACGAACATCGCGTTGACGTTGCTGCGGAGCTTGGACTCCTCGCCCGCCAGCCGGACCGCCTCGCGGTGCACCTCGTCGAAGGCCCGCGCGACTTCGCCGATCTCGTCCTTCGAGTTGATCTCGATGGGCGGGACCCTGAGCTTGTCGGGGTCGATGTCGGTGTTGCGGAGCTGGCGGACCAGGTCGGGCAGCGTGTGGCCGGCGATCTTGAGGGCGTCGCTGCGCAGCCGCCTGAGCGGCCGTACGAGCGAGCCGGCCATGAGGGCGGTGATCGCGAGGACCAGCACCAGCAGCACGACCACGACGCCGATGTTGATCGCGGCGAGTTGCCTGTCGCCGCTCGCGACGTCGGCGCTCCGGGTGGCGACCTCCTCCGCCAGCGACTTCTGCACCTGGTGCAGCCGGTCGACGGTCTCGGAGATGGAGTCGAACCAGAGGTCGACGTCCTTGGAGGTGGAGTTGTCGAGCCTGCGCAGCGGGGTGGCGGTGTTGTGCAGCAGCACCGCGCGGCTGATGTAGAACTCGGCGCGGCCGATCTTCTGGCTGGCCACGGTGTTGTCGAAGTTCTGCCGCTGTGCGGGGGTGGCGACCGCGTTGAACGAGGCGCGCTCGCTCTCGCGGCGGGAGCCCGCGTCGAGGAAGCCCTTGAACTCCGGCTCCTCGAACCTGCCGCGCACCAGCGCGATCATCAGCAGCGCCCGCTGCTTGGAGGCCTCCTCCTCGGCTCGGGCGATGGTGCGCAGCGCGGCGGCGGTGGAGGTGAGCTGCTCGTCCGTGGAGCCCTGGCCGAGCTCGTCGTAGACCTGCAGCAGGTCGGCGATGATCTCGGAGTACGTCTCGACCGTCGGCAGCGGCGGCAGCTGGTCCTTGGTGTACGTCGTGCGCAGCGAGCCGAGCTGGGCGAGCCGGACCTCGATGCGGTCGAGGGTCCTGCGGCCGATGTCGGACAGCGAGTCGCGGGTCTCGTCGGCGACCGCCTTGGTCCTGTTGACGCTGGCGTCGACGATCTCCTGCTGGCTCTTGAGCCGCTGGCCCTCGATCGCCCGCTTGTTGGCGGCGACGAAGCGGCCGGCCAGGTCGCGTTCGAGGCCGAGGTCGCGGGAGAGCTCGCCGAGCTGGCTCACCAGCCGTCCCACGTCGCTGATGAGCTGGTACTGCTGTGCGCTGCTGATGGAGTCGGTGACCCGCAGCCCGCCGAAGATGACGCCCACGATCGTGGGAATGGCGATGAGGGCGATGAGGCGGGTTCGCACGCGCCAGTTACGCAGCGCGAACGGGCTGCCCGACACGGGCTGCTGTACCTGCGGGGCTTCTGAGCCCGCAGAGTGATCCGGTCCGTCCGGAGCCCTGCCACGACCGGAGTCGGCCGTTGTTGTCCTCACTGGTGGCAACCTCTCGCCATGGCCTGCTTAAGGGGGGTTTCAGCGGCTTCGTCACAAGGACGAGTGATCGCAGGCAAGTTCGAGGCCCAATTTGAGCACAAACCTCATACTTAGGCCAACGTCTCGGGTGTTTTCAACCGTTCCAAATGACACCTTGTTCACGTGGCGAGCCCTTGACCACGGAGCGCAACCAGCACCTCAATCCGGACATACAACCCATAAACCTACTTTATGCCTATATTTACATCTATATCCCTGGACAGTCATCTTTAGCAGATAAAGTGCATAAACGCGGCATAGTGCTGCCGTTTGGATCTAGCCTCCGGTACGCTTCACGCCCGGCAATCAGTGCCGATCTCCAGAAGCTTCCCCCTGGTAGGAGAACCCCCCATGACACGCAAACTGCGCTGTAACGCCATTGCTGTCGGCGTCGCAGTCGCTCTGACTCTTGCCGGCTGCGGCGGATCCGACGACCCTGGCACCACGTCGGCCGACAGCGGCGGCCTCGAGAAGACCACCATCAAGGTCGGCGCCCTGCCCGTACCTGACCCGGTGGCTCTCTATGTCGCGAACGAGAAGGGCTACTTCAAGGAAGAGGGCCTGACCGTTCAGCCGACCGTCATCACCGGTGGCGCCGCGGCACTTCCGCAGATTCTGAGCGGCGCTCTGGACATCTCGATGACCAACTACGTCTCGACATTCGCGGCGGTCAGCGAGGGCAAGAAGATCAAGCTCGTCGCCGACATGTACCAGGCGGGCCCGAACACCTTCAACCTGATGGTGCCGAAGGACTCGAAGATTCAGACCGTGGCGGATCTGAAGGGTAAGACCGTTCTGGTCAACAACCTCAACAATGTCGCCACGCTCACCACGGAGGCGCAGCTGAAGGTGGCGGGTCTGACGGCCGATGACGTCAAGTTCGTCGAGAAGCCGTTCCCCGACATGGGCAACGCGCTGCTCAGCGGCCAGGCCGACGCCTGCTGGATCACCGAGCCGTTCATCACCGCCAACCAGAGCCAGCACGGCTTCCGCAAGCTGGCGGACGTGATGACCGGTCAGACCGCCGACCTGCCCATCGCCGGCTGGATGGCCACCGAGGACTGGGCGCAGAAGTACCCGAAGACGCTGGCCGCCTTCCAGCGCGCGATCGGCAAGGCTCAGCAACTCGTCTCCAGCGACCGCAAGGAGATCGAGGCCATACTGCCGAAGTACACGAAGATCGACGCCAAGACCGCTTCGGTGATCACGCTCGGCTCCTTCCCCAGTGAGCTGAACGCCAACCGGCTGCAGAAGGTCGCCGACCTCATGCTCGAGTACGGCTACCTGAAGAGCGCCATCGACGTGAAGTCGGTCATCGCGGCTCCCGCGTCGAAGTGACGATCGCACGTCTGCTCCGCGGCGCCGCCGGCGCCGCGGGGTTCCTCGTTGTCGGGGAGCTGGTCATCCGCTTCGGCATCAGTGAGGACCTGCAGTTCCCCGCACCGTCGACCATCCTGCTCGAAGCCGTGCGCCTGCCCGCCGACCCCGACTTCCTGGCCGGGCTCGGCGCGACCCTCACCAATTGGGTGCTCGGCCTGCTCATCGCCACCGCCATCGCCGTGCCGGTGGGCGTGCTGCTCGGCGCGCTCGCGCCGGTGGAGCGGGCGATCAGGCCCGTGCTGGAGTTCCTGCGGCCGATCCCGAGCGTGGCGATCATCCCCCTGGCGATCCTGCTGATCCCGGTGGACGAGCTCATGAAGATCTCGGTCATCGTCTACGCCTCTGTCTGGCCGATCCTCATCAACACCCTGTACGGCATGCACGACGTCGATCCCGTGGCCAAGGAGTCGCTGCGCAGCTTCGGCTTCGGCCCCCTCGCGGTGCTGACCAGGGTGAGCCTGCCGAGCGCCGCGCCGTTCGTCGCGACCGGCGTCAGGATCGCCGCGGGCATCGCGCTCGTCCTCGCGGTCAGCGCCGAGCTGCTGGCCGGCGGCGTCGCCGGGATCGGCGTCTTCGTCAACCTGGCCGGCAGCGGCAACAGGACGGACCTCATGATGGCGGCCACGGTCTGGGCCGGCGTCCTCGGCGTGCTCGCGAACGTGCTGCTCCTGGCCGGCGAGCGCCGGTTGTTCCACTGGCACCGGATGCGGACGGGAGCGTCGGAGTCGTGAAGCTCCTCACCAAGATCTGGGTCATCCCGGTCCTGCTCGTCGTCTGGGAGTTCGCCGCCCGCGCGGTCGGCAACACCGACTTCCCGCCGCCCACGACGATCGTGGCCGCCATGTACGAGCTGTGGTTCTCGGGCCCGGCCAGCCGGATCTTCCTCACCGACGACGCGATCGACAACATCCTGCCCAGCCTGGGCCGCATGTTCGGCGGCTGGATCCTGGCGGCGCTGATCGGGATCATCGCCGGCATGCTGCTCGGCCGCTCCCGCACGGCGACCGACTACGTGGACCCGCTGATCGAGTTCGGCCGCTCGCTGCCGCCGCCGCTGCTGATCCCCGTGTTCCTGGTGCTCCAGGCCGGGCTGCACTCGCCGTACGGCGTGCTGATCACCCAGCTCGCGACCATCGTGTTCGGGGTGGTGTGGCCGGTGCTGCTCAACGCGATCGACGGCGCCAAGGCGATCGACAGGACGTACACCGAGACCGCCACCGTCTTCAACCTGACCAGGTTCCAGCGGCTGCGGGTGGTCGTGCTGCCGGCCGCCTCGCCGAAGATCTTCGCCGGGCTGCGGCTGAGCCTGTCGCTCGCGCTGATCCTCATGGTCCTCACCGAGCTGATCGGCGGCAGCGACGGCATCGGGTACCAGCTCCTGCAGGCGCAGCGCAGCTTCGACGGCGCCGCCGTGTGGGCCACGATCACGCTGCTCGGCATCCTCGGTTACGTCGTCAACTCCTTGTTCGTGCTGGCCGAGCGCCGTGTGCTGGTGTGGCACCGGCAGGCCACGCGCAATCCGTGACCTCCCCTGGAAGGACTCATGCCGCATTCCGACGATCTCCTGTGGGGTGCCCTGGGTGACATCTCGCGTTTCGCCGCCCTGCTCACCATGGCGGAGCTGGGCGTGGCCGACCATCTCGCGCAGGGCCCGCTGAGCACGCCCGAGCTGGCGCGGCGGGCCGGGGCGCACGCGCCCTCGCTGCGCAGGGTGCTGCGCGAGCTGGCCGCCATGGACCTGGTCAGGGCGGTGGAGGCGGACGCGTACGAGCTGACCGAGCGGGGCGGCGCGCTGCGCTCGGACGCGCCCGGCTTCGTCCGCTCCTCGATCCGCATGCTCGGCGAGGAGGGCTTCTGGTACGCCATGCGCATGCTGCCCGGCACCGTGCGAGCCGGCCGCTCGGCCTTCATCGAGGAGTACGGCCCCCTGTACGACTACCTGGCCCGCAAGCCGGAGTCGAGCACGCTGTTCGACGACTACATGGCGGCCAGGGCGGTGCCGTTCACCGAGGGCCTGTCCGAGCGCTACGCCTTCCCCGCCACCGGGACGATGGTGGACGTGGCCGGCGGCAAGGGCCACATCCTGGCGACCGTGCTGCGCGCCAACCCGGGGCTGCGCGGCGTCCTGATGGACCTGGAGCACGTGGTGGACCACGCCAGGCAGGCGCTCGCCGAGGAGGGCCTGGCGGAGCGCACCGAGGTGGTGGCGGGCGACTTCTTCGCCGCGGTGCCGTCCGGCGGCGACGTCTACCTGCTGGCCAGCATCCTGCACAACTGGGACGACGAGGACTGCGTCAAGATCCTCACCAACGTCCGCACGTCCATGAACCCCGGCGGCCGCGTCCTCATCCTGGAGGTGGTGCTCCCCGACGACGAGCGGCCGCACCTGGGCAAGGACATCGACCTGCGGATGCTGGCGATCTTCAACGGCGGCGCGGAGCGCAGCCGCGACGAGTACGCGGCGCTGCTCGGCCGGGCGGGTCTGGCGATGAGTGACGTCGTCGAGCTGGGCTCCGGCGCGAGCCTCATCGAGGCCCGGTGACATGACAGGGCAGCACTGACAGGGCAGCACTGACAGGGCAGCGCCAAGGGGCCGGAGCGCGGGAGTGCCGCGTCGTCCGGCGAGCCGGGAAGGGCACGGCTCGTCGCCGGCGCGGCACCGGAGCCGGGGTCAGCCGCCCCAGCCCGGCACTGCCATGCGGACCGACAGCGCGTGCTCGACGAGCTGGATGAGCGCGTTCTTGACGGAGTCCTTGGAGCGGGCGTCGAGCCGCACCATCGGGATGTGCGGGGCCAGGGTGAGCGCGTCGCGCACCTCGGCGTCGCTGTGCG
>NZ_JBEXLH010000119.1:0-8326 GCF_040609855.1 Nonomuraea sp. NPDC004580 | reverse complement strand
TGTCCGGCTGTTGTCGGTGTACGGTTGATGGTGGGTGTCCGGCGCGGGTCGGTGTCCGGCATGGGTTGATGTCCGGCATGGCAGGCGAGTGAGCGGGTGCGCGACGCGGTCGTGTGCGCGCTGCGCGAACTGCGCGAGCAGGACGGCGCCGCGCTGCGCGAGGCCAGGCGGCGGCGCCTGCGCTGGTTCGGCACCTACAGGGAGAAGGTGGCTCTATGACGGACGGGCAGCAGCCGAGCGCCTGGGACGGCGCGCTGGCCGGCCTGGGCGCGCGGGACGCGGTGGCGATCCTGTGCCGGGGGCTGGCCGACGCCGTCCAGGCGGCACCCAGGCCGCCGAGCAGGGCGTGCGTCCGGCTGGGCAACGCGAGCATCGAGGTCGAGTGGCCGGCGCCGGCCGAGCCCGCCCCCGGCGCGTACGCGTCGCCGGTCCAGGAGCCGGGCCAGGAGACGGCGGGCCCCGCCACCGACACGACGGGGCACACGGTGCGGGCCGAGCTGGTGGGCACCTTCTACCGCAGGCCCGAGCCGGGCGCGAAACCGTTCGTCGAGGTCGGGGACCTCGTCGAGCCGGGCCAGCAGGTGGCCATCGTGGAGGCGATGAAGCTGATGAACCCCGTGACGGCGGACGTGGGCGGCCGGGTGTCGCACGTCCTCGTGGACGACGCCCAGAGCGTCGAGTACGACCAGCCGCTCATCGTGATCGACCAGGAAGCCGGCGAATGACCGGGGACACGCGCCGCCCGTTCGACACCGTCCTGGTGGCCAACCGCGGCGAGATCGCGCTGCGCATCGTACGGACGTGCCGGGAGATGGGCATCAGGACCGTCGTCGTGCACTCGTCGGTCGACCGCGACTCGGCCGCCGTACGCGCCGCCGACGTCGCCACCCAGATCGGTCCGGGACCGGCGAAACGCAGCTACCTCTACCCGCCGGCGATCATCGAGGCCGCGCTGCGCACCGGCGCGCAGGCCGTGCACCCCGGGTACGGGTTCCTGTCCGAGGACCCCGACTTCGCGGAGATCTGCGCGGCCAACGGCCTCGTCTTCGTCGGCGCCCGCCCCGAGGTCATGGCGAGACTCGGGGACAAGGCGCTGGCCAGGAGCATGATGGCGGACGCCGGCCTGCCGGTGCTGCCCGGCACGCCCGAACCCGTCGGCACCGTCGCCGACGTGGTGGAGGCCGGGCGGCGGATCGGCTTCCCGCTGATCATCAAGGCGGTGGCCGGCGGCGGCGGGCGCGGCATGGCGGTGGTGCGCAGGATGGAGGACCTGGCCGCCGCCTACCGCGCGACCGGCGCCGCCGCGCGCGCGGTGTTCGGCGACGGCCGGGTCTACCTCGAACGGCTGATGGAGCGGGCCAAGCACGTCGAGGTCCAGGTGCTGGCCGACGAGCACGGCTCGGTCGTGGCGCTCGGCGACCGCGACTGCTCCGTGCAGCGGCGGCACCAGAAGCTCATCGAGGAGACCCCCGCGCCCGGCGTGTCGCCCGGGGTGTCCGCCCGGCTCGCCGCGGCGGCGGTGGCCGGGGCGAAGGCGGCGGGCTTCACCGGGGCGGGGACGTTCGAGTTCCTGGTGGCCGGCGAGGAGTTCGCGTTCATCGAGGTCAACTCGCGCATCCAGGTCGAGCACCCGGTCACCGAGGCGGTGACCGGGATCGACATCGTCCGCGAACAGCTCTGGATCGCCGCCGGCCGGCCGCTCTCCTTCTCGCAGGAGGACGTCCGCCCGCGCGGCGTCGCCGTGGAGTGCCGGATCAACGCCGAGGACCCGGAGCGGAACTTCGCGCCGAGCGCGGGCACGCTGGGCGAGTTCGTGCCGCCGGGCGGCCCGTTCCTCCGCGTGGACACGCACGCCTACGCGGGGTACGCGGTGCCGCCCGACTATGACTCGCTGCTGGCCAAGGTGATCGCCTGGGGGCCCGATCGCGAGCAGGCGATCGCCAGGATGGAGCGGGCCCTGGCGGAGTTCCGCATCGAGGGCCGCGGCATCCGTACGACGAAGGCGCTGCTGCGGTCCGTGCTGGCCGACCCGGCCTTCCAGGCGGGCACCCACACCACGTCGCTGCTGACCGAGGGCGTCTCCGCGAACGGGACGCCCGCCCGCTCGGCGGGTTCACCCCCGGGTGCGAGCCGGGGGTGAACCGCCGAGGCGGGGTCAGGAGACGTGCGCATGTCCGGCACCGACGGCTCGGTAGGCCGCCGAGCCGTCGACCGGGCCCGCGTCCGCGAGCAGCAACCGCCCCGCCGCTCGCACGCTGGGTAGGAAACGGTAGTGCAGGTCCCCGTCCGATCCGAGTTCGGCGACCATCAGCTGGAACTCGACGAGCTCGTCCAGCAGCGACTCCGTCTGCGCCTCGGTCATGTCGAGCAGGCACGAGGCGAAGCGCGGCGTGAACGTCGAGAGGTCCAGCCTGGTGAGCTTGCGGAAGGCCTGCTGGACGCTCGGCGGGGCCAGCCGGTAACTCAGCTCCACGCTGGCGTACAGGAACAGCTCGTGGTGGTTGGGTGTGCCGGGTTCGGACGGCAGGCCGCTGGCCTTGACCACCTTGCTCAGCGGCCAGTGCCGTCTGAGCTGCAGCAGCGCGGCGGCCGCCTGCAGCGCCGTGGGCAGGCCGTCGCAGAGGCGGACCAGCTCGCGGGCGGCGGCCTCGTCCTGCATGACGCGGTGCTTGCCGAGCACGTTGATCAGCAGCCGCAGGCCCTCCTCGACGTTGAGCGGGCCCACCTCCACCACCGCGGTCACCACCGGCGCCGACAGCTGCCTGCGCGCGGTGACCAGGACGCCGCAGTCGGGGCTCGCCGGCACCAGCGGAAGCAGCTGGTCGGCGCGGACCACGTCGTCGAGGGTCACCAGCACGTGCCGGTCGGCCGTCCAGGTGCGGAAGAGCCGGGAGCGCTCGCTCAGCGTGCCGGGGATGCGGTCCTCAGGCACGTCGAGCGCGCGCAGGAACTCGGCGAGCACGTCGCGGGGGTCGGCGGGCCGGCCCTGGGCGTCCACCAGCCGAGCGTAGAGCTGGCCGTCGGGGTAGGGGCCGTTGGCCCGGTGCCCGACCTGCGCGCACAGCGCGGACTTGCCGGAGCCGGGTGGACCGGTGATGACGACCACCGGTGGCGCGTGATGCTGCCGCGCGGACAGTGCCCCCAGCACGGCGCCGACCTGCGGCTGCCGGCCGACCAGTGCGGTGCGCTCGGGGGGGAGCTGGCGCGGCGGCCTCGTACGGCTCAGCGTGACGGGCGCCCTGGGCTGGGGGAGTGCGAGGCTCTCGTCGGCCGCCAGGACGGCGCGATGCAGCTGTTCGAGGTCGCTGGACGGGTCGAGGCCCAGCTCGCCGGCGAGCGTGCTGCGGGTGCGCTGATAGACCTGCAGCGCCTCGGAGCGCCGGCCCGCGCGGTGCAGCGCCAGCATCAGCTTGCCCTGGAACCCTTCGTGGGTGGGCTGCTCGGCGGCCAGCCTGGTGAGCTCTCCGAGCAGCTCGTGGTGCCTGCCGAGGTAGAGGTCCGCCTCGATGCGGCGTTCGAGGGTGTTCCTGTTGATCTCCTCCAGCCGCAGCACCTCGGCCCGCAGCACGGGGCCGTGGCCGACGTCGACGAGCGCGGGCCCGCGCCACAGGCGCAGCGCGTGGGAGAGCGTGTCGGCCGCGGCGTTCATGTCGCCTGCCTCGAGCTCTCTCCTGCCCTGGTCGGACAGGCGCTCGAACCGCGTGGTGTCGAGCATGTCGGGGTCGAGGAACAGCGCGTAACCGTAGGGAGAGGTACGCAGCGCGGCGTCGGCGGGTGTGTCACCCGCGCCGCGCCCGTCCGGCGGCGTGCCCAGCCGCAACAGCTTGCGCAGCTGGTAGATGTAAGTCTGCAACGTGGTGGTCACACTCGCCGGCGGGTTGTCCTCCCAGAGCTCCTCAATGATCTTGTCGGTTCTGACGACGATGCTCGCCTGGACGGCCAGCAAACTGAGCACCGTGCGCAGTTTGGGGGCCGACGGCGTCAGGACGACGCCATGTCTGAGCACTTCCATTGGGCCGAGCAGGTTGATTTCCACCACCACACGCACCGTCCCCTGCATCCATTGGCCGGCGTACGTGCGGGAGGACCCCGCACGCCGCGCGCCATGCGTCTGCTTACCCGAGAGCGTGCGCCGACAGCGTTGAGACGTCACCCCGTTGTCGCCGGGCACACTGGACGATCTGCTTCCTCAAGGGAATTTAGCAGATGCGTGTTACAAGATCTCGAAATTCACTCGAAGATCACTGGGTTTCGGTAGATGGTGGTACTTGACTGAGAATATTTCCATATTCTGACAAATGGCATCAGGGAAATCCCTGAACTCATCCCCTAGTCCCGGTGCCGTCCTCCTGAGCGGATGCCGGCCGACGAGCCGTACGCCATTCGCGGAGTGGCCTTTGACCTGGGTATATTCCGAGTATGCCGAGCCGCGGCTCTTACCGGCGAGTAGTGGTCATCCCTGGTTTCACGATTCTTCCCCTTGGTTGCCTTGACATGGATAGATAATCGAGTCATTGCCATTGTGCTGTGCCGTTATGCGGAACGGGCCAGGACCATCGCGCTTTGGAACCCGCCGAAACCACTGCCCACACTCAGCACCACGTCCATTTCGTGGTCGCGCGCTGTGATCGGCACATAGTCCAGGTCGCATTCGGGATCGCGGTTGTGCAGATTGGCCGTGGGCGGCACGACCTGCCGTTCCAGGGCCAGAGCGCACGCCGCGACCTCCAGCGAGCCGATCGCACCGAGTGAGTGCCCGACCATCGACTTGATCGAGCTCGCCGGGATCTCGTACGCGCGCTGCCCGAGGCTGCGCTTGAACGCCGCCGTCTCGTGCCGGTCGTTCTGGCGCGTCCCCGAGCCGTGCGCGTTGATGTAGTCGACGTCCGCCGGGTCGATCCGCGCCTGGTCCATCGCCACCCTGATCGCCTCGGCCATCTCGCGTCCGTCGGGCCGCAGCCCGGTCATGTGGAAGGCGTTGCTGCGGCTGGCGAAACCGGCCAGGTGCGCGTAGATCCGGGCGCCGCGCCGCCGCGCCGACCCGGCCTCCTCCAGCACCATCACGGCGGCGCCCTCACCGAGCACGAAACCGTTCCTGGTCGCGTCGAACGGGCGCGAGGCGTGCTCGGGGTCGTCGTTGTTCGGCGAGGTCGCCCTGATCGCGTCGAAGCAGGCGGAGGTGATGGGCGACAGCGGCGCGTCCGTCGCCCCGGCGATCACGACGTCCGCCGCGCCCTCCTGGATGAGGACGGCGCCGTGGCCGACCGCGTCCAGCCCCGAGGTGCAGCCGGTCGAGATCAGCGCCGCCGGGCCCTCGGCGCCCGCCTCCCACGCCACCTCGACGGCCAGCGTGCTCGGCACCATGTAGCCGTACAGGTGCGGCACGCCGTAGGTGTGGTCGGCGAGCCAGTGGCGGCCCTCGTCGGTCAGGACCGTGTACTCCTCCTCAAGGCTCATCGTGCAGCCCACGGCGCTGCCGATGGCGACGCCGACCCGGTCCGGCTCGACGGTCCCGAAGTCGAGGCCGCTGTCGGCGACCGCCTCCCTGGTGCAGACCGTGGCGAACTGGGCCGCCCGGTCCATCCGCCTGACCTGCTGCGCCGACAGCCCCGCGGCCCTCGGGTCGAAGTCCACCTCCGCCGCGATCTGCGAGCGGAACCCGCTCGGGTCGAACAGCGTGATCCGCCGGGTCGCGGTACGCCCCTCGGTGAGCAGGTTCCAGAACGCCTCCCGGCCGATGCCGCCCGGCGCGACCACCCCGATGCCGGTGATCACCGCCTCTCTGCTCAACTCGGCCCCCCGACCTGCGGACCGGGCTCCTGCGGCGCCGGCAGTTGCTCGGTGTCCACGTGACCGAGCTCGGGACGGGGCGCCAGCGGCGACAGGTGGAAGACCACCTGCGCGCGCTCCGTCCCGACGTTCACCAGCCGGTGCCGTACGTCGATCGGCACCAGCAGCGAGTCGCCGGCATTCAGCGGCACCGGCGCGCCGTCCAGGCTCATCTCCAGCTCGCCCGCGACGACGTGCAGGAACTCCTCCGAGTACGGGTGGTAGTGCTCGGCGACGAACTCGCCGGCCTCCAGGTAGAGCACGCCGCCGAACCCGGAGGCGCAACCGGCCGTCTTGGGGCTCAGCGTGACCCTGATGTCGCCGCCGCGGCGGCGGTTGGGCGCCACGTCCTCGGTCTTCACCACGGCGGGCCTGGCCGTCTTGGCGATCTTCGCGCCGGTCGTCCCGGCCGTCGTCCCGGTGCTCGTCTCGGTGGTCACTGGATCCTCCCCTTGTCGCTGGTCCACACGTAGAACGGGCTCGCCATGGCGTCCTTCGGCTCCTTCCAGTCCGGGTCGTACGGCGCGACCAGCTTGGCCAGCCGCGCGTTGACGTCCTCATAGAGCGGGTGACTGCGCGCCTTGTAGAGGTTGGGGGAGATGTCCTCGTCCGCCTCGACGAGATGGAAGTAGAGGTCGTGGAAGTGGAAGAGCGTCCGCCTGCTCACCCCCACCATGTGGGGCAGCTCCGACTCGTCCGACACGCCGAACGTCTCGGCGATCGGCCCGATGTTGTCGGCGCTCCTGAGCTTGGCGACGATCAAGGTCCTGTGCACGTTCCTCGCCTCCTGCGGTGAGTGGGAAAGGCTGCCTCGATGGTGGCCGTACGCAGTGGAAAGATGCTCGAAGTAAGCTCCATCGGGCTCACCACCCGATCTCCCTGCCGCCGCTCAGGAAGACGCCAGAAGGCCCGTCGTCGGGCAGGGTGGCGGCGTCGGCGATGCCGGCGGCGGCCTGCTCGGGGGTCCGCTCCGCCATCGGCATCATCCTGGTCCTGGTCTGTCCCGGGTTGACCGCGTTGACCAGCACGCCGGTGCCCTTGGTGCAGGTGGCCAGCATCGTCGTCAGCCCGTTGACGGCGGCCTTCGACACCGAGTACGCCGGCGCCCCCGTCCACAGCCCGGCGCTGAACGACCCGGTGCCGCTGGAGACGAAGACCACCCGCCCCCAGCCCCTGTCGACCATGCCGGGCACGAACGCCTGGGCCACCCGCCAGCCGCCCAGCAGGTTGACCGCGAGCGTGCGCTCCACCACCTCCAGCGGCACCGCCAGCGGGTCGTCGCCGGCGTCGAGCAGCACGCCCGCGTTGCACACGAGCACGTCCACGGCGCCGAGCCGGGCCGCCGCCCGCCCGGCCGCGTCGGGATCGGTGACGTCGAGGGGATGGGCGCGGACGTCGGGGCCGATGCGCGCGGCGGCCTCGGCGGCGGCGTCGCCGTCCCGCGCGGTGACGATGACGCGCAGGCCCCGGCGACGCAGCTCGGCGGCGGTCGCGTGCCCCAGCCCTCGGTTGGCCCCGGTGATCAGGGCGGTGCGTGGTTCGCTCATGCCGTCACGATGGCCGCGCCCGCTCGATGCGCGACGGTGCCGCGCTCCAGCGAGTCTCCAGGGCGCGGTGCCATCGTCGGCGCAGGAGCACGCGCCCTCCGACCGGCTCTGCAGGCGGGCGCGACCGCGATCAGCCGAGGAGGAGATGCCCCATGCGGGTGCTGTTCACGACCTGGGCCTGGCCCTCGCACCTGTACGCGCTGGTCCCGCTGGCCCGCGCCTGCCGCGCCGCGGGGCACGAGGTGATCGTCGCCAGCGAGCCAGGACTGACCCGCGACGTCCTGCGCGCCGACCTGCCGGCGGCGGTCGTGGGAACGGACGTCGACACGGCCGGGATGGTCCACGAGTTCCTGCTGCCCCTGCCGGGCGACCCCGCGCCGGTGCGCGACGGCAAGGGGCCCAGGGTGCTGCGCATGCTGATGGCGCACGCGGAGACCATGACGCCCGGCCTCGTCGAGCTGATCAGGGACTGGCGGGCCGACCTCGTGGTGTACGACCAGGTGACGCTGGCGGGACCGGTCGCCTCGGCGGTCACCGGCGTCCCTGCCGTGCGCCAGCTCTACGGCGTGGACCTGCTGCAGCGGGCCCGCGGCGTGCTGCCGGACGCGCTGGCGCCGCTCGCGGAGCGGCTCGGCGCGGGGCCGGTGGACCCGTACGGCACGATGAGCGTGGACCCGGTGCCCACGGGCATGCAGCTGCCCGGCGAGCACCGGGTGCTGCCGATGCGGCACCTGCCCTACAACGGGCCGGAGGCCGCGCCCTGGCGCCCGCCGGCCACACGCGGCCGGCCCCGGGTGTGCGTGAGCTGGGGGCACACCATCGCGAAGGTGGACCCGTCCAGGTTCGTCGCCGGCCGGATCGCCGCGGCGCTCGCGGGAGCGGGCTTCGACGTGGTGCTCGCGGTCTCCGCCGCGCAGCGCGACCTGCTCGCCGCCCGGCCCGACCTGCGG
>NZ_JBEXLH010000118.1:0-8807 GCF_040609855.1 Nonomuraea sp. NPDC004580 | reverse complement strand
CGACACCCCACCCCCCGCACCGGCCGCGGGGGAGCAGCCGGGCGATGCGCGCGTAGGGGAGCGGCCGGGTGGTGGTGGGCGGCCCGGTGGCGGGGTGCTGTTGGGGAGGCCAAGGCTGTGGCATGGCGGGGCGCCGGTGTGGCGGCTGCGGGTGGTGCATGTGGCCTTCGCCGTCGCGTCCATCGGCGTGGCGGTGGCGGCGCCGTTCGCCGGTACGGCCGTGGGGCTCGTGCTGACCGTCGCCAATGCGGCGATCCTGGTCGCCGCCGCCGTGCTGGTGACGTTGCCGGGCATCGCCCGCCGGGTCGATCCGCAGGCGGAGCGGCGCACGCCGGTCCTGCTCGACGCCTCGTGCCGGGTGTTGCGGATGGCGGCGCCGATGGCGTTCGTCGCCACCGCCGGCGCCGCGCTGGCGGGTCTGGAGCCGGGTGACGGTGGCACGCTCGCCTGGCAACTCCCCGGCGTCGGCATTGGAGCGTTCCAGTACGCCCTCACCGTCGGCCTCGGGCTGTTCCTCCTGGTCACCACCTTCGTCCTGGCCCGCGCCGCCAGGAACGAGGAGGGCGGGCCGCGGGCGATGGCCGGGATGGCGGCCTGGTTCGTGCTCATGGTGGCCGTGGGCGCCGCGAACGTGCTGGCGCTCGGCCTGCTGTTCTGGACCGCCGCGTTCTTCGGCGTCCCCGGCACCGCCGCCGAGCCCGGCCCGCTGGAGCGGGCGCTGCTGATCGACGACTCCGCCTGGTGGACGGCGGCCCTGGTGCCGCTGCTCGCGTTCGGCCTCCTCGCGATGGCGGGCGTGCTCTGGCTGATCAGGAAGGCGGCGGCGGCCCGGCTGGCGCCCGCGCTGAAGCCCTACTACGGCGAGCGCGACGACGCGGAGACGGTCGCGAGCGCGTGGGCGCTGGCCGCGCTCACCGACCGGGCCGGGCTGGTGCTCGGCGTCCTCACCGCGCTCGGCGCGGCCGGGTCGGTGGTGGTGACCGTGCTGCACCGGCTCGGTCCTTTGACTCCAGGAGGTGGCGTCTCGGGCATGCTCGCCTCGGCGGGCGGCTGGGTCATGGTGGCGGCCGTGGTGACGCTGGTGCTGGTCGGGCGGCGTACGTACAGCGACGCCCGGCTGCGCAGGACGATCGGCATCCTGTGGGACATCGCCACGTTCTGGCCGCGCGCCATCCACCCGCTCGCGCCGCCCTGCTACACCGAGCGGGTCGTGCCCGAGCTGGTCGCCAGGGTTCGCCGGCTGGCCGCGAAGGACGGCGACCAGGTCGTGCTGTCGGGGCACAGCCAGGGCAGCGTCATCGCCGCCGCGGTGGTGCTGCAGCTCGATCCGGAGACCCGGCGGCGCGTGCGGCTGCTCACGCACGGCTCGCCGCTGCGCCGCCTGTACGCCGCCTACTTCCCCGCCTACTTCGGCGACAGGGGACTGACGGCGGTACGCGAGGCGGTGACGTGGTGCAACCTCTACCGCCTCAGTGACCCCATCGGCGGCCCCGCCTTCCGCCGCGTCGACCCCCTGGCGGGCGGCGAGCAGGACGCCGTCGACCGGTTCTGCTGGGACCCGCGCAGGCCCGGCCCTGGCGAGCCGCTGCCCGAGACCCGCCGGCACACCGCGTACTGGCTGGATCCGCTCTACGACGAGGCCCTGACCAGGCTCATCACCGTCGAGCGCGCCGTCTGACGGTCCCGCACTGTAGGGTGTCCCGCGGTCTGGAGTCGGTGAGCCATGGGGGCTGACAGTGCGGTGGGTGCTCTTCCTGGTGGTGCTGTTCGCGGGGTTATGGGTCACGCCCCCCGCTGCCGATGCCGCCCCCGAGGGCGGCAGGGTCGCCTTCATCGGTGTGCCGGGGCTGCTCTGGGACGACCTCGACCCGCGTGACACCCCGCGCATGTGGGAGCTGGCCGGGCAGAGCGCGCTCGGGTCGCTCTCGGTCAAGGCCGTCGGCACCGTCACCTGCCCGTACGACGGGTGGCTGAGCGTGTCGGCGGGCGTGCGCCAGGCCGTCGGCCGCCGCTGCGGCCTGCCGCCCGAGCCGATCGCCCAGGGCGCGGGCGCCGTCGTGCCCGAGGTGCCCGAGCTGCGCGCCACCACCAACGGCATGTACGCCGGCGCGCTCGGCGGCGCCGTGCACGCCGCGGGCCACTGCACGGCCGCCGTCGGCAGGGGCGCCGCGGTGGCGCTGGCCGACCAGCAGGGCAGGGTCGACCTCTACGCCTCCGAGCCCGCCGGGCTGTCCGACTGGTCGCGCTGCCGGGTGCTGGCCGTCGACGTCGCCGCGCTCGTGCAGCCGTACCTCGAGGACGGCAGGCTGCCGCAGGAGCCCGAGGTGATCTCGCCCGAGCAGCGCCGCGAGCTGGCCCGCCAGGCCGACGCCGAGGTCGGCGCGGCGCTCGACCGGCTGCCCGCGGACACCGAGGTGGTGCTGGCCGGCATCGGCGACCACGGTTCGGTGCCGCACCTGCGCGCCGTGCTGTGGCGGCGGGCGGGCACCGACGCGGTCACCGGCGAGGCCGGGCCGTCGATCGGGGCCGGCTCGACCATGCGCGACGACCTCGTGGTGCTGCCCGACATCACGCCCACGCTCCTGGGCGCCGCCGGCATCACGCCGCCGTCCGGCGTCGTCGGGGTGCCGTGGCGGCTCGGCGACCCCGTCACGCCCGCCGACCTGGTCAGGGCCGACGTCGCGGGCACCTCCGTACGCGGCATGACCGGCTGGTTCTTCACCGCCTACGCGATCCTCCAGGTGGCCTTCTACGTGGGGGCGTACCTCCTGCTGTCGAAGCGCCGGCGGCTCGGCCTGGTCGGGACCGTCGCGGTCGTGCCGGCCTGCGTGCCCGTCGCGACGTACGCGGTGAACGTGCTGCCGTGGGACCGCAGCCCCTACCCGGTGGCGACGCTGATCGGCGCGGTGCTGGCCATGACGGCCACGATCGCCGCCGTGGCGCTGCTCGGCCCGTGGCGGCGCGACCCGCTCGGCCCGCCCGCCGCGGTCACCGCGATCACCGCGGCCGTGCTCGTGGCCGACCTGCTGACCGGCACGACGCTGCAGTTCAACGCCCTCATGGGCTACACCGCCGTGGTCGGCGGGCGCTTCTACGGCCTGGCGAACATCCCGTTCGCGCTGCTCGTCACCTCCGTCCTCATGTGCTCGGCGATCGCCGCCCAGCACCTCGTACGCGCCGGGCGGCGCCGCGCGGCCGTGGCGGGGGTGGTGGTGTCCGGCGTGGTGGCGATGCTGCTGGCGGGCTGGCCCGGCGTGGGCAGCGACTTCGGCGGCGTGATCGCGTTCGTGCCGGGCATCGCGGTGACCGCGCTGCTGGTCGCGGGCCGCAAGGTGTCGCTGCTGAAGCTGGCCGGGTTCTGCGTGCTCGGCGGGGTGGCCGTGTCGGTCATCGCCGTCCTCGACCACCTGCGCCCGCCGGCCGCGCAGACGCACCTCGGCAGGTTCGTGGGGATGGTGCTCGACGGCACGTTCCTGCCGATGATCGCGCGCAAGCTGGGCGCCATGCTCAACACCCTGCTCTCGCCCAACCTCATGCCGATCGTCATGGCCGGGCTGATCTTCCTGATCTTCGCCGTGCTGCGGCCCGGCAAGGTGAGCGCGGGCGTGGTGCCGCTGGCGTTCGAGCGGCTGCCGATGCTGCGCGCCGGGCTGCTCGGGGCGCTGGCCAGCGGCGTCGTCGGCATGCTGGTCAACGACTCGGGGACGGCGGTGCTGTCCATGGTGGTGGCGCTGGCGGTGCCGCTGTTGCTGCACGCGGGCGTCCGGCTGCCGGAGCTGGCCGGGCAGGAGGAGGAGCCTCCGGGGGACGCCGTGGGAGAGCGCGTGGCCTCCAAGATCTGAAATTTTCTTTTAGTTCATGCCAAAGCCTTGAAAGTTATAACCACGAGCGATTGCATTCGGGGCGTGCAGACCCTCCGATTGCTGGCCGCCGCCGCGCTCGTGTTAGCCCCCGTGGCCATCAGCGCGCCCGCGCAGGCCGATCCCGTCTCTCCCGCAGAGGACGCGTCCCAGGCGTCGTCCTACCCCGCCTCCTCCACGCTGCTCGCCCGGACCACTGCCGGGGCCGCTGAAGGCCGGCGGCTGGAGACCGCCAAGACCACCCGGCCGGTCGCGCCGGGCATCTCCCTGACCTCCTTCGACACCTTCGACGAGCTCGGCTGGCTGCGTGCCGACGCCGTCACCGCCGACCTCGGCAGCGTCAAGGCCGACTACGTCTTCTCCGGCGAGGTGTCGAAGACCGAGCCGCTGTCCGGCCCGGCCAGGCGCTCGCGCGCGGTCGCGGCCGTCAACGGCGACTTCTTCGACATCAACAACTCCGGCGCCGCCCAGGGCATCGGCGTGCAGAACGGCACGCTCGTCCAGTCGCCGATCGCCGGCCACGAGAAGGCGGTCGCGATCTCCGGCGACGGCGTCGGCCGGGTGCTCGCGATGTACTTCGAGGGCACCGCCACCCCCGCCGGCGGCGCGCCGATCACGCTGACCCAGTTCAACCAGATCGTCCAGCGCGACGGCGTCGGGCTGTTCACGCCGCTGTGGGGCTCGTACACGCGGGCCCGCGCCGTCGAGGGCGCCACCGCCGTCGCCGAGGCCGTGCTGGTGGACGGGGTGGTCTCCGAGGTACGCGACGCCGCGGGCAGCGGCCCCGTCCCGGCCGGCAGCACGATCCTGCTCGGCCGCGACGCGGGCGCCGCCGCCGTGGCCGCGCTCAAGCCCGGCGACGAGGTGGACGTGAAGTACCAGCCCAGGTCCTCCGACGGCACGTCCGTCAAGGCGGCCGTCGGCGGCAACTGGGTGCTGCTCAAGGACGGCGTCGTGCAGAACTCCACCGACAACGCCGCGCACCCGCGCACCGCGGTCGGCTTCTCCGCCGACGGCAGGAAGATGTACCTGCTCACCGTGGACGGCCGCCAGGCCGACAGCCGCGGCGTCACCCTGAACGAGCTGGCCGCCATGATGAAGGAGCTCGGCGCGGCCGACGCGCTCAACCTCGACGGCGGCGGCTCCTCCACGATGCTGGCCCGCGAGCCAGGCTCCGCCGACGTGCAGGTGGAGAACAGCCCGTCCGACGGCGGCGAGCGCCACGTGCCCAACGGCCTGGCTCTCTACGCGCCCGAGGGCAGCGGCAAGCTCAAGGGCTTCTGGGTCGAGACCGCCTCCGACCCGGCCAAGGCGCCCGGCGCCGCCCCCGTCGGCGGCGGCCGTCCCGACCGCGTCTTCCCCGGCCTGACCAGGCGGCTCACCGCCGCCGGCTACGACGAGACGTACGGCCCCGCCGCCGGCACCCCGTCCTGGCGCGCGAAGCCGGCCGTGCACGGCGTCGTCCGCGACGGCCGCTTCCACGCCCTGCTGCCGGGACGGACCACCGTCACCGCCGCCCGCGGCAAGGCCAAGGGCGAGATCGAGCTGACCGTGCTGCAGCCGCTGGAGCGGCTCGGCGCCACCGCCGACCGCGTCGGCATCGCCGGCCAGGACGGCACGGCCGCCTTCGGCGTCGTCGGCTATGACCGCAACGGCAACTCCGCGCCCATCGAGCCCGCCGACCTCAAGCTCTCCTACGACAAGAACCTCTTCGAGGTCACCGCCGCCGAGCACGGCTCCTTCACCGTCAAGGCGCGCCAGGCCACCGGCTCCGGGCTGATCACCGCCAAGGTCGGCAAGCTCAGCACCGCCGTGCCGGTGACCGTCGGGTTCGAGGACAAGCAGGTCGCCGACTTCGAGGACGCCGCGAAGTGGACGTTCGCCGCCGCCCGCGCCACCGGCTCGCTGTCGGCCGCGCCCGGCCACGACGGCGGCGGGCTGAAGCTCTCCTACGACTTCACCACCTCCACCGCCACCAGGGCCGCCTACGCCGGCCCGCCCGGAGAACTGGTCGTCGAGGGGCAGCCGCAGGCGTTCGGGTTGTGGATCAACTCCACCGGCAAGGGCGAGTGGCCCAGTCTGGAGTTCTACGACGGGCTCGGGCAGTCGCAGATCCTGCGCGGGCCGTACATGACGTGGACCGGCTGGCGCTACGTCGAGTTCCCGGTGCCGCCGGGTGTCAACTACCCGCTCAAGCTGCGCCGCTTCTACGTCGCCGAGACCAAGGCCGGCGCCTCGTACACCAACGAGATCATGATCGACGGGCTGGTGGCCAAGGTGCCGCCGTCGGTGGAGGCCCCGGCCGCGCCCAAGGTCGCCGACCCGGTGGTCAAGGCGGACGTGGCGGACATGCCGTGGCGGTTCGCGGTCATGTCGGACGCGCAGTTCGTGGCCAGGGACCCGGACAGCGACCTGGTGAAGAACGCGCGGCGCACGCTGCGTGAGATCAAGGCCGCCGAGCCTGACTTCCTGCTCATCAACGGTGACCTGGTGGACGAGGCGTCGCCGGAGGACTTCGCGCTGGCGAAGAAGATCCTCGACGAGGAACTCGGCGGGACGCTGAAATATCACTACATCCCGGGTAACCACGAGGTGATGGGCGGCCAGATCGACAACTTCAAGGCCGTCTTCGGCGACACGTACCGGACCTTCGACCACAAGGGCACCCGCTTCATCACGCTGGACACCTCGCGCCTGACCCTCAGGGGCGGCGGCTTCGACCAGGTGGCGATGCTGCGCGACCAGCTCGACCAGGCCGCGAAGGACTCCTCGATCGGGTCGGTCGCGGTGCTGTTCCACGTGCCGCCGCGCGACCCCACGCCGGGCAGGGGCAGCCAGCTCGGCGACCGCAAGGAGGCCGCGCTGGTCGAGGACTGGCTGGCCGCCTTCCAGCGCGAGACCGGCAAGGGGGCCGCGTTCATCGGCGGGCACGTCGGGACGTTCCACGCCGAGCACGTGGACGCCGTGCCGTACTTCATCAACGGCAACTCCGGCAAGAATCCGGCCACCGCGCCCGGCGACGGCGGCTTCACCGGCTGGTCGCTCTGGGGCGTCGACCCGGTCAGCAAGGCCGAGGCCGAGCTGGTCAGGCGGAGCTGGTTCACCGACGCGCCCACCTGGATCGGCACGCAGGTGCGCCCGCACGTGGACGAGCTGACGCTCACCGCGCCCGCGAGCGTGGCGGTCGGCAGGCCCGCCGCCGTCAGCGCGTCCGTCGTCCAGGACGGACGGACGGTGCCCGCCGCCTACCCGGTGTCGGTCACCTGGTCGGGCTCGCCCAACCTGCATGTCGGCGGCCGTGCCTCTGCCAAGCCCCGGCACGTCGCCGTCCTCGACCCGGCCACCGGCACGCTCACCGCGCTCCGGCCCGGCCAGGTCACGGTGGCCGTCACCGTCAACGGCGTCACCCGCCAGGTGACGGTGGCCCTGACCGCCAGGGCCGCCGCCTGACCTTCCCCTTTCAGCGGGCCCCTGGGAACGTCTCCCGGGGGCCCGCCCCTGTGTTGGGGGCCTCGGCGGGCGGGTACGAGATCGATTCAGCGCCGTCTGATCGGGAGGACCGGCGATGTCGATGGAGCTCGAAGTCGTGCCCGCCGGGCTGGCTCGCGTGCTGGAGGAACTGCCGCTGGTGGACCACCACGTGCACGGGGCGACCTCGCACGACCTGTCGCGCACCGCGTTCGAGAAGCTGCTCGGCGAGTCCGACCGGCCGGTGCCCGACTGGATGACCCGCTTCGACTCCCAGCTCGGGTTCGCCGTGCTGCGCCACTGCGCGCCCGTACTCGGCCTGGAGCCGTTCTGCGCGCCGGAGGAGTACCTCGCCAGGCGGGCCAGGATCGGCGCGCACGAGGCCAACCGGCTGCTGCTCGGCGCGTCCGGCGTCGGCCACTTCCTGGTCGAGACCGGCTACCGCGCCGAGGAGCTGCTCGGCCCCTCCGGGATGGCCGAGGCGAGCGGGGCGCCGGCCGACGAGGTGGTGCGGCTGGAGAGCGTGGCCGAGCAGCTCGCCGCCGCCGGGTGCGGGGCGGGGGAGTTCGGGCGGCGGTTCGCCGAGGCGTTGTGGGAGCGGACCGGGGACGCCCGCGGGCTCAAGACCGTCGCCGCCTACCGGTGCGGGCTCGACTTCGACCCGGCGCCGCCGTCCGCCGACGAGGTGGCCGCGGCGGCCGGGCGGTGGCTTGAGGAGGGCGGGCGGCTGCGCGACTCCGTGCTCGTGCGCCACCTCATCTGGACGGGGCTCGAACGGGGGCTGCCACTGCAGTTCCACATCGGGTACGGCGACCCCGACATCGACCTCAAGCGGTCAGACCCGCTGCTGCTGCGCGGGCTGATCGAGCTGGCCGAGCCCACCGGGGTGCCGTTGCTGCTGCTGCACTGCTACCCCTTCCAGCGGCACGCCGGGTACCTGGCGCAGGCGTACCCGGCGGTGTTCTTCGACGTGGGGCTGGCGCTCACCCACGTCGGGGCGCGCGGTTCCGCGCTGCTGGCCGAGAGCCTGGAGGTGGCGCCGTTCGCGAAGATCCTCTACTCGTCCGACGCGTGGGGGCCCGCCGAGCTGCACTATCTCGGCGCGTTGATGTGGCGGAGGGGGATGGCGCGGGTGCTCGGGGAGTTCGTGCTGGAGGAGGAGTGGTCGGTGGCGCAGGCGGTGCACGTCGCGACCATGATCGGCGCGGAGAACGCGCGCCGCGTGTACGGCCTGGGCGGCTGACGGTTCCTTTTGGGACGGGTATGGGACGGCCATAAGGGCACGTATGCGGACATTGCACAGTTTCAGGGGAGAGGAGAGATGGTGACGGGGGCAGCACGAGCGGCCGGGAACGGACATCGAGCGGCGGGGCTGGAGGCGGCGCTGCGGGCCGCCCTGCGGCGGGAGCTGCCGGCGGCCGTCGCCCTGCGCCGCGAGCTGCACGCGGCGCCCCGCGTGTCCGGGCAGGAGGCGCCGAC
>NZ_JBEXLH010000117.1:0-8969 GCF_040609855.1 Nonomuraea sp. NPDC004580 | reverse complement strand
GAGCTGGGCGAGTCGCTGGCGGCGGCGCTGGCGGCGCGGTCGTGGCGGGAGCGTGAGGACGGGCTGGCCGCCGCGTACGGGCGGGTGGCGGCGCTGCAGAACCGCATGGCACTGGCCGAACGGCTGGACGAGCGGGTACGCGGCTTCCACGACCGGCCGTTCCGGGTGATCGGCGGTGACCGGTTCGCCGAGGCGCTGATGGCGGCGGTGTCGGACCCGGCGGTGCGGGGGCTGCCGGTCGCCGGATGCGTGGATCAGGTGGCGGACGCGGTGGACGTGCTGACCCGGCCGGAGCGCGCCCGCGCGGTGACGGCCGCGGCGCTCGGCCTGACCACCTGACCCGCGACCGGCCCCCGCGACCGGCCCCCGCGACCGGCCCGCACCTGGCGCAGGGGTCAGAACCGGGTGGTGGTCATGGTGTACCAGGTGGGCAGGAAGGTCAGCACGACCACGGCGGCGAGTACCGCGACCGCGCCGAGCAGGCGCGGCCTGGTCAGGCTCTCGCGGGGGCGAGGGGCCGCGACCGCACCGGCCGGCCGCCACGACGGCGGTGGGCGCTGCTGTGGCGTACGGCGGCGGAGACCGGCCTGATCCGCTCCTTCGCCCGCGCCGTCCGGAGCCTCGCCGCGTAAGGGGGGTGCCTACCGGGCGGGCTGGATGCGCAGGCCGTCGAGGGTGAGGTCGAGCAGGCGTTCGGCCTGGGCGCGCTGGTCGGCGCGGGGGCAGGTGTGGGCGATGCCGGTCAGCGCCGCGGTGAGGTCGGCGGAGGTGATGTCGCCGCGGATCGCGCCGGCCGCCGCGCAGGCTTCCATGAGGGTGGTGACGGCGGCCTGGATCATGGCGCGGCTGTTGCCGTAGGGGTTGTCGCCGGTGGCGGCGATGGCCTGCAGGGCGTCGGCCATGCCGTATTTGGTGGTGACGTAGTCGAGGAACAGGCGGGTCCAGGCGCGCAGCGCGGTCAGGGGCGGGTGGGCGTCGAGCAGGCCGGGCACGGCGTCGCACAGCTGGGCGACCTCGTTGCGGTAGACCGCCTCGATGAGGGCCTGGCGGGTGGGGAAGTTGCGGTAGAGGGTGGCGGTGCCGACGCCGGCCTCCTTGGCGATGCGTTCGAGGTGGGCGTCCAGGCCCTCGCCGGCGAAGACGCGTGCCGCCGCCTGGATGATCTTGTCGCGGTTGCGGCGCGCGTCGGCGCGCAACGGGCGTGCTGCGTCGTCGCTCATCGCGGTGCCCGGCTCCTCTCCGTTTGCTGAACGGAGGCGTGCCCACTTATGGTCGAGCTAAGTGGTGGCGCCTCCACTTCTTCATCGTAGGTCATCCGCGGCCTGCGCACACCCATCGGGGAAGGACAGCCGATCATGACAGGAATCGCCGGGAAGGTCGTCGCGATCACCGGAGCCAGCAGCGGGATCGGCGAGGCCACGGCCATGTACCTGGCCGAGAGAGGCGCCAGGCTCGTGCTCGGCGCCCGCAGGAAGGAGCGGCTGGAGGCGGTGGCCGAGCGCATCACCGCGGCCGGCGGCACGGCCACGGGAGCCGTGGTCGACGTGACCCGCCGCGCCGACCTGCGCACGCTCACCGACACCGCGCTCGACCTGCACGGCCGGCTCGACGTGCTGGTCTCCAACGCCGGCACCATGGCCGTCTCGCCGTTCGACGAGCTGCGCCTGGACGACTGGGACGCCATGGTCGCCACCCACATCACCGGCCTGCTGAACGGCATCGGCGCCGCGCTGCCCGTCTTCCGCCGCCAGCAGGCCGGCCAGTTCGTCAACGTCGCCTCCACCGCCGCCTACGTCATCACCTCGCCCCTGGGCGTCTACGCCGCCACCAAGACGGCGGTGAAGGTGCTGACCGAGGCGCTGCGCCAGGAGGCGGGGCCGCACCTGCGCGTCACCCTCGTCTCCCCGGGCTTCACCGACACCGAGGGCGTCGGCAAGGGCGGCAGCCCGCAGGTGGCGGCGGCGTTGGTGCGCCGGAGTGAGGAGATCGCGATGCCGCCCTCGGCGGTGGCGGCGGCGATCGGGTTCGCCATCGAGCAGCCCGAGGGGATCGACGTCGGGGAGGTGGTGATCCGGTCCACCGCCCAGGACTGACCCGGAGTTCAGGGCAGGGGGCCCAGGTCGCGGATGGTGCCGGCCAGGGCGCGGACGGCCTCGCTTTCGGCCTCGGTGCGCCACACCAGCGCGTACGGCAGCGGCTCCAGATCCGTCACCGGCAGGTAGGCGATGTCAGGCCGCGCCCACTAGCGGCTTACATGGGCGGGGAAGAGCACGACGAGCCCGTCCATGCTGGCCGGCGTCATGGCCTCCTCGGCGTCGCGCACCACGGGGCCGCGCTCGATCGCGCGGCCCCGCCTGGTCAGCCGCGGAGCGTAATGGTCGTAGCAGTGGTCGGGCCCGGTGTCGGCGTGCGGATGCTGGAAGTCCGACAGCACCTCCAGCGACACCGAGGCGCGCGAGGCCAGCCGGCGACGGTGGCCACGGCCAGCACCTGCTGCTCGGCGAACAGCACCGGCCCCACCGTCAGGCCAGGCTCGTCGATGGGCAGCCGGCTCACCAGGACGTCCTTGTCGCCGCGGCGCAGCGCGGGAAACGCCTCGCCCACCTGCGCGCTGTGGATGCGCAGCCGTCACCCCGGGTGACGCAGGCGGAAGACAGGTCGTGGGCGTTGAGCGGGAGCATGCCGACGCGCAGCGTGCCGGTGACGCCCTGGCCGGCCAGCCGGGCGCGCTCCACGCTCTCCTTCAACCCGGCGTAGACGGGGCGCAGGTCGTCGCGGAGCCGCCGGCCGACCTGGGTCAGCCGCACGGTGCGGTTGCCGCGCTCGAACAGTGCGGCGCCGATCTGCCGTTCCTGCTTCTGGACGGCCTGGGTGACGCGGGCGGGCGACAGGCACAGCCGGGCGGCGGTCCGGCCGCAATGCAGCTCATCGGCATCCTGCTCTGCCAGGTCGGTTGCACGGTGCCCAGCCCGGCCCACCTCATGTGCGACTTCTGGACCACCCTCTACCAGGCCGTCGACGACTGACACGTCGCCCGCTACCCGGTGCCGGGATGCAGTGTGGGGGCGTGCCGGCGGTAGGTGGCGGGCGGGAGGCCGTACTGGCGTTTGAAGGCGTGGGTGAAGGTGTACTGCGAGCTGTAGCCGACCTGGCGGGCGATCACGTGGACGGGTGCGTCGCCGCCGCGCAGCAGCCGGGCGGCGGTCGCCATGCGCCACCACGTCAGGTACGCCAGCGGCGGCCGCCCGGCCAGCGCGGTGAAGCGGCGGGCGAACGCGGCCCGCGACAGGCCCGCCCGCGCCCCCAGCTCCTCGACCGTCCACGGATGGGCCGGGTCGCCGTGCACGGCCCGCAGGGCGGCGGCCACGGCCGGGTCGTGCAGGGCTGCCGCCCACCCGGAAGGGGAGTGGCCGCCGGCGTGCCGTTCCTCGAACCAGGCGCGCAGGATGTAGAGCAGCAGCAGGTCGAGCAGGGTGAGCAGGACGCCCTGCGAACCCGGCCTGGCGTCGTCGTCCAGCTCCGCGCCGAGCAGCTCGAGCGCGGCGCGCAGCTGCCCGTGCCGGCCCACGCGGGCCGGCAGGTGGACGACGTCGGGCAGGTCGTCCAGGAGCGGGTGCGCGGCCGAGCCGTCGAGCAGGTACGCGCCGCAGAGCGTCACCACCGCCGGCGACCCGTCGCAGTCGGCCAGCGCGTGCGCCGATCCGCGCGGCTGAGGGATCACCGAAGAGGAGACGTACATGAAGATCGCTGTTTACGGCGGGAGCGGCTACCAGGGCGGGCTCGTGCTCGCCGAGCTGGCACGGCGCGGCATCGAGCCCGTCGCGGCCGGGCGGGACGCCGCCCGCCTGGAAAGGACCGGCGCGCCCTGGCGCGTCGCCGCGGCAGGAGACCGCGAAGGGCTGGTGAGCGCGTTCGCCGGCTGCGACGCCGTCGTCAACTGCGCGGGCCCGTTCACCGTCACGGGCGCGGCCGTGGTGCGCGCCGCGATCGCCGCGGGCTGCCACTACGTCGACACCTCCGGCGAGCAACTGCACGTCAAGCACGTTTTCGACACCTTCACGACGCAGGCGCGCGAGGCGGGGGTGAGCGTGCTGCCCGCCGCCACCGACGGGTGCGTCCCGGTGGACCTGCTGGCCCGCGTGCTGGCCGATCGTCTCGGGCCGCTCGCCGGCATCGTCACCGTGCACGTCGTCACTGGCGGCGGCATGTCGCGCGGGTCGCTGCGGTCGGTGGCCGAGACGATCGACGCCATCAGGGCGGGCGGCCTGATCTACTCCGGCGGCGCCTGGCGCGCCGGAGGGCCCGCCCGCGGCGAGGTCCGCCTGCCCGGACGGGCGGAGGCGACGGCGGTGGCGGCGTTCCCGGTGCCGGAGGTGGTGACCATACCCCGCCACGTCCCCGTCGGGCACATGGCGGGGATGACCGAGGCGGCGCTGGGGGAGCAGCTGAACAGCCCGCTCACCCCTGAGATGATCGACAGCCTGCCGGACGGGCCCGGCGCGGCGAGCCGCCGCGCCCAGCGCTTCACCTACGTGCTGGACGCCACGGGTGCGGACGGGCGGCGGGCCCGCGGCGTCGTGCGGGGGAGCGACACCTACGGCACGACGGCGGTGATCGCCGTGGAGAGCGCCCGCCGGCTCGCGGCCGGGCGCGCGGGGGCGGGGGTGCTGGCACCCGGCCAGGCTCTGCCGCCGGAGGGGTTCCTGGACTTTCTCGCCGCGTACGGGGTGCGGTGGTCGATCGAGCCCTCGCACATATCCGACCTGTCCGATACTTCATGATCTACGCTGTAAAGGCGCCGGGTTGGTTGATACTCCCTGCATAATCTCAAAACCCCCTCAGGCGAGGAGGGAGGCCGCGAGGTCTTCGACGCGGACACGCCAGGCGTCCGCCGTGGACGCATCCCCGGCGTGGGTGATGACCAGGCGCGCGCCGTGACCGGTGCCCTCGCCGAACTCCCAGCGCACCGCCCCGCTCGCGGTCTCGTACTCCAGCAGCTTGCCCGCCTCGGCCCGCGTCACCGGACCGGCCGGGACGGCGGGGACGGTGAACGGCGCGGGCGGCGGCGCGCCGACGGTGGCGGCGGGCCCGTCGAGCAGCCGCCAGACGTCGTCGGCGGGGCGGGTGAGCTGGCGCTCAGCCCGGACACCGCCGTCATCGGTGATGGCGGCGGGGTGCAGGCCGAGGATGGCGACGAAGTCCTCGTGCAGGCGGGCGGTGTCGCCGGGCGGGACGGGCGGGCGTCCGTCGAGGTGGGCGTGCAGCTCGGTCAGGCAGGTGTGCCAGCCGGCGGCGAAGCTGGCCGAGCCGTGGTGGTCGGTGAAGGTGTGGGTGAAGGTGAGCAGGGTGCCGTCGCCGTCGGGGGTGAGCTCCCAGCGCAGGTGGTCGTCGCCCCAGGTGTGGGCGAACAGGCGGGGCGGGTCGTTGTCGGTGATGCGGCCGTCGGGGCCGAAGCCGTAGCCGATGCGGTCGCCGTCGATGGTGACCGCGGCCGGGAACCAGGCCGACATGTGCTCAGGGCGGGTGACGGCGGTCCACACCTTCTCCGGCGGGTGGGGCAGGCGGCGCTGCAGGCGCAGGGTGGTGCGGCCGTCGGGGTGCAGGGTGAGGGTCTCGTTCACGGGTTCGGCTCCTCCAGGGTGTCGCTTGCGGTGTCGCTTCCGGTGTTGCGCGCAGGGTCAGGCGCAGGGTCGGGCATGGTGTCGAGGTGGTCTTCGAGCCGGTCGAGGGTGTCGTTCCACAGCCGCCGGTAGGGGGTGAGCCAGGCGTCGATCTCGGCGAGGGGGCGGGGGTTGAGCTCGTACCAGCGGCGCTGGGCGTCCTTGCGGACGGCGACGAGGCCGGCGCGGCGCAGCGCGGCCAGGTGCTTGCTGGTGGCGGGCTGAGTGAGGCCGAGCTGCTGGGTGAGCTCGCCGACCTGGTGGGGGCGTTGCAGGAGGAGGTCGAGGATACGCCGGCGGGTGGGTTCGGCGACGACGTCGAAGGGCATGCCCGCGAACATACCCCATCAGTTATATGCCTGCAAGAGCATATTCAGGGGGTGGTGGCACGCCGGGCGTTGGCGTGGATCGCGGTACGGAAGTAGGCCGCAAGACCCGGGGCGAGGGCGTCGTAGACGGCGGTGAAGCGCGGGTCTTCGACGTAGAGGTCGCCCAGGCAGCGGTGCAGGTCGTGGTCGCAGGTGTAGAACCAGCGGTTGATGTGGGCGCGGTGGCGTTCGGCCAGGTCCATGACGTCGGGGTGGTCGGCGGGCACCCCCGAGGTGCGGGCGGCGGCCAGGTCGTCGTTGAGGGCGGCGGCCTCCTTGCCGAGCTGCAGCCAGTCCTCCTTGGTGTAGGCGGCGATGCGCTCCTGGCTCTCGGCGTACTGCGGGGTGCCGCCCCAGCGGCGTTCGACCTCGGCGTCGTGGTCTTCTGGCCGGAAGGAGCCGAACACCTCCAGGCGTTCCTCGGCGGTCAGGGAGATGCCGGTGGTGCGGGCGTTGATGGCGCGCTCGACGGCGGCGATGACCTGGCCGATGCGCTGGGCCTTGCGGGTGAGCAGTTCGTGCTGGCGGCGCAGGTGGGTGAGGTGGTCGGTGCTGGGCCGGTCGAGGATGGCGGCGATCTCGTCGAGGGGGAAGCCGAGCTCACGGTAGAGCAGGATCTGCTGCAGGCGGGTGATGTCGTCGTCGGCGTAGCGGCGGTAGCCGGCGGGGGTGCGCTCGCGCGGGGTGAGCAGGCCGATCTCGTCGTAGTGGTGCAGGGTGCGTACGGTGATGCCGGCCAGCCGGGCGACCTGTCCCACGGAGAAGCTCATGTCCTCCACGATGCCGTGGGGGACGGGGTGGTGGTCAAACCGGGTCATGCTGGTGGGCGTGGATGAGGAGTTGCTGCCGATCGGGCGGTTCGCCCGGCTGGCCCGGCTGAGCGTGAAGCGGTTGCGGCGTTACGACGAGCTGGGGTTGCTGCGGCCGGCGCATGTGGACGAGGTGACGGGTTACCGCTACTACCGGGCCGCGCAGGCGCGCCAGGCGCTGTCGATCGGGCTGCTGCGCTCGCTGGACGTGCCGCTGGCGGTGGTGGGCGAGGTGCTGGCGGGTTCGGGGGACGCGCTTGAGGGGGTGCGCAGGACGCTGGAGGAGGAGCTGGCGCGGCGCCGCAGGACGCTGGGCGTGCTGGAGCGGGTGATGGCCGAGGGCCTGCCCGAGACGGCGGTGCGGGTGGTGGAGGAGGAGCCGCTGCGAGTGCTGCTGGTGCGCGAGCGCGCGGCGGGCATGGAGGACGTGGGGCGGGCGACGTCGGCGGCGGTGGCGAAGCTGCTGGCCGGTCCCGTAGGGGCGGGGCCGGTGAGGGGGCCGGTGAGGGGGCCGGTGAGGGGGCCCGTGCGGCTGATCGGGTTGTTTCCGCTGGACGTGGCCGAGGCGATGGAGGTGGCGGTTGGCCTGGCCGTCGACGAGTCCCAGGGCGGCGCGGTGGTGTTGCCGGGCGGGCGGTTCGCGTGCGCGACGCATGTGGGGGCGTATGAGCAGATGTCGCTGACCGTGCACGGGCTGCTGGCGTGGTGCGCGGAGCGGGGGCGGGCGGTGCGGGGGCCGGTGCGTGAGGTGTACGTGTCGGATCCGGCGGTGACGGCGCCGGGGGAGCTGGTGACGGAGGTGCTGGTGCCGCTGGACGACCCCGCGAGGGAATAAATGTCCGTATGGGTGCTTATAGGCGGTTTTGGGGCAGGCTGAGGGGTGGCGGGGAAACGCTCCCCGACCAGCGGGAAGAAGATGCGAGGACGGCGATCATGGATCATCATCGGTCGCCTCGCGCGCCGGCCCAGGCCGCGTACCTGGTGGCCCCGCAGCACCAGGCGGGACCCGCGGAGACGGGCTGCCGGCTGACGCGAGGCGGCTCCACCGGCGCGGGCGGTTCACTGTCGGCCGTATGGACACTGCCCGCCCTGCCGGCGTCGGTGCCCCAGGCTCGCCACCTGCTGCGCGCCGCGCTCACCGGCTGGGGCGTCGCGGCCAGCGCCGAGGCCGAGCTGCTGGCCGACGAGCTGGTGACCAACGCCGTACGGCACGGCCGCGGCCCCGTACGGCTGCAGATCAGGCTGCGCGTCTCCGGCGAGCGGCTGCTGCTGCGCTGCGAGGTGGGCGACCGCGGGCACGGCATGCCGCAGCTGCGGCCCGCCGGCATCGAGGACGAAGGCGGCCGCGGCCTGGCCCTGGTGGCCGGGCTGGCCCGCGCGTGGGGATGCGCCCGCACGCGCAGCGGCAAGGTCGTCTGGTTCGACGTGCCCGTGGAGGCCCGCTGACGCCGGCGGCACGTCAAGAACGGGCCGCCGAACCACCATGACATGGTCAAATCTTTGCGCGCCCGGCCGCCGGGCCCGCCCCCGGCCGTCCCACGGGACTTAGCCTGGGGACGACGGCCAGGAGGACGGCCTCCTGCGACCCCACAAGACACCATGACAGCGGTGACGACTCACACCTTCCGCGACCGCCCAGGAGGCGCGCCCCCGAGGGTGACCGATCCCGCCGGGCACCGGCACGAGGCCGCCGGGTCCCGGCGCCCGCCCGGTGCGCCCGCATCACCTCCTGCGGCAAGACCCGCCGCGCCTGCCGCTCCTGCCGCGCCTGCCGCGCCCGCACCCAGGCCGGTGGCGCCCGCCGTGCCGGCCCTCTGGCGGTCGACGCCCGCCGCGCCGGCCGTGCCCACATACCGGCCGGCCGCATCCACCACGCCTCTGCAGCTTTCACCTGATGCCGGGTCAATGACCGCCAGTCCGGCCCGACGAATCAACCCGCCTGCCAGGCGCCCCTCCGTGGCCAGCGCCGCCGCGGGCGCCGATCGACTGGAGTTACGCCGCATGCCCATCACCCGAGCACCGGCCGGCCCCGCCCGCAGGGCGCGTCGCCGGCCCGCCCACCAGGTACGCGCCGACGCGCGCCGCCCGGCCGGCCGGCGTACACCACCCGGCCTCGGCCCGGTACGGCCGAT
>NZ_JBEXLH010000116.1:0-9056 GCF_040609855.1 Nonomuraea sp. NPDC004580 | reverse complement strand
CCTCCCACCGCCGCGAGGCGTCGTCGTCGCCGCGCAGGAAGTCCAGCGCCTCATCCACTGCCGGGTGCGACAGCTGCGAACCCCGCACCACCGCCCCAGCATGCCGCCCACCGAGTTGCCCGCGATCATCGCGCCCACGGCCCCGGCGAGCCGTCCCGTGCCGAGCTGGTCGGCCAGGTACGCCGCCGCGACCCCGGCGAACCCGGCGATCGCCACCCCCTGAGCGGCCCGCAGCGTCAGCAGCACGGGGAACGACGGAGCCAGCGGCAGCAGCAGGCCGAGCAGCGCGGGCACCAGCACCGACCACAGGATGACCCGCCGCCGCCCGACCTTCCCCGCCAGCCAGGCCAGGGGCAGCACCGCGACCGCGAGCGACCCGGTGGCCACCCCGATCGCCAGCGACGCGCTGCCGGGATCCAGCCCGTACGCCGCCGCGAGCTGCGGCAGCACCGGCTGCGGCGAGTAGAGCAGGGCGAAGGAGGACAGGCCGGCCGCGGCGACGGCCGTACTGACCCGACGGGTGTTCACGGAGGGAGAAGCTTCAAGGACCGCCACGCTCTGCACGTTAGGCAACCTCGATAGATACGTCTAATACGGATATGGGCGAGAATTCATACCATGACGCATGAATCAGATGACCGGCTGGCCGCCCGCCTCGCCCCGACGCTCGCGCTGCTGGCCGCCGTCGGCGAGACCGGCCACGTGACCAGGGCCGCCGAGCTCCTCGGCATCCCCCAGCCCACCGCCAGCCGCCGCCTGGCCGCGCTCGCCGACCTGGTCGGCGCCCCGCTCGTGCTCCCGGCGGGCCGCGGCATCCGCCTCACCCGCGCGGGCCGCACCCTGGCCGCCGCCTCCAGCCGCGCGCTGACCGCCGTGACCGCCGCCGCCCGCGAGGTGCGTGAGGAGATCGACCCCGGCACCGGCCGCATCGTGCTCGGCTTCCTGCACCTGCTCGGCCGCACCCTCGTGCCCTCGCTCATCGGCGCCTTCCGCGAGCGCAACCCCGGCGTGCGGTTCAGCCTGGCGCAGGGCTCCCGCCAGGACATGCTGCGGGCGCTCCGCGACGGCGAGATCGACCTGGTGTTCGTCGCGCCCATGCCGCTGGACGACCCCGACCTCGTCACCCGTCCCATCGCCGACCAGGAGCTGGTGCTGTCCGTGCCGCCCGCGCACCGCCTGGCCGCGCGCAGGCGGGTGCGGGCCGCCGAGCTGGCGGGGGAGGAGCTGGTGACGCTCGAACCCGGCTACGGGCTGCGCCAGATCACCGACGACCTGTGCGCGGCGGCCGGGTTCGAGCCGCGGATCGCGTTCGAGGGGCAGGAGTCGGAGACCGTGCGCGGGCTCGTCGCGGCCGGGCTCGGCGTCGCCGTGCTGCCCCGCTCCGAGCAGCCGCCCGCGGGCGGCGTCACCGAGATCCCGCTGTCGCCCGCGCTGTTCAGGACGATCGGCATGAGCTGGCGGGCCGGCGACCGCCTCACCCCGGCCGCCCGCGCCTTCCGCGACCACGCCCTGACCGCCCTCCCACCCCACACCCCCGGCTTCCGCCCACCCCACCCCTGAACCGCCCACCCATGCACCGCCCCACCCCTGAACCACCCCACCCATGCACCGCCCCACCCATGGGCCTGCGCCAGACTGAGGCGCATGGGACAGCAGGACGGGGACGCGGGGGTGCCGGGTTCGCTGGCGCGGGTGCTCGCGCAGGTGCGGGACGAGCGGGCCGCGCAGGACGAACGGTTCGGGATGCAGGTGCTGCCCGACGGCACCGGCGGCCACGACGCGGTCGCGGCGGCCGACAAGGCGCGCGAGGAGACCGACGCGGCGGCCCGGGACGGCGCGCTGACGTGGCGGCACATCCTGGCCGAGGAGGTGATGGAGGCGTTCGCCGAGCACGACCCGCAGCGGCTGCGCGGCGAATTGATCCAGGTGGCGGCGGTCGCGGTGAAGTGGGTGCAGGCGCTCGACCGGCGCGACGTTCTACAGAACCTTGACGGAGAGCGCTCAGGTTGTTGAACTTGGGGCATGACAGGACAGCCCCAGGTGTCCTTCGACACCGGCCCAGGCCGCTACCGTCACCTCCGCCTTGAGATCGACGCGCCGCTGGCCCGGATCGTGCTGGCGGTCGACGAGGCCGGCGGGCTCGTCCCGGGGTATGACCTCAAGCTCAACTCCTACGACCTCGGCGTGGACATCGAGCTGTACGACGCCGTCCAGCGCCTGCGCTTCGAGCACCCCGAGGTGCGCGCGGTCGTCCTCACGGGCGGCCTCGACCGGGTGTTCTGCGCGGGCGCCAACATCCGCATGCTCGCCCAGTCCTCCCACGCCTGGAAGGTGAACTTCTGCAAGTTCACCAACGAGACGCGCAACGCCATCGAGGACGCCGCCCTCCACTCAGGGCAGATTTACCTGGCGGCGGTCAACGGCACGGCGGCCGGCGGCGGATACGAGCTGGCCCTGGCCTGCGACCGGATCATCCTGGTCGACGACGGGTCGACCGCGGTGTCCCTGCCGGAGGTGCCGCTGCTCGGCGTGCTGCCCGGCACCGGAGGGCTGACGCGGCTGACCGACAAGCGGGGCGTGCGCAAGGACCTGGCCGACGTGTTCGCCACCCGCAGCGAGGGCGTGCGCGGGGCGACGGCGGTGGCGTGGGGGCTGGTGGACGAGGTGGCGCCGCCCAGCAGGTTCGAGGAGACCGTACGCCGCCGCGCCCTGGAGGCCGCCGCCCGCTCCGCCCGCCCGGCCGACGCCGCCCCGGTGCCGCTGCCGCCGCTCGACCCCGACGGGTACGCGTACGAGACGGTCACCGCGGAGCCGGAAGGGGACCGGGTGACGATCACCGTGCGCGGCCCGGACGGCGGCGGCGACGGCTGGCTGCTGCGCATGACCCGCGAGCTGGACGACGTGATCCTGCGCCTGCGCACCAACGAGCCCGCGCGGGGCACCTGGGTGATCAGGACCGAAGGCGACACCGACGCGGTGCTCGCCGCCGAACCGGCGGGCGACGCGTGGCCGTACGGCGAGATCAGGCACTACCTCAAGCGCACGCTCAAGCGCCTCGACGTCACCAGCCGCAGCCTGATCGCGCTCATCGAGCCGGGCAGCTGCTTCGCGGGCCCGCTGCTGGAGCTGGCGCTGGCCTGCGACCGGCAGTACATGCTCGACGACCCCGGCGAACCCTCCGCCGTGCAGCTCTCGTCCGCCAACTTCGGCGCCTACCCCATGGCCAACGGCCTGTCCAGGCTGGCCTCCCGCTTCCTCGCCGACCCCGCCAAGGTGGCCCGGCTGGAGAAGGAGGCGGGCCGCCGCATCGGTCCCGCCGAGGCGCTGGAGCTGGGGCTCGTCACGTTCGCGCCGGACGACCTCGACTGGGACGACGAGGTCCGCCTGGCGCTGGAGGAGCGCGCCGCGCTCAGCCCCGACGCGCTGACCGGCATGGAGGCCAGCCACCGCTTCGCGGGCCCCGAGACCATGGAGACCAAGATCTTCGGCAGGCTGGCCGCCTGGCAGAACTGGATCTTCACCCGCCCGAACGCCTCCGGCCCCGAAGGCGCCCTGCGCCGCTACGGCACCGGCCGCCGCCCCGTCTACGACCGCGAACGAACCTGAAGCCGGGAGAGCGAGATGTCGATCGACTACTCCGAGCGCATCCCCAACAACGTCGACCTGGCCGGCGACCGCAGGCTGCGCCGCGCCCTGGAGTCCTGGCAGCCGCGCTTCCTGCAATGGTGGTCGGAGATGGGCCCCGCCCTGCCCACCCAGGACGTCTACCTGCGCACCGCCGTCGCCGTCGGCCGGGCCGGCTGGGCGCACTTCGACCACGTCGCGCTGCCCGACTACCGCTGGGGCATCTTCCTGGCCGAGCGCGACACCGACCGCCGCATCGCCTTCGGCCAGGACAAGGGACAGCCGGTCTGGCAGCAGGTGCCCGGCGAGTACCGCGCCGAGCTGCAGCGCCTCATCGTCATCCAGGGCGACACCGAACCGGCCAGCGTCGAGCAGCAGCGCAGGCTCGGCCTGACCGCGCCCTCCCTGTACGACCTGCGCAACCTCTTCCAGGTGAACGTCGAGGAGGGCCGCCACCTCTGGGCCATGGTCTACCTGCTGCACGCCTACTTCGGCCGGGCGGGCCGCGACGAGGCAGAGGCGCTGCTGACGCGCAACTCCGGCAGCGATGACTCCCCGCGCATCCTCGGCGCCTTCAACGAGGAGACGCCCGACTGGCTGTCGTTCTTCATGTTCACCTACTTCACCGACCGCGACGGCAAGTACCAGCTCGGCACGCTCAAGGAGTCGGCGTTCGACCCGCTCAGCAGGACCTGCGAGTTCATGCTGAAGGAGGAGGCCCACCACATGTTCGTCGGTACGACGGGCGTGGACCGGGTGGTGGAGCGCACGGCGCAGCTCATGCGCGAGCACGACACCGACGACGTGGCGGCGTACGGCGGCATCCCGCTCGACGTGATCCAGAAGTACGTCAACTTCCACTACAGCGTCAGCCTCGACCTGTTCGGCGGCGAGACCTCGACGAACGTGGCCAACTACTTCACCGCCGGGCTCAAGGGCCGCTGGCAGGAGGAGCGGCGCCAGGACGACCACCTGCTCACCGACGCGTACGCGACGGTGCCGCGGGTGTCCGGCGGCCGGGTGGTGGAGGAGCGGCTGCCCGCGCTGACGGCGCTCAACGCGGACCTGCGCGGCGAGTACGTCGCCGACTGCGTGACCGGCCTGAACCGCTGGAACCGCATCCTCACCGGCCACGGCCTGGACCCCGTCCTCTCCCTGCCGCACGTCGGCTTCAACCGCAAGGTGGGCGGGTTCGCCGGGCACCACCTCGCGCCGGACGGCCGGGTGATGGACGAGGCGGAGTGGGCCGCCCACCGCGACCGGTGGCTGCCCACACCGGCCGACAAGGAGCACGTACGCTCGTTGATGAGGCCCGTTCACGAGCCCGGCAGGATCGCCGCCTGGCTGGCGCCGCCACGCTCGGGCATCAACGGCAGGCCGCTCGACTACGAGTACGTGCGCCTCTGACCGCTGCCGTACTACACGACATTGACGGAGCCGCGTTCCTGTGTAGAAGATTCAGTCACGATCGCCAGTCTGCGGATGGGGACGCCCATGACGGCCGAGTCGTTCAACGCCAGCGTCTATCTCACCGAGCGCCAGGTCACGGCGGGAAGGGGCGGCCACGTCGCCGTCACCGGCCCGGCGGGCGCGCTCACCTACGCCGAGCTGGCCGCCCAGGTCGCCGACCTCGCCACCGGGCTGCGCCGCCTCGGGGTCAGACCGGAGGAACGGGTGCTGCTCGTCATGTCCGACCGGCCGGAGACCGTGGTCACGATCCTCGCCGTCATGCGGATGGGCGCGGTCGCGGTGCCGGTGTCCACCATGTACCACGCCGCCGAGCTGGGCGAGCTCATCCGTGACGCGCGGGCCAGGGTGATCGTGGCGACCCCCGAGTACGAGCCCGTCACCAGAGCGGCGCTGGCCACCGCGCCCGAGGCCGAGACGCTGATCACGACCGAGCCCGGCGGGTCGTGGGCCGAGGCGCTGGCGTCGGGGCGGCCGGCCGGGCCCGCGTACGACACCTGGCGCGACTCGCCCGCCCTGTGGCTCTACACCTCCGGCACCACCGGCGCGCCCAAGGCCGCCATGCACCGGCACGGCGCGATCAGGGACGTCTACGAGACCTACGGCCGCCAGGTGCTCGGCATCCGCGCCGACGACCGGTGCCTGTCGGTGGCGCGGATGTTCTTCGCGTACGGGATCGGCAACTCGCTGTTCTTCCCGCTCGCCGCGGGTGCCACCGCGATACTCGACCCGGCCCGCCCCACCCCGGCAGGGGTGCTCGAACGGGTGCGGGCAGAGCGGCCGACGCTGTTCTTCGCGGGCCCCACCTTCTACTCCGCGCTGCTCGCCACCCCCGACGACGCCGGCGCCTTCGACTCGGTCCGCCTCGGCGTCTCGGCCGGCGAGGCGCTGCCCGCCGAGATCCACCGCCGCTTCCTGGCCCGCTTCGGCGTGGAGGTCATCGACGGGCTCGGCTCCACCGAGGCGCTGCACATCTTCATCTCCAACCGGCCCGGCCGGGGGCGCCCAGGCACCTCGGGCACGGTCGTGCCCGGCTACGAGGCCAGGCTGCTCGACGAGCACGGCGCTCCGGTCGCCGACGGCGAGCCCGGCCACCTGTACGTGCGCGGCGACTCGATCGCCACCGGCTACTGGTGCCGTACGGCGACCACCCGGCAGGTGTTCCAGGGCGAGTGGCTGCGCACCGGCGACACCTACGTCCGCGAGCCCGACGGCGCCTACCGCTGCCTGGGCCGCTCCAACGACATGATCAAGGCGGGCGGCATCTGGGTCTCGCCCATGGAGGTCGAGGCCAGGCTGCTGCAGCACGAGGCGGTGGGAGAGTGCGCGGTGGTGGCGTACGTGGACGGCGAGGGGCTGGAGAAGCCGGTCGCCTGCGTGGTGCCCGCCCCGGGGCGCACGGTGGACGCCGCCGAGCTGGTCGGGTTCTGCCGGGACGGGCTGGCCTCGTTCAAACGGCCGCGCGAGGTGCTGGTGATGGAGGAGCTGCCCAAGACGGCGACCGGCAAGATCCAGCGGGGCGTGGTGCGCCGGCTGGCCGCCGACCTGCTGGGCAAGCGCTAGCTCTTCGGCGACCAGACGGTGACGGCGAACGGGCGCGGCGGGATCTCGTACACCTCGTCGCTGATCCTGGTCAGCGTGCCGTGCGCGTCGAGATAGCCGTGCAGCCTGGCCGCCTCGGGCCACGGATGCACGGCCACCAGCACCCCCTCGGGCGTCAGCAGGTCGCTGAGCTGCGCCGAGGCGCGGCGCAGGCGTTCGTGACGGCCCAGGTAGTAGAGGGTCTCCGAGCAGAACACCAGGTCGTGGCGGGGCTCGCAGCGGTGGGTGAGGAAGTCGGCGTGGACGAAGCGCACCCGCCCGTTCTCCGGCACGCGGGCCCTGGCGCGGGCCAGGGCCCGTTCGGAGACGTCCACCCCGGTGATCTCCGCGTCGGGGTAGGCCGCGGCCAGCGCGCCGGTGAACACCCCCTCGGCGCAGCCGATCTCGATGATGCGCCGGTACGGGCGGGGCGGCAGCTGCTTGAGCGTCACCTGGTACTTCTGCTGCTCGTAGCCGTCGGTCGCCAACTTCCACGGGTCGGGGGTCCGGTGCCACCAGTCGAAGTAGCGGCGCAGGAGCAGGCCCTGTCCCTCGGGCGAGAGCAGGGACAGGGTGCGGAAGAACGTACGGTGCAGGCGGTCGGGCAGACTCGGCATGCGGCCTCTCTCGGTCGGGGACCCCCATCGTCGGTCCCGGGACTTGAGGTGAAGTCGTCGCCGGATGGAGATTCCCGTCAACCACGAGGCCGACGCCTGCCCGCGCCCCCTACCCCATGGAGTCGCGTAGCTCCCGCTTGAGCACCTTGCCCGAGGCGTTCTTCGGCAGCGCGTCCACGAACACCACCCGCTTCGGCGTCTTGAACGGCGCCAGCCGCCCCCGCAGGAACGCGATCAGCTCGTCGGCGGTGAGCCCCGCGCCCTGCCGCAGCACCACCGCCGCCGTCACCGCCTCGATCCACTTGTCGTCCCGCACCCCGAACACCGCCGCCTCGGCCACCGCCGGATGCTGGTAGATCGTCTCCTCGACCTCGCGGCTCGCGACGTTCTCGCCGCCCGACTTGATCATGTCCTTCTTCCTGTCGACCACCGACAGGTAGCCGTCGGCGTCCATGACGCCCAGGTCGCCGCTGTGGAACCAGCCGCCGCGGAACGCCTCGGCGGTCTTGTCCGGGTCGTTCCAGTAGCCGAGCATGGCGTGCGGGCTGCGGTGCACGATCTCGCCCACCGTGCCGGGCGGCACCGGCTGGTCGAGGTCGTCGACGATCCTCGTCTCGACGTTCAGCGCCGGCCGACCGGCCGAGCCGAGCCGGGTCAGCTGCTCCTCCGGGCCGAGGATGGTCGCCACCGGCGCCATCTCCGTCTGGCCGTAGAAGTTGAACAGCCGCACGTCGGGCAGCCGGGCGGCGATCTCCTTCAGCACCTCGACCGGCATGATCGAGGCGCCGTAGTAGCCCTTGCGCAGCGACGACAGGTCACGGCGGTCGAAGTCGGGGTGGCGCAGCAGCGAGATCCACACCGTGGGCGGGCAGAACAGCTTCGTCGCGCGCTCGCCCTCGATCGTCGCGAGGATCACCGCCGGGCTCGGGCCGGGCAGCACGATGTTGGTGGCGCCCAGGTAGATGCCGGGCGTCAGGAAGCAGTGCAGCTGCGCGCAGTGGTAGAGGGGCAGGGCGTGCACCTCGACGTCGTCGTGGCTCATCTCGCCGTCGACCATGCAGGTGACGTACTGGGAGATGAGGCTCCTGCTCGACAGCATGGCGCCCTTGGGGCGGGACTCGGTGCCGCTGGTGTACATGAGCTGGATCGGGTCGTCGTCGGCGATCTCCACCTCGGGCTCCGAGGAGTCCTCGTGCGCCGACCACGCGCTGAACGGCTCCCACCCGCCCGGCCCGTCGCCGATCACCCCGCGTACGGCGACCCGCTCGGTCACCGCCGCCTGGGCGACCGGCAGCAGCGCCTCCTCGGCCAGCATCCCGGTCGCCCCGGAATGCTCAAGGATGTACGCCACCTCCTCGGCCCCCAGCATGAAGTTGACCGGCACGGAGATCGCCCCCAGCCGCGCCAGCGCGAAGTACGCCACCACGAACGCGTGGTTGTTGTGGCTGAACACGGCGAACCTGTCGCCCTTGCCCACCCCGCGCGCGGCCAGCGCGTTGGCCGTCCTGTTCACCACGAGGTCGAGGTCGGCGTAGCTCTGGCGCAGATCGCCGAACACGATCGCGGTCTTCGCGGGGTGGCGGGCGGCCGAGCGCCGCAGGAGGTCACCGATGGTGTGCTGCCGGGTCATACGGGGGGCACCCTTCAGTCGCGCAGAACGATGTTCGGGCGATCCTAGTCCGAAAATCGGAGAATTAGTGGGCAGGCGGCAGCGGACCCCGGCGTGCTGTGGCTGGTCGGGGTCGGTAACCAGCTGGCCGGATCAGG
>NZ_JBEXLH010000115.1:0-9313 GCF_040609855.1 Nonomuraea sp. NPDC004580 | reverse complement strand
GGCATGCGCGACGGCATCCGGAGCACTCCTGGTGAACATCTCGTGCAGCAAGAGTTGGGCGCCCGCCGTGGCCACGAGAACGATTTCACTGGCCAGGGCGGTGTGGCGGGACCGGCGGGTCTCGGCGGTCTACAAGGACGTGCTGCGGGTGCTTGAGCCGTACGGGCTGGTGCTCAAGGGCGGAGCCTGGTACCTGGCCGCGCGGCACAGGGGGCGGTTCCTGATCTTCCGGGTGCACCGGTTCGGCGAGGTGTCGGTGCTGCCGGAGACGTTCGACCGGGACCAGGACTTCGATCTCGCGGCCTTCTGGGCGGGGCAGGCGGAGCTGTTCGCCAGGTCGCTGCTGCGGGAGGAGATCACGTTGCGGCTGACCGGACGCGGCGTGCGCATGCTGCGGCACGTGGCCGACCCCGCGGCGGTCGAGGACGCGATGGCCTCGCTGCGGGAGGACGGGACCGTGCGGCTGGCGGTGGAGTCGCTGCCGGTGGCGTTCTCGCAGGTGCTGCGGTTCGGGCCGGAGGCGGAGGTGCTGGGGCCGCCCGAGTTGCGGGCGATGGTCGCCGACGCCGCCGCGCGCATGGCCCGCCTGTACGACCCTGACCGTCCGTCCTGACAGAGCCTCACTGCCCGGTGAAACGGGTGACCGCTCGTCGCGGGCAACCGACCACTCGCCGAGCAATGGCGGCACTCCCCACCGGGGCGGAGCTATGGTGCTGAACGTCGCGCCCGCATGGTCATCTCATATGCCGAGATAGCAATTCGGCATTTAGGCCAAACCGTAACATGCCGTTCATTGGGATTAATCCCCATGAAAAGCTAATCTCCCTCCGTTGACGCAAAGTCAGGAGCATGGTCACCGCCAGCGCCTGATCTACCCATCGGAGGGCCGGATGACTACCGGGGATCCCGGGCAGCCACGCACCGACCGCAGCCCCTGGAACTGGCTGCTGCTCGTGCCCATCGTGCTGCCGTTGCTGACATTCCTGTACAACTTCGACGAGCCGCGCCTGTTCGGCTTCCCGTTGTTCTACTGGCTGCAGATCGCCTTCATCATCGTCGGCGTGGGCACCACCACTCTCGTCTACAGGATGACGAAGTGAGCGCTCACACGACCGAGCTGGTCGTCTTCATCCTGCTGTTCCTCATCGTCAGCGGCATGGGCTTCGTCGCCGCCCGCTGGCGCCGCCCCACCGACCTCGCCAGCCTCAACGAGTGGGGGCTCGGCGGGCGCAGCTTCGGCTCCTGGATCACCTGGTTCCTCGTCGGCGGCGACCTCTACACCGCCTACACCTTCGTCGCGGTGCCCGCGCTGGTGTTCAGCTCGGGCGCGCTGGGGTTCTACGCGCTGCCGTACACCGTGGTCGTGTACCCGCTGGTGTTCCTGGTGCTGGCCCGCATGTGGTCGGTCTCGCACGTGCACGGGTTCGTCACGCCCGCCGACTTCGTCAGAGCCCGCTTCGGCTCGCCCACGCTGGCGCTCGCCATCGCGATCACCGGGCTCATCGCCACGATGCCGTACATCGCGCTGCAGCTCGTCGGCATCGAGGCCGTGCTGAAGACGATGGGCGTCACCGGGCACCTGCCGATCATCATCGCCTTCGCGATCCTGGCCGCCTACACCTACCAGTCCGGCCTGCGGGCGCCCGCGCTGATCGCGTTCGTCAAGGACTCGCTCATCTACATCGTGATCCTGGCCGCGGTCATCTACATCCCGGCCAGGCTGGGCGGCTGGGACTCGATCTTCGACGCGGCCAAGGCCAAGTTCGACGCCACGCCGAATCCTGGCGACGGTTTCATCCTCAACGCCAACAACCAGCTCCAGTACGTGACGCTGGCCTTCGGCTCGGCGCTGGCGCTGTTCCTCTACCCGCACAGCCTCACCGGCGTGCTCGCCTCCAAGAACCGCAACGTCATCAAGCGGAACATGTCGGCGCTGCCCGCCTACAGCTTCGTGCTGGGCCTGATCGCGCTGCTCGGCTTCATGGCCATCGCGGCCGGCACCAAGCCGGTCGTCACCGACGGCAAGGCCGACGCCAACACGATCGTGCCGCAGCTGTTCAACGACATGTTCCCCGACTGGTTCGCGGGCGTCGCGTACGCCGCCGTCGGCATCGGCGCGCTCGTGCCGGCCGCCATCATGTCGATCGCGGCGGCCAACCTGTTCACCCGCAACATCTACCGCGAGTACATCAACAAGACCGCCACCGACGCCCAGGAGGCCAACGTCTCCAAGATCGTGTCGCTGCTGGTCAAGGTGGGCGCGGTGCTGTGCATCCTGCTGCTCGACCCGCAGTTCTCGATCGACCTGCAGCTCATCGGCGGCGTGATCATCCTGCAGACGCTGCCGTCGGTGGCGCTCGGCCTCTACACCCGCTGGTTCCACAAGGGCGGGCTCATCGCCGGCTGGGCGCTCGGCCTCGGGGCCGGCATGTGGATGCTGTACCTCATCCCCAACCCCGCCAACGGCAAGCTGCACTTCGGCAGCTCGGCGTTCCCGCTGGCGAACTTCGGCTTCGACACCAAGATGACGATCTACGCCGGGTTCCTGGCCCTGATCGTCAACCTGGTGGTGGCGGTGCTCGGCACGGTCATCCTGAAGGCGGCCAAGGTCGCCGACGGCGGCGACGCCACCAAGCAGGACGACTACTTCGCCGACGAGGGCGACCCGAAGGTCAAGGACCTGGACCTCACCGGCTCCCACTGATCCCAGGGGTTCTCGCGGCCCGCCTCCCGTATGGGGGGCGGGCCGCTGCTCATTGCGTCTGGAGGTAGGCGGGGTCGGCGACCTCCAGCTTCGCGCGTACGGACTCCTCGAGGACGGCCACCCGGGTGTGGAACCGAACCAGGCCCTCCACGGCCGGGCCGGCACGGCGCTCGCCGCCCTAGCCTGTTGCGCGAGCCCCGACGTAGCGGAAATCTCTCCTTTTATCTGGGTCCGATCATGCCGGGGTTAGTCTGCGGCCATGCAGACACAGTCCCCCCTTGCTCCGCCCCACCTGCTCACCCCCCGCCTGATCCGGGCCGAGATCTTCGTCGTGTTGTCGGTGTCGCTAGGGGCGAGTGCGCTGGTGGCGTTCGTCCGGCTGATCGGGGCGCTGACCGCTCCCCGAGAGCTGAAGGGGCAGCAGGCCGTGCTGGTCGGGTCGATGGCGCCCGGGCGGCCGTGGCTGGACCTGACGCTGCAGCTGGTGCAGATCGCGGTGGCGGTAGCGCCGGTGGGGCTGGTGGCGTACCTGATGGTGCGCTCGAACGAGTCGCTGCGGACGATCGGCGCCGACTTCCGCCGGCCTGGCGGTGACCTGCTGCGCGGCGCGGCGCTCGCGGCGGCGATCGGCGGGTCGGGGCTGGCGTTCTACCTCGCGGTCTGGGCGGCGGGGGTGAACCTGACCGTCGTGCCGGGAGCGCTGCCGGAGGTGTGGTGGCAGGTGCCGGTGCTGCTGCTGGCCGCCGCGCAGAACGGGGTGCTTGAGGAGGTCGTGGTCGCCGGCTACCTGCTGCACCGGCTGGGGCAGGCCGGGTGGACGCCGTGGAAGGCGGTCGTGGCGTCGTCGCTGCTGCGCGGGTCGTACCACCTGTATCAGGGTTTCGGGGGGTTCGTCGGGAACGTGGTGATGGGGCTGGTGTTCGGGCGGCTCTACCAGCGGTGGGGACGCGCGATGCCGCTGATCGTGGCTCACACGCTGATCGACGCGGTCGCCTTCGTCGGGTACGCGTTCCTGCGCGGCAAGGTGAGCTGGCTGCCCTGAGGCCGTTGACCGAAGATCCGCACGACGAGCACAGTCTGCTGGAGGGGAACCAGCGGTCCACCGCCACCGGCGTGATGGCGCGGTCGGCGGCGTCGAGCAGCGCCCTGCGCCGATCAAGATGCCGCCTGCTCACCCGCCCAGGACAGATCGCCTGCGGGCCGGGAGCAGCGCGGAGAGCACGAGGAAGGCGCCGGTGAGCGCGTACAGGCCGGTCATCCCGGCAAGCGTGCCGGGCGGCTCGCCGGGCGCCGCCCACGGGACCGGGCCGGTCGTCCACGGCAGGCCGCCGGCCCGCACCCACGGCAGCGTGGCGGCCACGCCGACGGCGGCGTCGAGGTCGAGGGCGAACAGCGCGCCGGCCGCCGTCAGCGGCACGCCACAGGCCAGGGCGGCGACCGGCCACACCGTCAGGACCCTGATGAGGACGGCGACGCCCGCCACGTACGCGAGCGCGGCCGGAGCGGGGGCGAAGGCCACGGTGCCGCCGCGCAGCGCCCTGGCGGCGGCGTCGGTGAGGTAGTAGACGGGGATCGCGGCGGCCAGCCCTGCGACGGCAGCCAGTGCGTGCCCGCCTCGCCTCACGTGCCACCCCTCCCCCGTCACGGTCGTGGAAACCTTAGCCGCCGAACGCCCCCGCGCGCTGCCCACCTGCGAAAACAGGCCCGCCTCCGCGCCGCCCGTCAGTCCTGGAGGAAGTGACGCATCTGCCCGGCGGAGCGAGCGGTCACCGGGCCAGGCGCAGCAGCAGGTCCTTGACCTCGGTGGCCGCGTACCGGTCCCTCGCCGGTGCCGGGTCCGAGCAGAGCAGGACGGGCGCGTCGGCGGGGTCGGCGGGCAGCAGCCCGTGCGAGCCCCGTACGGCGCGCGCGCCCGCGTCCAGCCCCACGACGCTCATGAGGTAGCGCATCCCCAGCTTCTTGCGCAGCAGCGCGAGGCCCGCCCGCCGCTTGGCGGCGCCCGGCGCGGCCGGGTCGAAGAACAGCTCGGCCGGGTCGTAGCCGGGCTTGCGGTGGATCTCGACCAGGCGGGCGAAGTCGGGGGCGCGGGCGTCGTCCAGCCAGTAGTAGTAGGTGAACCAGGCGTCGGGCTCGGCGAGCAGGACCAGCTCGCCCGAGCGGGGGTGGTCGAGGTGGTGGGCGGCCTTGCCGTCCTGGTCGAGCACGGCTCCGACGCCGGGCAGCGCGGCGCAGAGCTTGGCCACGGCGGGCACGTCGGCGGGGTCGCGGACGTAGACGTGCGCCACCTGGTGGTCGGCCACGGCGAACGCCCTGGACGTCCACGGGTCGAGGTACTCCATGCCGTCCTGGGTGTGCACGCGCAGCAGCCCTTCGGCCCGCAGCAGCCGGTTGACGTCCACGGGGCGGGCGACGTCGGTGATGCCGTACTCCGACAGCACCACCACGGTCCTGTCGCCGGCCGCGTCCAGCAGCGGCCCCAGCTCGGCGTCCAGCTCGGCGGCGGCCGCGGCGGCCCGCGGGTGACCTGGACCGAAACGCTGCAGGTCGTAGTCGAGGTGCGGCAGGTAGGCGAGGGTGAGGTCGGGGTTGTGGGCGGTCATGACGTGCCGGGTGGCGCGGGCGATCCAGCGGGACGAGACGATGCCGGCGCCCGGACCCCAGTAGGTGAACAGCGGGAACGTCCCCAGCGCCGCCGTCAGCTCGTCGTGCAGGCCGGGCGGGTCGGTGTAGCAGTCGGGGTCCTTGCGGCCGTCGGCGCGGTAGATCGGCCTGGGGGTGACGGTCCAGTCGACGTCGGCGCCCATGGCGTACCACCAGCAGACGTTGGCGACGGTGTAGCCGGGGCGCTCGCGGCGCGCGGCCTGCCACAGCTTCTCCCCCTCGACCAGGGCGTTGTGCTGGCGCCACAGCAGCACCTCGCCGAGGTCGCGGAAGTACCAGCCGTTGCCGACGATCCCGTGCCCCGACGGCGGCAGGCCGGTGAGGAACGTGGACTGCACGCTGCACGTCACGGCCGGCAGCACGGTGCCGAGCCCTGCCTGGAACCCGCGCTCGCCGACGGCGCGCAGGCGCGGCATGTGGGCCAGCAGCCGGGGGGTCAGCCCCACCACGTCCAGGACCAGTAGCGAAGTCATGCCGTCACTCCTGCCTCGAGCATTCGAGTACGGGCGAAGTCCAGCTCCCCCGCGATGCCCGCGGCCAGCTCGGCGGGGTTGCCAGGGCGGAGCGCGGCGGGCAGCACGTTCCAGGTGTAGGTCTCGACGTCGAAGTGGTCGCACAGAGGCTCGCGCCCGCCCACCAGTTCGGCGAGCGCGTCGCGCAGCACGGCCGCCGTGGTGGCCAGCGGCGCGGCGGGGGCGGCGTGCAGCGGCACGTGGTAGTGGACCCGCCACGTGCCGGCCAGCCCGCGGGCGAGCGCCTCGTCCAGGTCGTCGGCCTGCTCGCCCGCCCTGGTGCGGGTCTGGTGGAGGAAGCGCGGCTCGGCGTACTCGCGCAGCACCTGCGGCTCCGCCGTCTCCAAGGCGGCCGACAGCTGCACCTTGACGATCGGCAGCCCGGCCGCGGCCAGCGCCTTGAGCGCGGCGGCGGGCTGCTCCCATGCGCAGGCGAGGTGCGCGAGGTCGAGGCAGACGCCGAGCCGGTCGGTGTCGGCGCGCGACAGGTGCGCGACGGCCTGCTCGGTGGTCTCCACGACGCAGCCCGGCTCGGGCTCGAACCCGACCCGGATCGTCCGCCCGGTCGCCGCCTCCACCTCCGCCAGCCCGGCGGCCAGCTCGTCGAGGTGACGGGCGGCGGCGCCGGCCATGGCGGCGTCCCAGGGGTCGCGCCAGCCGAGCGGCAACGTGGAGATCGAGCCGCGCGCCGCGTCGCCGGGCAGCAGCCCGGCCAGGACGCGCGCCAGGTCCAGCGTGTACGCCAGCCGCTCCCGCGTGGTCCAGTCCGGCCGGTAGACGGCGTGCTTGACGACGGGGTCCTGGAAGGCCGCGTACGGGAAGCCGTTGAGCGTCACCACCTCCAGGCCCCGCGCGTCCAGCTCCCCGCGCAGCCGCCGGAGCGCGGCCGGGTCGGCGGCCAGCTCGGCGGCGGCGGGGGCGGCCAGCCAGAGGCCGAGCCCGAGCACGCCGGTGCCGAGGCGGTCGCGGATGGGGACCGCGTACGCGTCGAGCTGGGCCACGATGCCGGCGACGTCCTCGGCGGGGTGCACGTTGGTGCAGTAGCCGAGGTGCAGCGGCGTGCCCGACGGATGCCGCAGCCGCATCACTCGCCGCCGCGCTTGATCGAGCTGCCGGCGAAGGTCGGCTCGGCCGCGCCGGTGACCGCCGTCAGGTCGAGCCGCCCCGACTGGCTGTAGAACGCGATCGGGTTGCGCCAGAACACCTGCTCGACGTCGTCCGCACTGAACCCGTCGGCCAGCATCGCCTCGGCCGTCGCCAGCGTCAGCAGCGGGTCGGAGACGCCCCAGTCGGCGGCCGAGTTGACCAGAACGCGTTCCAGGCCGTACTTGCGCAGGATCGCCACCATGCGCGGCGGCGACATCTTCGTCTCCGGGTAGATCGAGAACCCGGCCCAGCAGCCTGAGCCGTGCACCAGCTCGACCGTCACCTCGTTGAGGTGATCGACCGCGACCCGCTCGGGCGCGATGCCGGAGGCCGCCACCACCTCCAGCGTGCGCCTGGTGCCGCGGGCCTTGTCGCGGTGCGGGGTGTGCACGAGCGCGGGCAGGTCGTGCTCGACGGCGAGGGCGAGCTGGCGTTCGAACGCGTCGTCCTCCTCCGGGGTCATCGAGTCGTAGCCGATCTCGCCGACCGCGACCACCCGGTCCTTGTCGAGGTAGCGGGGCAGCAGGTCGAGGACGGGACGGCAGCGCGGGTCGTTCGCCTCCTTGGGGTTGAGCGCGATCGTGGCATGGTGCACCACGCCGAACTGCGCCGCCCGGTACGGCTCCCAGCCCAGCAGCGAGTCGAAGTAGTCGGTGAACGAGCCGGGGTTCGTGCGCGGCTGGCCGAGCCAGAAGGCCGGCTCGACCACGGCCAGCACCCCGGCGGCGGCCATCCTGGCGTAGTCGTCGGTGGTGCGCGAGGTCATGTGGATGTGGGGGTCGAAGATGCGCATCAGGTCTCCTCGCTGGTGAGCCGGTGCAGCAGGGCCGCGGCGTCGGCGGGCATGGGGCGGCCGGCCGCGGCCCGTTCCTCGGCGAACGCGGCCAGCATCGCCGCCAGCTCGGCGTCCGCGCGCCGGTCGAGGTCGTGCACGGCGTCGAGCGGCACGCCCATGAACACGCACTTCAGCACCGCCTGCCGCCAGGATCGCTGGTCGAGGTGGCGGGCGTACGGGCCGAGCGCGGCGGCCAGCAGGCGGGCGTCGTTCGTGCGGATGGCGTCCTGCAGCAGCGGGACCGCGTCCGTGCCGGCGTCCAGCAGCGGCAGGGCCTTGAGCACCGCGCGTTTCTCGTCGGCGTCGCCGTGCTCGTAGGAGGCGGTGACCTGGCCGGGCGGCAGCGCGGCGAGCAGCAGCGCCCTGGCGGCCTCGTCGGCCGTCCAGCCGGGGGCGTCGGCCAGCTCCGCGCGTCCCGCCCTGCGCCCCGCGGCGGCGAACGACCGCACGGCGCTGTCCGGGCGGTCCGCGGCGGCGGCCAGCGCCTCCTCCAGCCAGGGCCATGCGGGGGTGGCGGCGAGCGCCTTGCGCAGCCGGTCGATGGTCATCACGTGCGCCCTCCCTCGGGGCCGAAGCTGCGGGACTCGTGGCGGGACTCGTGGCGGGACTCCTCTTCCGCGCGGCGCAGGAAGGCGAGGGAACGGGCCGCCACGCCGGGGGCGGCGTGCGAGTGCCTGGGCAGCTCGACGGCGACCAGGCCCCGGTAGCCGGAGGCGGCCAGCGCGCGCAGCACCGGCGGGAAGTCGATCTCCCCCTCGCCGAACTCCAGGTGCTCGTGCGTCCCTCGCCGCATGTCGTCGATCTGGACGTTCACCACGTGGCCCGCCACGGACGTCACGCAATCGGGCACCGGGTCGGGCTCGTTGCAGCGGCAGTGCCCGATGTCGAGGGTGAGGCCGAACCGCTCGGGCGCGCCCAGGGCCTCGCGCAACCCGCGCCAGCCGGCGATCGTGTCGACCAGCATGCCGGGCTCCGGCTCGAACCCCAGCCTCATGGTCTGCGTGCCGTCCAGGACCTGCGCGCAGCCGTCCACCAGGCGGTCCCATGCGAGGGCGGGCGGGACGTGCGCCGGGCGCACCCCCGACCAGAACGACACCGCCTCCGCCCCCAGGTCGTCCCCCACCGCCACGGCGCGGCGCAGGAAGTCGATCCGCTTGTCCCGGTCGTCGTCGAGGAGGGTGGGCGCGTGCTTGCGGCGCGGGTCGAGCAGGTAGCGGGCGCCGGTCTCGATCACGACGGCCAGGTTCAGCGTACGGAGGCGGTCGGCGACCTTGGCCACCCGGTGCGCGAGGCCGTCGGCGTAGGGGTCGAGGTGGTGGTGGTCGAGGGTGAGGGCGACGCCTTCGTAACCCAGCTCGGCGCATGTCCACCACGAACATGGTCAGGCCCTTGTGCTTGGGCCGGTCGACGTCGGTGCGGGCGAGCAGCAGGCCCCAGTCGGCGTGGTGGGCGACG
>NZ_JBEXLH010000114.1:0-9643 GCF_040609855.1 Nonomuraea sp. NPDC004580 | reverse complement strand
GCCGTCAGCGGCGCCACCGCGAGTCCCAGCACCGTGCGCACCACGGCGGGCCAGCCGGGCGAGCGCGACGAGCCCGCCGCCACCAGCCGGCCCAGCGCCTCGCCCGCCAGGTCGGGCACCTCCACCTCGGCCGACCACCGGCCGCGCCCGGTCTGCGGGTCGAGGGCGTCGCGGCGGCCCGCGAGCGGCAGGCCGTAGCGGTCGAGGAAGGCCACGGCGGTGCCCGGCAGCTCGGCGTTCAGCACGCCCAGCACCCGCCGCGGCGAGGTGCCCGCCTCGGCCAGCCGGGTCGCGCAGCGGGCCACGAGCTGGGTGCGGGCCGCGTCGGGACGTGCCGCCGCCGACGCCACGCGTACCGCGACGAGCAGCGGGTCGTCGTCCACGAAGACCAGCGTGACGCCGAGCCGCTCGGCCAGCACCTCGCCCGAACCCTCGCTGAGCCCGCCCGACGGCGCGATGACGCACGCGGCGGCCTGCTCCCAGGCCCGGCGCATGGCCATCTCGACCGCCCAGCCGCCCCCGGCCGCCGCGCCGCTCAGCACGACCGCCGTGTGCGGCGTGACCGTGGCGAAGACGGCCGGCTCGTCCACGATGCGCACGCCGCGTACGGGATGCTCGCCCGCGCCGTACATGCGGGCCCCCGCCAGCGGCCCCGCGTTGACCAGCTCGGCCACCGTGACGGGGGCCTCCCAGCCGGCCGTCCGCACGCCGCTCACAGCGGGATCCCGAACGCGCGCGGCCCGCCGAGCGCGAGGCCCCGCTCCGTGTGCCACACCGGCGCCGCCCGCACCACCATGATCTCCACCTCCAGGCCGGGCTCTGCCTTGTCCACGTCCACCACCATGCCGTCGAGCAGCGAGATCATGCAGATCTGGTCGGGCACGACGGCCACCACAGCGCCGTCGGCGAGCGCCAGCACCACCTCGTTGTGCGCCTCCAGCCGGACCAGCCGGCCGAGGCCCTCGGTCTCCCGGATGACGATGGACGACGGCAGCGACGGCAGCCCCATGTCGGAGCCGTGCCCGCTGCTGCCCTCCACCGCGAGTATCCGGCCCCGGCACAGCGTGCGCGCGCCGTACGGGGCCGCCGCCGCGCGCGGCACGCCCGGCTCGCCCGCCCGCATGAGCAGGCTCACCGTGCCGGGCACCACGACCCGCGCGAGGTCGCGGGCCGTCATCGGGTAGCAGGCGGTCACCGCCCAGCCGCCGACCGACAGCACGACGGGCCGCAGCAGCTCCTCGACCCGGTCGGCCGCCGTCTCCAGCACCACCAGCTCCCCCGAGCCGCCGGCCAGCGCGAGCGGCGCCGCGCTCACCCCGCCCAGCGTGTACGTCGTCTGCTCCACCAGCGGGAACACCCGCCCCGTCCCGTCGCCGTCCACCAGCGGCACGCCCAGCGCGGCCGCCGCGATCAGCGGGATCAGCGCGTTCTCCGCGGCCAGGTTGAGCGCCACGACCGCGCCCACCCGCTCACCCAGCCGCCGCTCCAGCGCCCGCACCGCCCGCTCGGGCTCGTCACCGGCGGGCAGCTGCTCGCCCAGCGCGGTCGTCGAGCCGACCAGGCTGACCGCCACGCACACCGTCTCATCGGGCAGCTCGCCGGCCGCCGCCAGCTCCACGCCGCCGCCGACCACCGAGTGCGCCCAGTCCAGCGCCAGGTTGTACGACGAGTCCGCCGCCCCTGTCGCGAGCACCCGCGACCCGGCGGAGAAGCGGTCGAGACCGGCGGGGTCGATCAGCCTGACCACAGCTGACCACCCGCCGTCACCCGCACCCGGTAGAGCCCGTCGGGCAGGTACGACAGCGGGTTCACCGTCGTCTCCGCGATGCGGGCCGACCCCGGGGCGGCGCCCGCGCTCACCACCCTGGTCAGCGCCTCGTCCCTGGCGTCCTGCAGCATGCGGTCCAGCTCGGCCCTGCCGCGGGCCTGCACGATCCGCTCCACCTGGGCGGCCGGCTCGCCCAGCAGCGCCCCGTACGCCGCCGCCACCCCGTCGGGCACGTCGGGGCCCAGCTCGGCGCGGCCCCGCGCGCGGCTCGCCGTCGCGCCCAGGTCGCAGGCGAGCGGGAAGCGCCGGAAGTAGTGCGCCGACACCACCCCGCCGCCGGAGCGCGCGAAGTAGGCGGGCACGCCGGGCAGCTCCCTGGCGACGTCGTCGGCGATGCGGTCGGCCTCGGCCGACAGGGCGGCGTTGCGGATGGTCTCGGCCTCGCGTTCGCGCAGCCCGGGGTGGCCGAACTCGTACGACAAGGTGATGCGCGCGCCCGGCACCTCGGCGGCGATGATCGCGGCCACCTCCAGCTCGTGCTCGGGCAGGACCGGCGAGCCCGTGGCGGTCACCGCGAAGTCGAGCAGCCCGCACTCCGCCGCGAACCGGCGTACGGCCTCGGTGTCGAGCGGCGCGAGCCGCCGCCCCGTCACGCTGTGCCCGCCGCGCACGATGGTCGCCACGCCGGGGTCGGCCACCGGCCGCAGCGCCTCGGGGCAGCGCCCGCCCACCCGGATCGCGGCCACCGGCGCCACCGGCGCGCCGGTCAGGTCGAGCGCCACGCACACGCGGGCCGCCGTGCGGGCCGCCGCGCGCGACACCGGCCACACCGGCCCGCCCTCGTCCGCCGCCACCAGCATCGGGGGCGGGCCGGGCCCGCCCGCCGTCTCCAGCGCGACGCCGAGTATCACTCCAGCTCGCGCCCTTCCGTCTCGGGCAGCGGCACCGCCAGCAGTGCCGTGGCCACCATGAACGCGTTGATGATCAGCATGGTAGCGGTGAAGCCGGTGGCGCCCGCGAGCAACGCGCCCACCGCGGAGGGCGCCACGGTGGTGGCGACGAGCTGCGCGGCCGTGGCCCACGAGTAGCCGGTGCCGCGCAGCGCGGTCGGGTAGAACTCGCCGTTCCAGGTGTTCCACACGCCCCAGGCGCCGAGGCTGAAGAACGACAGCACGAAGTTGCCGAGGTAGAGGCCGGTCGTGGAGGAGGCGGTGGCGAACCACAGGCCGCCGAGCGCGGCGGCGGCCACATACCCGAGGAAGACCTTCTTGCGGCCGTAGCGGCCGGTCAGCCAGGAGGCGCTGACGTAGCCGGGGATCATCATGAGCGCGCTCAGCGCGGCGAACCCGAGCGAGGCCGACAGCGTCAGCCCGCGCTCCTGCAGCAGCGTCGGCAGCCACGTCTGCAGCCCCCAGTAGCCCCAGTTGAAGACGAAGTTGAGCGCCAGCATGACCAGGGTGATCCGGCCGAGCCCGCCCTTGAACAGGTCGAGCGGCCGGCCGACCCGCTCGCTCGCCACGGTGAACGTGGCGCCCGCGTCGGGGCTGCCCAGCTCGCGCAGCACCGCCCGCGCCTCCTCCTGCCGGCCGCGCGCGGCCAGCCAGTACGGCGACTCTGGCACCCAGGCCCGCACCGCGAACGCCCACAGCCCCGCCACCGCGCTGGCGATCACCACGACGTGCCAGCCGAGGTCGCCGAGCAGCACGGACGCGCCGATGGCGGCCAGCATGCCGATGGGCCACCCGATCGACAGGTAGACCGCGGCCCGCCCACGGTGCCGGGTGGGCAGCAGCTCCAGGAAGAACGGGAACGTGATCGTGTAGACGCCGGCCAGCGCCAGCCCCGACGCCGCCCGCAGCGCCACCAGGGCCTCCGCGCTGGTGGCGAAGGCCGAGGCCAGCGCGAGCACCCCGTAGGCGAGCAGCGACCAGAACGCGGTCGGCCGGCGTCCGATCCTGTCGGCCACCGGCCCCCAGACCAGCACGCCGGGGATCATGCCGAACGCCACCGCCGACAGCACCACGCCGATGCCCGCCTCGCCGATGCCCAGCTGAGCGCCGAGGTCGCCGGAGACGTAGACGAGCGCGAGCTGCTCCCACGACTCGATGACGAACGCGACGAAGAGCGCGAGCGCGATGAGCACGTGCCGGCGGGTGAACGGCATGCGGTCGAACGCCGCGCCGATGGGCAGCGTCCGCGCTTGGGTGGCGGTCATGAATGCTCCTCGGAGGGGGCGGAATGCTGGCGGCACCTTACGTCCGGCCTGTGCCTGCGCGGCTGTGCGCGCCGCCCTGCCCGGCCCCGCGACCTGTGCGGACCGCCCTCCAGGAGCGGTCCGCCGCATCGGTCGCCCGGGTAATAACGGCCCCGGGGGTGGCCCCTGCCATAGGGTCATGCCGGCCGCCCTACCGCGGAGCTTCCAGCCACCGGCGGAGCTTGCCGGTGGCCAGCGCCATGGCGGCCCTGGCGGCGTTGGTGTCGCGCAGCAGGTCGAGCATGACGAAGTCGTGCACCATCCCCGCCATCCGCACGGTGGTCACGTCGCCGCCGGCCTCGCGCAGCCGGGCCGCGAACGCCTCGCCCTCGTCGCGCAGCACGTCGGCCTCGTCGGTGATGATGAGCGCGGGCGGGAGGCCGCGCAGCTGCTCGGTGCTCGCCCGCAGCGGCGAGGCGTGCGGGTCGGCCCGCTCGGCGGGGTCGGTGGTGTACTGGTCCCAGAACCACTTCATGCCGTCGCGGTTGAGGTAGTAGCCGGTGGCGAACTGCTGGTAGGAGCCGGTGTCGAAGGTCGCGTCGGTGACGGGGTAGAACGCGAGCTGGCCGCGCAGCCGTACGTCGCCGTGCTCCTTGGCCATCATGGCCAGCACGATCGCCATGTTGCCGCCGACGGAGTCGCCCGCGACCGCCATCCTGGAGGCGTCCAGGTGCTTCTCCGCGCCGTGCCGCATCACCCATCGCGCGGCGGCGTAGTTCTGCTCGATCTGGATGGGATACCTCGCCTCGGGCGCCCGGTCGTACTCGGGGAAGACGACCGCGGCGTGGACCCGTGCGGCCAGCTCGCGGACGAGCCGGTCGTGGGTGCGGGCGGAGCCGAAGACCCAGCCGGCGCCGTGGATGTAGAAGATGACCGGCAGCGTGCCGGTGGCGGCCTTCGGCCTGACGATCCGCACCGGCACCGACCCGGTGGGGCCGCCCTCGACCTGGATCCACTCCTCGTCGATGTCCGGCTTGTGCACGCCGGTGCCGGACTGGAGTTTCTCCAGCAGGTCACGGCCCTGCTGGGGCGGCAGCTCGTAGATGAAGGGCGGTGTGGCGGTGCCCTCGGCGAACTCCTGGGCCGCCCGCTCCAGCACGACCTTGCCGGTGGCGGTCGTTGTCATGGCGATCACCTGCGCCTCTCGTCTTCGGCATGCCAGATTTCTCTGCCTGCCTTTTCCTCCAGGCGATCGCCCTATCGCGTCAAATGTCTCCCAAAGGTGGTTCGCGGCGCAGCTCGTGCTCCAGCTCCTCCAGCTCCGCGCCGCCCGCCATGAGCCCGGTCAGCTCCTGCGGGGTGATGTCCGCCTTGCCGTACTCGCCGACCGCGGTCCCCCTGTTGAGCAGCAGGAACCGGTCGCCCACCGGGTAGGCGTGGTGCGGGTTGTGGGTGATGAAGACGACGCCGAGCCCCCGGTCGCGGGCGCGGGCGATGTAGCGCAGCACCACCCCCGCCTGCTTGACGCCGAGCGCCGAAGTGGGCTCGTCGAGGATGAGCACGCGGGCGCCGAAGTACACCGCCCTGGCGATGGCGACCGACTGGCGCTCGCCGCCCGACAGCGTGCCGACCGGCTGGTCCACGTCGCGGATGTCGATGCCCATCGCGCGCAGCTCGTCGCGCGCCACCCTGCGGGCCTTGGCCACGTCGAAGGCCAGGCCCTTGCGCGGCTCTGAGCCGAGGAAGAAGTTCCGCCAGACCGACATGAGCGGGATCATCGCCAGGTCCTGGTAGACGGTGGCGATGCCGCGGTCGAGCGCGTCGCGGGGGCCGGTCAGCCGCACCTCCGCGCCGTCCACCAGGTACGCGCCCGCGTCGTGCTGGTGCACCCCCGACAGGATCTTGATCAGCGTGGACTTGCCCGCGCCGTTGTCGCCCAGCACGCAGACCACCTGACCGGCCGCCACGCTCATCGACACCTCGCGCAGCGCCAGCACCGAGCCGAACGTCTTGCCGATGCCGCGGGTCTCCAGGATCGGGGTCAATGCCGCACCTCCTCGGCGTAGCGCCGGACCAGCCGGTTGGCCAGCGTCGCCAGCAGCAGCATCGCGCCCAGGAAGAAGGTGAACCAGTCGGCGTCCCAGCCGAGGAACACGATGCCCTTGTCGGCCATGCCGAAGATCAGCGCGCCGATGGCCGCGCCGATCGCGGAGCCGTACCCGCCGGTGAGCAGGCAGCCGCCGATGACGGCCGCGATGATGTAGATGAACTCCTGGCCGATGCCGATACCGGCCTGCACCGACGTGTAGCGCAGCGCCAGCGTCGAGCCGACCAGCCAGGCGGCGAACGCCGTCGTCATGAACAGCGCGATCTTCGTACGGGCGGCGGGCACGCCCACCGCGCGCGCCGCCTGCTCGTCGCCCCCGACCGCGAAGATCCAGTTGCCCGCCCGCGACCGCATGAGCACCCAGGTCGCCACCGCCGTCACCACGATCCACCACAGGATCGCCACCCGGAACGAGGTGCCGCCCACGTCGATCGTGCCGGCGAAGATCGCGTTCGCCACCTCGAAGCCCTCGGCCCTGCGCAGGCCGCTGACCTGCACGGTGCCGGTGATGGCCTTGGTGACGCCCAGGTTGACGCCCTGCAGCATGAGGAACGTGCCCAGCGTGACGATGAAGCTGGGCAGCCGGGTCCTGGTGACCACGAGCCCGTTGGCGAACCCGACCGCCAGCGCCACGACCAGCCCCACGAGCATGGCCGTCCAGACGTCGAAGCCGAACCTGGTGGCCAGCGTCACCAGCACGAGCCCGCTCGTCCCGGTGAGCACGCCCGCCGACAGGTCGAACTCGCCGCCGATCATCAGCAGCGCCACCGCGACCGCCATGATGCCCAGCGTGGCGGCCGGGTCGAGCCAGTTGGCGATGCCGTCGGGCGAGCGGAACACCGGCGACTGCGCGGCGAAGAACACGAAGACCACCACCAGCCCGACCACCGCGCCGAGTTCCGGCCTGATGAGCAGGCGACGGGCCAGTCCGACCCGCGCCACCCGCTCGTCCGCCGCCGCCGTCATCGCGTGCCCGCCTCCGCCAGCTCGGCCACCTGCGCCGCGTTGTCCTTGGTGACGAACCCCGGCCCGGTGTTGACCGGCAGGCCGCCGCCGACCGTGTTGAGGTTGGACTTGTAGAGGGTGAGGAACGTGATCGGCAGGTAGCCCTGGAGGTACTGCTGCTGGTCCACGGCGAACAGGATCTCGCCGTCGTCGATCGCGCTCACCACGTCCGCCGACAGGTCGAACGTGGCCAGCTTGGCCTGTGAGCCGGCGTCCTTGATGGCGTCCCTGGCGGCGACCGCGACGGCCGGGTTCAGCGCCAGCACGCCGTTGACCTGCTGGTCGGTCTGGAGCTTGGCGGCGACCTTGGAGGTGACGTCGGCGAGGTCGCTGACGTTGACCTGCAGCCGCTCGACCGTGCCGCCGAGCGTCTCCTCCGCGCCCTTGCAGCGCTGGTCGAGCCCGACGTTGCCGGCCTCGTGGATCACGCACAGCAGCTTGGTGACGCCGGCCGCCTTGAGCTGCTCGCCCGCGCCGCGCCCTGCGACGTCCTCCGACTGGCCGACGTGGGTGAGCGCGCCGAACTCCTTGGAGGAGTCGGCGCCGGAGTTGATGGTGACCACCGGGATCTCGGCGGCGACGGCCTCGCCGATGGACTCCTTGAGCGCGTCGGGGTTGGCCATGGAGACGACGATGCCGTCCACCTTCTCCGAGACGGCCTGGTCGATGAGCTGCGACTGCCTGGCCGGGTCGTCGTCGCCCTGGTAGCTGACGGTGACGCCGTACTGCTCGCCCGCGGCCTCGGCGCCGTTCTTGACGACGTCCCAGAAGGAGTCGCCGGCGGCGGCGTGGGTGATGACGGCGTAGCGGCCGTCGCCCGCCTGCGCCGCCGTGGCGGGCGGCGCGCTGCCGCTCTCACCGCCTCCGCCGCCTGAGGAGCAGCCACTGAGGGCGAGCGCTCCCAGCAGGGCCAGCACGATCGGGGTACGTCTCACGAGACACCTCCAGAACCATCGGGCTCGCCCTGGTTGTACCTCAATATCAACTCTATGTATAGACATGCTGACTAATGCCGTCAGCACGCGCGGCCTATGCCCTGGTACGCGCCCTGAACGTGCGCCGGTAGGCGTCGGGGGCCACACCGACCGTGCGGCCGAAGTGGCGGCGCAGCGTCGTGGCGGTGCCCATGCCGGTGGCCGCCGCGATGCGCTCCACGCTGTCGTCGGTGACCTCCAGCAACTCCTGGGCGCGGCGGACGCGCTGGGTCAGCAGCCAGCGCAGCGGCGTGGTGCCGGTGACCGCCCTGAAGTGGCGGCCCAGGTTGCGGGAGCTCATGTTGGCCCTGCGGGCCAGGTCCTCGACCGTCAGCGGCTGGTCGAGCCTGGCCAGCACCCACGGGAACAGCTCGCCGAGCGGGTGGTCGCCGCGCTCCGGCACCGGCCTGGTGACGAACTGGGCCTGGCCGCCCTCCCGGTGCGGCGGCACCACCAGGCGGCGGGCCACCGCGTTGGCGGCCGACGAGCCGTGGTCGCGGCGGACGAGGTGCAGGCACAGGTCGAGGGCGGCGGCCTTGCCCGCCGAGGTGAGCACGCTGCCGTTGTCGACGTACAGGACGTCGGGGTGCACCTCGACGCGGGGGTGGCGGGCGGCCAGCACGCCGGTGTGCGCCCAGTGCGTGGTGGCCCGCCGCCCGTCCAGCAGCCCGGCGGCGGCCAGCACGAACGCGCCCGTGCACAGCGAGGCCACCCTGGCGCCCGCCTCGTGGGCCGCGCGGACCGCCGCGACCAGGTCGGCGGGCGGGTCGGCGTCGATGTCCGCCCAGCCGGGGACGATCACGGTGCGGGCCTCGGCCAGCGCGTCGAGGCCGCGCTCGGGCTCCACCAGGAACCGGCCGACCCTGACCGCCTCCTGGCCGCACAGGACCAGCTCGTACCAGTCCTCGGCCGGGCCGCCGCCGAAGACCTCGTACGCCAGCGACAGCTCCAGGTGCAGCATGCCGTCGGTGACGGCCAGCGCGACGGTGTGCATGTCCGAAAGTGTACGGGTGACGGCGTTCCCGACACTCGTGCCCGGCCATCACCGTCGCCAGAATGGTCACCGATGACGAACGAGGAGGACATCATGGCGGTGGCGGTCTACGGCGCATACGGGCACACCGGGCGTTTCGTGCTGGCGGAGCTGAAGGAGCGGGGGCTCGTCCCGATCGCCTCGGGGCGCGACACGATCAAGCTGAATGAGCTGGCGGCGGCCGACCCGGGGCTGGTCACCCGGCAGGCGTCCACCGACGACCCGGACGCGCTGGACCGCGCCCTTGAGGGCGCCACGGCCGTGATCAACTGCGCCGGGCCCTTCGCCACGACGGCGGCGCCCTTGATCGAGGCCGCGCTGCGGGCCGGCATCCCGTACGTGGACGTGGCGGCCGAGATCGAGGCCAACCTGGACACGTTCGCGGACTTCGCCGAGCGCGCCCGCGCGGCCGGCACCGTGGTGCTGCCCGCGATGGCCTTCTACGGCGGCCTCGGCGACCTGCTGGCGACGGTGCGCCTGCTGGCCGACCTGCGCGAGCAGAGCGGCACCGGCATGATGTTCATCACCCACGACCTGGCCGTGATCAGCTCGATCGCGACCC
>NZ_JBEXLH010000113.1:0-10448 GCF_040609855.1 Nonomuraea sp. NPDC004580 | reverse complement strand
GGGGGGCTGGGCCGCAACCCGCGGCCGCCCCCGCGCGAGCCGCACCGCGACCACAGCCCCGGCGACCGCCTGCGCGACGCTGAGCGCCCTGCTCATCCGCCGCCGACGCAGTTCGGCGGTGAGCGCCCTCATCGCCCGCCCTCGGCGGCCGGCTCGGTGATGGCTCGCCTGCTTTCGGGGAAGTCGTGCGCGACCAGGCCGGCGACGATTCTCGCGCCCATCGTCACCATCGGCAGGCCGCCGCCCGGGTGGGTGGAGCCGCCGACCAGATACAGGCCGCGCCGGGGGCCGCGGTTGGCGGGGCGGCGGAAAGGGGCGAGGCGGCCGTGGTGCGCGCTCCCGTAGATGGCGCCGCCCCAAGCGCCGTAGCGGTCGCGCAGGTCGGCCGGGGTGAACACGTCGGCGAAGCGCAGCCGGCCGGACAGGTCGTGGCCGCGCTCGGCCAGCCGCTCGAAGATCAGGTCCCGGTACGCGTCCACCCGCATCGGCCAGCGCGCCGGGTTGCGGGCGGGGACGTTGACGAGCAACGTCCAGTTCTCGCAGCCCGACGGCGCCTGCGAGGCGTCGTCCACCGCCGAGCAGCCGACGTAGATGGTCGGGTCCTGGGGCGGCACCCGGCGGTCGAAGACGTCGGCGAACTCCCGCTCGTAGTCGCCCGAGAACAGCACCGAGTGGTGGGGCAGCCCGGACGTGCGGCCCTCCACCCCGGCCAGCACCAGCAGCGCCGACGACGACAGGCCGAGCCGGGCGATGCCGCGCAGCCGGCGGCGGTCCGGCAGCAGGTTCCCGTACAGGGCGGCGGCGTCGGTGTTGGCCACCACGACGTCCGCCCGCACCCGCCGCCCGCTCGCCAGCCGCACCCCCGTGACGTGGGAGCCCGACGTCTCGACGGCGGCGACCGGCTCCGACAGGAACACCTGCACCCCCGCGGCCTTGAGCAGCAGGACCAGGTCGTCGGCCAGCCGGGCGAGGCCGCCGGGCGCGTACCAGACGCCCTGCCCGTGCTCCAGAGCCGGCACGCAGCCCAGCGCGGCGGGCGCGCGGTACGGGCTCGATCCGGCGTAGGTGGCGTAGCGGCCGACGTACTGGCGCAGACGGGGATCGCGGAAGAAGCGGCGAGCCAGCCCGTCCAGCGTCCGCCCCGGCGCCACCGCCATCAGGTCGGACAGCCGCGCCTCCCCGGCCGGCCGCCCGCTGCCGCGCGACTGGACCAGCGGTCCGGCGAAGACCGTGCGGTCGGCCGCTCGCAGGCAGCCCTGAGCCCAGGCGTGGAAGGCGTGCCACGCCCGCCCTTCGCCCGGCGCCAGCCGGTCCACGGCCGCGGCCATCAGCGCGGGGTTCCGGCGCGCGTCCAGCACGCTCCCGTCGGCGAACCGGTAGCGGCACAGCGGCTCCGGCTCCACCAGCTCCCGCCGCAGCCCCAGCTCGCGGAAGAGGCCGGGCATGGTGAGCAGCGAAGGGCCGAGCGAGAAGGTGAAGCCGTCCCTGCGGTGCTCGGCCAGCTTGCCGCCGAGCCGCGGCAACTGCTCGTACAGGCGGACCTCGTGGCCCTGCCTGGCCAGCAGCAGCGCGCACACCATGCCGCCCACGCCGCCGCCGATCACCGTCACCTCTGCCATGACCGCCTCCAGGCGGGCGCGGCGAACGCGCCCATCGCGAGCCCGCCGGCCGCCGCCACCAGCGGGTCGGCGGGGACGAACACCGCCGCGAACGCGACCGTCTCCATCACCGCCATGACCGTGTAGAGCACGAGCAGGCCGCCGACCGGCGGCGGGTCGCCGGCCACACGCCCGATGGCGAGCATGACCAGCGCCGACACCAGCAGCCAGCCGGCGAAGTTGGTGAGCGGGATGCCCCGGTAGAAGCCGTCCTCGGCCCACGTCCACAGCCCGAGCCTGACCATCTGCGGGTCGAGGAACAGGTCCCACGCCGTCAGCGCGCCCGCCCCCGCGCACACGCGGCCCCAGCCGGTGGCGAGCGCCGCGCCCACCGCGTACGCCGCCAGCCCCATGCCGCCCCAGGCCAGCGTCACCACCAGGGGGACACCGCCGATCTGCGGCCACAGCACGTCCGTGTACCGATAGGAGCCGAACGGGAACCCGGTCAGCACGCCGATCAGCTCGGCCGCGTAGCCGGTCAGCACCGCCGCCCCGAAGGCGCGCACCGCCCTGCGCGCCCCCCAGGTCTCCGCCGCGAAGGCGACCGCTGACGCCGCGAGCAGCGCGACGATGACCGTGACGTACCGGTGGGGCCGCGCGTCCAGCCCTGACACCACCTGCACGGCCGTCATGGCGAGCAACGACAGCGCGCCGAGCACGCGGGCCGGCCTGACTGCCCTACCTGTCGTCCCTTCCACGCCCCGTCTTCCGTAGCTGTCTTCCCGTAGCGGTCTTCCCGTGGCGGTGAGTCCGGGGGTGGACGTGCCCCGCCGCCCGTCAAGGGATCATCCGGCGCGGGCCAAGGATCGTCCGTACCGGCCGTATCCGGGCATCATTACCGAACGCGGAGGTCCAGCGGGGCGCGCGCAGAGATTGCGCCGGGAAGCCCTCGGGTAGCCGGGCAAGCCACGTTTGCTCACTCGAACCCAGCGCGAAGGAGCGCACGCACATGACCTTCAACCCACTGCAGGAGCGGGGCATCCCGCTGGACAAGCAGCTGCGCAACTGGCGGGAGCTGAACGTCACGCCGACCGATCCCGACCACGCCGACCCTTACACGCGGTGCCGCATCATCACGATGAACGGCATCGAGGTCGAGGCGATCATGTTCAGCCACCACCTGGCCAGGCACTGTCCTGACATGGAGATCAAGCAGCAGCTGGCCCGGGTCCGCTACATCGAGCAGCAGCAGCAGAAGGCGGTCAACTGGCTGCTGCCCGGTCTCGCCTCGGTGCTGGAGACGACGATCGCGTACGAGCAGGTCGCCGTGGACCTCACCGCCTGGGTCGCCCGCATGGAGCCCGACCCCTATCTGCAGCAGGCGTACCAGTTCGGCGTCCTGGAGGACTTCGACCACCTCTACCGCTACGCCAACCTGTACGAGATGATCGAGCACCGCAAGGCCGAGAAGATCGTCGACCAGCTCACCGAGGTCATGCCGGGCCGGCCGACGTTCATGCACCACCGCAACCCGATCGACAACGTGCGCGAGCCCTATGACCGCTCCACCGCCGCGCCGATCTCGAAGCTGCACGCCCTGACGATCATGTCGGCCGAGCAGCAGACGATGAACTTCTACATGAACGTCGGCCCCACCTACATGGAGCCGATCGCCCGCCAGCTCTACCAGGAGATCGGCCTCATCGAGGAGGAGCACGTCACCCACTACGAGTCGCTCGTCGACCCGGGCGAGAGCTGGTGGGAGATGCTCATGAACCACGAGTACAACGAGTGCTACCTGTACCACTCGTTCATGGAGACCGAGTCCGACCCGAAGGTGAAGAACATCTGGGAGCTCCACCTCAACATGGAGCTGGAGCACCTGCGGCTGGCCGCGGAGATGTTCAAGCGGTTCGACGGCCGCGACCCGGAGGAGGTGCTGGCGCCCGAGCTGCCGGCCCCGGTGACGTTCGAGCCGAACAAGGAGTACGTGCGCGAGCTGCTGGCCACCCAGATCGACTACACCACCCTGGGCACCGGCTACGTCCAGGAGGCCCACGAGCGCTTCGAGAAGATGCAGGAAGCGCTCATGGGCGGCGAGAAGGCCCCGTCCGAGCGGGTCATCGACGACAACCGCGCCAAGAACGGCCGCGAGTACCGGCTGCAGACCGAGGGCGAGCACCCGGTCCACAGCCTCGCCGCCAACCGCTGACCGGCGGCCCCGGGCTTCGCACCACGGCGGGCCCGGGCACGTGCACGCGGCCCGCTCGCTCTGAGATGATCTCTGTCCGTCACAGGACACGACGTGAGGGGTGCCGGCGGTGGAGGGTATGGGGCGGGAGGACACGCGGAGGGCGGCGGACGGGCACCTGCTCGCCGGCCGCTACCGGTTGACCGGCCTGCTGGGCCGCGGCGGGATGGGAGCCGTCTGGGCCGCCCGCGACGAGCAGCTCGGCCGCGAGGTGGCGGCCAAGGAGCTGTTCCTGCCCGAGCAGCTCGACGACGCCGAACGGGCGCACTGGGTCGCCAGGCTCGACCGCGAGGCGCGCGCCGCCGCGCGGCTCAAGCATCCCGGCATCGTCACCGTGCACGATCACGTCACCGGCGCCGACGGCCGGCCGTGGATCATCATGGAGCTGGTGCGCGGGCGCTCCTTACAGGACCTGCTGGCGGCGCAGGGGCCGCTGCCCCCCGCGCGGGCCGCGCGGATCGGGCTCCAGGTGCTGGACGCCCTGTGCGCGGCCCACCAGGCGGGCATCACGCACCGCGACATCAAGCCGGCCAACGTCCTGCTGGAAGGCGAGCGGGTCGTCCTGACCGACTTCGGCATCGCGGCCGTCGAGGGTGACGTCACGCTGACCGGCACGGGCGCGATCCTCGGCACGCCCGCGTACATGGCGCCCGAGCAGGTGCTGGGCCGGCCGGCCACGCCCGTCTCCGACCTGTGGTCGCTCGGCGCGACGCTCTACACCGCCGTGGAGGGGCGTCCCCCGTACGACGGCGCGAGCGCCGGGGCGATCTTCGTCGCCGTCGCCACCCGCGACCCCGCACCGCCCGCGAAGGCCGGCCCCCTGGAGCCGGTGCTCATGGCGCTGCTGCGCCGCGACCCCGCGCACCGGCCGGCCGCCCACGACGTCCGCGCGCACCTCGCCGCCGTCGCCGAGGACCGCACGCCACCAGGCCCCGCCACCCTCCGCCTGCCCGCCGACCCGCCGCCTTCCGACAAGCCTGGACGTCCGCCCAGGTCAGGCCGGCGCCGGCTGCTCCGCCGCCTGCTCGTGGGCGCAGGAGCCGCCGTGGCGCTCCTCGTCGCGGTGGCCGCGGCGATCCAGATCCGCGAAGCCCTGCAAGAGAGCCAGGAACGTGAGCGCTACGCCGCCAACATGGACCTGCTGGCGGGCCTCGGCACGATCCCGGGCGAGTCGGTCCACTTCCAGGAGGGGGAGGAGGGCGCCGTGGAGGTGTCGGCCACCCTGTGCGAGAAGGCGTACACCACCGAGCAGGACAAGTGCGACGTGGGCGTCCTGGTCGACACCGTCGTCGAATGGCTGCGAACCCGCCCCGCCGTCCGCTCCGTGAACTTCGCCCGGCCCAAGGAGGACTGCGGCGACGACTACGAGGACGGCGGCTGCCTACTCACCGTCCTCACCCAGAGCCCCCTGAAGCTGAGCGAAGTCGAGATCGCCAACTTCTCCGACATCGACGACAAGGACCTGATCAAGCTCAGGTTCATCGTCGGGTGAGCGTCAGTCGCCGTGGGGGTCGGTGGCGTTCAGGACGGACACCACCTGGTCGTAGTCGCCGCGGACCTCGCTGTAGCGGAGGAACTTGACCCGCTCGACCTGGATCTCCTTCTCGTCGGGCCGGCTCTCCAGCAGCGCCATGGTCTCGGCCACGTACTCGTCCAGCGGCATCGCGTGCTCGTTCTCCTCGTGCCCGGGCAGCAGCTCGGTGCGCACGGCCGGCGGGACGAGCTCCACCACCCGCACGCTCGTGCCCTCCAGCTGCAGCCGGATCGACTCGCTCAGCATGTGGATCGCCGCCTTGGAGGCGTTGTAGCTGGGCGTGACGGTGAGCGGGGTGAACGCCAGCCCCGAGGACACGGTGACGATGGCCGCGTCGGGCCGCGTCTGCAGGTGCTCGATGAACGCGGCGATGAGCCGGATCGGCCCGAGCAGGTTCGTCGTCACGACGGACTCGGCGGAGGCGAGGAACGACTCGGGCTTGCGCCAGTCCTCGACCCGCATGATGCCGGCCATCGCGATCAGCACGTTCAAGTCGGGGTGCCGGGCGAGGACCTGCTCCGCGGCGGCCTGGATGCTCGCGGGGTCGGCGGTGTCGACGGTGACGGTGTCCACGCCGGGGTGCTCGGCGGCGATCCGCTCCAGCAGTTCGGTACGCCGCCCGCCCACGATCACGGTGTTCCCCTTGTCGCGCAGGGCGAGGGCGAGCGCGAGCCCGATGCCGCTCGTCGCACCGGGGATGAAGATGGTGTTCCCTGAGATCTGCATGCTCCGAGCGTGGCCCGGCCGGCGGCGCGGGTGCAGAGACCGGTCATCGGGGGATCGGCGATCCCTGGTTCGCGCGCCGGGCGTGCACATAATGGGGCATATGGATCGTGCAGCCTTGGCGGACTTCCTGCGCCGCCGCCGCGAAGCCCTCCGTCCCGAGGACGTCGGGCTCCCGCCCGGAGCCCGCCGCCGGGCGCCTGGGCTGCGGCGCGAGGAGGTGGCGGCGCTCGCGGTGATGTCCACCGACTACTACACCCGGCTGGAGCAGCAGCGCGGTCCGCAGCCGAGCGTGCAGATGCTGGCCTCGCTGGCGCGGGCGCTGCGGCTGACCGACGACGAGCGCGGCTACCTGTTCCAGATCTGCGGCCACAACGCCCCCGCGTCCCTGTCGGCCGTGACGCACGTCGCGCCGCCGCTGCTGCGGGTGCTGGACCGCCTGTCCGACACGCCGGCGCTCATCGTGTCCGACCTGGGGGAGACGCTGGTGCAGAACCGGATGGCCGAGGCGCTGTTCGGTGACAAGTCGCACTACGCGGGTCTGGCCCGCTACGAGATCTACCGCTGGTTCACCGACCCCGCCGCGCGGCGCTGCTACCCGGAGGGCGACCACGGCCGGCAGAGCCGTTCCCTGGTCGCGAACCTGCGCGCCGCCCACGGCGTACGGGGGCCGCGCTCGCAGGCGGGCGAGCTGGTGCGGGCGCTGAGCAGGGAGAGCGCCGAGTTCGTCCAGTTGTGGGAGCGGCACGAGGTGGCCAAGCGGTTCGAGGACCACAAGGTGCTCGTCCATCCCGAGCTGGGCGAGATCGAGGTGGACTGCCAGGTGCTGTTCACCGAGGACCAGGCGCAGGCACTGCTGGTGCTCACCGCGCCCCCGCGTACCGAGGGACACGAGAAGCTGCGGCTGCTCGGCGTCGTAGGGCGGCAGCGGTTCGCCGAACGGGCCTGAACCCGTCACGCGGGCATCCGCTCCAGCTCCAGCAGGCCGAAGCCGAGCTGGCTGTAGAGCTCCAGCTGGTCGTAGTACTCCCGGTGTGTACAGATCTTCCCGTCCTTGACGAAGCTGGTGCAGGTCGCCCTCACCGAGATGAAACGGCCCGTCGGCTCGATCTCCCGGCCGCCGGGCATGAGCAGGGTGCCCTTGTGGGTGCCGGTGTACGTCCACTCGGTGACCGCCGGGTTGTCGCAGTGCTTGAGATCCCAGAACATCGACACGGTTACCCCCAGGCCTGGTCACCACGGCCGCCACCGGCCTTGGTGCACCTCCTCCAGTGTCGGCGGGACCCGCGGCACGGCGCTGCCAAGCACCCGCCAAAATCGCCATCCGCGCCGGATTGCGACTTCAGCGGCCGGTAAACGCCAGGTTCGCGGGTGCCGGGCCGCTGTCCGGGCTCTTTCTGGGTAGGCGTACCGCCTCTGACCTACAGGAGAGGAGCGGTGCCGTGCACGCCTACCAGGAGCCGGTGATCGATCAGGTGCAGTCCGGGATGAAGGTCGTCGACAGCGACGGCAAGGAGCTGGGGACGGTGGAGTTCGTCAAGCTGGGTGACCCGGCGGCCGCGACCACCGAGGGCCAGGAGTCCGACCCGCGGCCCGGCGTCGTGCCGATCCTGGCCGACGTCTTCACCGACCCCGAGCCTGACCTGCCGCCCGCGCTCGCGGCCCGGCTGGTGCGTACGGGTTTCGTCAAGGTGGACGCCAAGGGGCTGTTCTCCCGCGACCTGTACGTCACCCCCGACCAGGTGGCCAGGATCGACGGGAACGTCGTGCACCTCAGCGCGGGTCGCGGCGCGCTGGCCAAGGAGAGCTGACCCAGGGGGGAGCCCGCCTCCCGGCGGGCGTTTCCCCCGCCTTCTGTCGGGCAACCGGCTTTCATGATGCGAGCTCTCATGAAGGGCGCCGTGAGCGGCGCCCTCGCCACCGCCGCGATGAGCGGGGTCATGCTGGCCGGCAGCCGGGTGGGCCTCATGCCCGACCAGCCGCCCAAGCGGATCGCCCGGGCGATGCTCCCGGGTCACAAGCACCGGCCGAAGCCCGGCGAGGGCGCCGCGGGCGCACTCGCCCACTTCGGGTTCGGCGCCGCCGCCGGCTCCCTGTACGGCCTGCTCGCCCGCGGCCAGGCCCCGTCGATCGCCGGCATCGGCTATGGCCTGGCCATCTGGGCCGCCAGCTACCAGGGCTGGGTGCCCGGTATGAACATCCTCCCCGCCGCCACGCAGGACCGCCCCGGCCGCCCGGCCGTCATGATCGCCGGCCACGTGGTGTACGGCATGATGCTCACCAAACTGATGAACCGCCTCAACACCCGCAAGACGGGTGAAAAGCACCAAGAGCCGACCTACATCCACGACACCGGCCACCTCCAACCCGCTCTCACCTGACAGCCGCCGACCAGCCCCGCCGCCGCCAGTCCCGCCGCCGACCAGCCCCGCCGCCAGTCCCGCCGCCGACCAGCCCGGCCGGCGGCGGTCAGGGCCCAGGGGCCGTAGGGGTGGGAGGCGAGCACCGCCGTGGCGGGTCAGGGGCGGGAGATCAGGGGCGGGGGCGGTCAGGGGTTGGGGGTTCGGTGAGGAGGTCTTGGTCGAGGACTGTGTCGAGTTGCAGTTCTCGGTAGCCGGCCGTGTCGAACAGGACCGTCAGGCGGTCCTCGCCGCGCTGGATGACCTCGCCGGGCCCCCACGTACGGTGCTCGACCCTGGCGTGCGCGGCGAACGGCCCGCTCTCCTCCTCCACCTGCCGGTCGGCGGTGCCGGCCAGGCAGGTGTCGCAGTTGCCGCACGCGTCGGCGACCTGCTCGCCGAAGTAGCCGAGCAGGAACCGCCGCCGGCAGTCATCGGTCTCGGCGTAGCGGCGCATCATCTCCAGCCGGGTACGCTCCACGTCCCGCCGCCGCTCGGCCAGCTCCACGGCCAGCTCGGCGGCCTCTTCAGGTGCGGGCGCGCCGGGCGCGGGCTCGACGCGGCGGGTGCCGACGCGTACGGCGCCGGCCCGTTCCAGCAGGTCGAGCAGCGTCGTCAGGCGGCGCGCCGACACCTCGGCCCGCTCGCGCAGAGCACGCCGGTCGCACGCGCCGCCCGCCACGGCCCGCGCCACCCGGGCCAGAACCTCGGCGTCCGGTACGGACCCGGTGAAGTAACGCTGCAAGCCCAGGTTCTCGGGACGGTAGAACAGCGTCGCCGAGGCGCGCTCGCCGTCCCGCCCGGCCCTGCCGATCTCCTGGTAGTAGGCGTCAGGCGAGCCTGGCACCTCGGCATGGACCACGAACCGCACGTCCGGCTTGTCGATGCCCATGCCGAACGCGCTGGTCGCCACCACCACGTCCACGTCCCCGGACATGAACCTGCCGTGCACCTCGTCGCGCTCGGAGCGCCGCAGCCCGGCGTGGTAGGCCGCCGCCCGCACCCCGGCCTCACCGAGCAGCTCGCTCAGGCGGGTGGTCTGCTTGCGTACGGCCGTGTAGACGATGCCGGGCCCGGTCTCGGCCGCGACGGCGGCGACGATGTCGGCGGCGGGGTCGTCCATCATCCTGCGGACGGTGAGCGAGATGTTGGGCCGGTCGAACCCCTGCACGATCTCCACCGGCTCCCGCAGCCCCAGCCGCTCGGCGATCTCCGCCCGCACGGGCGGCGCGGCGGTGGCGGTCAGCGCGGCGATCGCCGGCCGGCCGAGAGCCTCGGCGACCTGCCCCAGCCGCAGGTAGTCTGGCCGGAAGTCATGACCCCACGAGGAGATCAGGTGCGCCTCGTCCACGACCAGCAGCGACGGCTTCGCGGCGGCCAGGTCGCGGACGACGTCGGGCTTGGCGAGCTGCTCTGGAGCACAGAACAGGAACTCCGTCTCCCCGGCGCGCAGCGACTCGAACGCGGTGCGCCGCCGCCCCGCCGAGGTGCCGGCGTCGAGGCTCACCGCCTCCTCGTCGCGCTCGCGCAGCGCCTCGACCTGGTCGCGCTGGAGGGCGATGAGCGGGGAGACCACGACGGTGGGGCCGGGCAGCAGCAGCGCGGGCACCTGGTAGATCGCGGACTTGCCGGCCCCGGTCGGCATCACGACCAGCACGTCCCTGCCGCGCGCCAGCGCGCTCATCGCGCCGAGCTGGCCGGGCCGCAGGCCGGACAGGCCGAGCGCCTGCCGCGCCACCCGCTCGCACGCCGCGCCCACGTCCTCCATCGAGGCCTCCCGTCTCGTTCTGGCCCGTGTCCTTCAGCAGGGACGGGTCGGCTGCCCGGCGTGTGGCCGGGCAAACGACAGGATGCTCCTATTGATGTCAAGCGCTGGTTTCATGATCGGTTCTGGTGATGATCTGGTAGAGCTCGCGGGCGATGTAGCGTTTGAGGCAGCGGAT
>NZ_JBEXLH010000112.1:0-12919 GCF_040609855.1 Nonomuraea sp. NPDC004580 | reverse complement strand
AGCGAGCCACCGTCAGCGAGCCAGCGCCCGGCGCAGCACCGCCGTCACCTCGCCGAGCTGCCGCTGCGACACCTCGGCCGACAGCAACGCCTGCGCCTGCCGGTCGGGCTGCCGGTAGGGGCGCTCGTCGGGGCGCCGCTCCGGCCGTCGCTCTGGCTGTCGCTGGGGTCGCCGCTGGAGTCAATGGCCGGGGTGGCGATCGGGCGGGGGCTGAGGGCGGACAGCGGGCGCCGGCCGCGCGCGTCCTCCTCGTACGGGAACGTCAGCGGATCGAGCGTCGGCGAGCTGCCCGGGACGCCGATCAGCACTCCGGCCACCGCCAGCTGCAGCACGCCCGCCAGCAACGCCGAGACGCCCAGCACCCGCCGCCGCCGCGCACCGGCAGGACCGGGCCGCTCGCTCAGCATGGCGTACGCGTTCGTGCCATGAGGGTCCTCCGGGGGTGGGGGGGACGAACGGGTTTCTCGATCTAGGCACGAAAGATGATCGTGGTCAAGCGGGGACGAACGACCCAGGGGCCGTTCCGAGGTGCTGCGCTATGATCGCACCGACGACGGGCCCGCGACCTGGAACGATCCGCACCGGCCCGGACACGTCGTTCAGGTCGCGGTTCAGGTCGCGCCGCTCACGGGACACGAGGAACGATGTCGAGCATCAAAGAGGTCGCCCGGCTCGCCGGGGTGTCCGTAGGCACCGTGAGCAACGTGCTCAACCGGCCCGACCTGGTCGCCCCCGACACCAGGCGCCGGGTGCAGGCGGCCATCGAGCGGCTCGGCTACGTCCGCAACGGCTCGGCCCGCCAGCTCCGCGCCGGCCGCAGCCGCACCATCGGCGTGGTCGCGCTCGACCTCGGCAACCCGTTCTTCATCGACGTCCTGCGCGGCGTCGAGACCGCGGCCCAGCAGTCCGACCTCACGGTCATGGTGTTCAACAGCAACAAGGACGCCTCCAGGGAGGCGGGGCTGCTCGACACGTTCGAGGAGCAGCGGCCGCTCGGCGTGCTGATCACGCCGGTCAACGACAGCGGCGAGGAGGAGCGGCTGGGCAGGCTCGTCGCGCGCGGCATCCCCGTGGTGCGCTTCGACAGCTCGGCCGGCCACAGCCACGGCTGCTCCGTCGCCGTGGACGACGTGCTCGGCGGGCGCCTGGCGGGCAACCACTTACGCGCGGCCGGCCATCGTCACATCGCCTTCGCCGGCGGCCCGTTCACCGTCCGCCAGGTGCGGGAGCGGCGCGACGGGCTGGCCGCCGCGCTCGGCCCCGGCGACACGCTCACCGAGATCCCGCTGCCCGACCTGACGGTCGCCACCGGCCGCACGGTCGGCCAGGAGATCGCCGCCCGGCCGCCCGCCGACCGGCCCACGGCGGTGTTCTGCGCCAACGACCTGGTCGCGATCGGCGTGCTGCAGGAGATGACGCTGCGCGGACTGAAGGTCCCCGACGACCTGGCGATCATCGGCTACGACGACATCGACTTCGCGGCGGCGGCCGCCGTGCCGCTGTCGTCCGTCCGCCAGCCGCGCGAGCAGATCGGCCGCACGGCCGCCATGCTGCTGCTGGAGGAGGCCAACCGGCCGGGCGAGCACGAGCACCGCCAGGTCATCTTCCAGCCCGACCTGATGGCCCGCGCCTCCACGGCCGCGACCGCGCGCACTGTCGGCTAGAGCATTGTCGACGAAAGATGCGAGGCAAGGTCGCGGCTGCCGGGGTGCGGCGGCTCAGTCCGGCGTGCTCGGCCGATCGCCTTAATCCACGGATGAAACCGTCGGCGCGGCCGGGACGTCGTACGCCGCGATCGACCAGGCCCCGGGACGCTTGCCGAGTTCGGCGGCCAGCCGGTCGGCTGTCTTCGGGTATGAAAGGTCGTACTTCCCCTTGCAGGCATCCTTGGATGGGCACGAAGCGCGTCCGCGCACGACGGGGGCGTCCGGAGGGAAGACCCAGATGTTTATTTCGTGATCGCGGCCGAGCCAACCCGGCTCGTGCGCCTTGTCCGCGAGCATGCTGAGCCCGCCGTCCGGGCCACATATGCCGCTGGCGCTGCTCGTTCCCTCATGAGTGAAGAAGATCGAGCCCGGCTTCTCGCAGAAAATCACGATCTTGATGTTCTCGCTCGTGGGACGGAAGCGGAGGCGCTCTTTCGTCGCCGACCGCGGCGCTATCGCGGCCGACAGACGGTTCAGCCCCTTGTAGGCGCGTGGTGGATCTTCGAAGGCCGGCGGGGTCGTGGGCTGGGCCAGCGGCACGGCTTCGGGAACGCCGATCAGGTTCGACACCAGCATGACCACGGTCATGACGACCGCCGCGGTGACGACGGCGGCGCCCGCCGTCCAGCCCCAGCCCCATCGCCGGCGCGAGCGGGGCTGACGTGCCGCAGCCCGGCCGGCGGTCAGCCGCGCACGGGCTCTGGCCACGGTCTCGGCCGAAGGCGGCGGTTCATCAGGGATCACCTGGGCGAGCAGCGTGATCTCATCCATCGTGCGCCTCCTTCAGCGGGTTGACGTCGCCCAGTGCCTTGCGAAGCTGCTTGCGTGCCCGGTTGAGCCGGGATGCGACGGTGCCATAAGGGATGTTCAGAGCGGCTGCGATTTCTCGGTGGGTCAAATCGCCCAGCGCCACCAGCAGCACCACGTCCCGGTCGCCGCTGTTCAGACGGGCAAGCGCCCCCGCGAGCCTGCCAGTGAGGCTGCCGGCCGTGACACGCGCGAGCGTCGTGTCCTCGTGGTTCTGCGCCTCGCGTTCTGATACCCGGCTGAGCGCTCTCCATCTGCGGATCTCGCTACGGCGGTGTCTCGAGATGAGCTTGGTGGCGATGCCGTACAGCCAAGGTCTGACTTCGCCGCGCGAGGAGTCATATCCCCCTCCGGCAGCGACGAGAAAGACCTCGCCCGCCAGGTCGTCGGCGTCATCTCTGGAAAGCCGCTGAGCGATGTAGCGGTGGATCTCGGCGAAGTGCGCGTCGAAGATCCGCTCCAGGTCCAGTCCCAGTTGGGTGGGAACGTTCATGCGAGCGGCCTCGCCGGCCTTCGTGATGGGGTCACGCACTGCTCTCCGTCCACGTTGACAAGGCGGTCACCCCTGATTGCCCGATGTGCCGGAAAGCTTTCACATGGGTCATCCAGCGGGTCGCCCGACAGGGGCGCGGGTTCAGGCGGTGAGCCGGAGCGGGAGGGTGCGGGGGCCGCGCACCTGGCCGGTGGACCACGTCACCGCTGCCGGGTCGGCCAGTTCGAACGACGGGACGCGGGCCAGCCACACCTCCAGCGCGACCCGCAGCTCCATGCGGGCCAGGTGGGAGCCGACGCAGCGGTGGATGCCGAGGCCGAAGGCGGCGTGCCGGTTCACCTCGCGGTCGATGACCACCTCGCCGGCCCGCTCGAACTGGGCCGGGTCGCGGTTGCCCGAGGGGAACGACAGCAGCACCCAGTCGTCGGCCCGCATGCGCACGCCGTTCCAGGTCATGTCCTCCTTGACCAGCCTGGCCATGGTGACCGGCGCGTACGCCCGCAGGAGCTCCTCCATCGCGGCCGGCAGCAGCTCGGGCTCGGCGACCAGCCGCTCGCGGTCGGCCGGCGTCCTCGCGAGGTGCCACAGCGACGCGCCGATGGCGCTCCACGTGGTGTCGATGCCCGCGATGAGCAGCAGCGCCATCGTGCCGGCGACGTGCGCGGCCTCCAGCTTGTGCCCGCCCAGCTCGGCGTTCACCAGGTAGGTGGTCAGGTCGTCGCGCGGGTGGCCGACGTGGTCGCGGATCTGGTCGAGCAGGTAGTCGTACAGCTCGTCCAGGGCCGCCGTACGCTCCTCGGCCGGCTCGTTGACGCCTTCGAGCACGTTCTCGATGAAGCGCCGGAACCGGGGCCCGTCCTCGGGCGGGAAGCCCAGCATGTCGGCGATCACCCGGACCGGGATGTGCTGGGCGTAGTCGCGGGCCGCGTCCACGACCGGCAGGCCCTCCAGGGTGTCCACGAGCGCGTGGCAGTAGGCGCGCGTCGCGGCCTCCCGCCGGGCCACCGCCGACTTGGTGAACGCCGGCAGCAGCAGCTTCCTCGCGTGGTGGTGGAACGGCGGGTCGGACGAGATCGGCGGCGAGTCGCCCATCGGGGCCAGCTCGCGCGGCGGCCGGACGTTGCCCATGATGATCGCGCGCGAGGAGAACCGCTCGGTGTCGTACGCGACGGCGGCCACGTCCGCGTAACGCGTCGGCAGCCAGCCGCCGCCGAACCGCTCCGTGCGGGCGATCGGGCAGCGCTCGCGCAGGTCGTCCAGGATCGGGTACGGGTCGGCCGCCCACTCGGGCTCCAGGTGGGAGAAGTCGGTCGCCCAGTCGGAGACCGGGCCGGTGACGATCTCGCTCCGCGTGCCCTCCGGCACCGCGGACGCCTCCTGCGGCTCCGCCGTGAAGCGGTCGTCCACGGTCATCGTCAGGATCCCTCGCCGGTGTCGATGGCGTGCTCGGGACAGTTGGAGACGGCCAGGCGGGCCGCCCGCTCCTGCCCGGGCGCCACCAGGCCGTCGCCGAGCACCGTGCCGTAGCCCTCGTCGTCCTCGCCGAACAGCTCGGGCGCGAGGTCGTAGCAGCGGCCGTGGCCCTGGCAGCGCTCCGGGTCGATGTGCAGTTTCACGGGGTGGCCTCCGTCTGTGGTGTCGGGTCGGTGGAGCCGGTCGGTGCGAGGGCGGCGATGACGCGGACGAGCAGCGCCGTCCACTCCTCGTCGTCCACGGGATGCAGGTCGGAGGTGACGAGTGCGCTGCCCATCGCGAGCAGGGTGCAGAAGTGGGCGAACGCGTCGGCGGAGACGCCGGGGTCGATCTCGCCGTCGGCCTGCGCCACGCGTACGAGGTCGGCGATCCAGCCCGCCCGCTCGCCGAGGTAGTCGCGCATCGAGGCGGCCACGTCGTCGTCCCTGCGGGCGGCGACCAGCGCCTCCACGATGAGGTTGCCCTGCGCGTCGCGGCGGCGTGGCAGGCCGCGCCCCAGGGCGAGCAGCAGGTCGGTGGCGGACCTGTCGGGGTCGGCGGCGAACAGCCCGGCCAGCATGCGCCGCCCGTGCGCGCGCAGCGCGGCCACCATCAGGTCGGCCTTCGAGCCGAAGTGGGCGTACAGGGCGCCGTTGCTCACGCCGGCCGCGGCGGAGATGTCGGCCACACGGGTGCCGTCGTAGCCGCGCTCGGCGAAGGCGTCGGCGGCGGCGCGCAGCAGGCGCTCACGGGTCTCGGCGGCGGTCACTCCGGGGATGCGTCCCATGAACGAATTTAAAAAGTCGTTCATTTGCCGCGTCAAGTGCACCGGGGCCGGGGGTGGCCCGAGGTCCTGATCTCATCTACGCTGAACGCTGCGAGGGGAGTACTTCACAAGAGTCGGCCCGGTCAGTACGGACGTCCGCGCGTCCCCGGGCGGCCACCCGCAGGGTGAAGGAGACCTCGAACGGGAGAAGTACGTTCGAGGGAGGTTTCCCATGTCCGCGGGGTTGTTCTCGCATGCCGTCGAGCTGCGCACCATCGCCTCACCGGCCCTATGGTCGATCACGGTGGCGGCATTGGTGCTGCTGCTGGCGCTCGATCTCCTGCTGACCCGCAGGCCGCGTGAGGAGAGCGTGCGCGCGGCGGCCGGCTGGTCGGTGTTCTACCTGCTGCTGCCCGTGCTCTTCGGCTTTTACCTGTGGGCCGACCACGGGGGCGGCGTGGCGGTGGAGTTCTTCACCGGGTTCGTGGTGGAGAAGTCGCTGTCGGTCGACAACCTGTTCGTGTTCATGCTGCTGCTGGCCGCCTTCGCGGTGCCGTCCGCACTGGCCAGGCAGGTGCTGCTGTACGGCATCGTCGGAGCCCTCGTCCTGCGGGCGATCTTCATCGGGCTCGGCGCCGCCGCGCTGCAGAGCGGCACGTGGGCGTTCCTGCTGTTCGGCGGGATCCTCATCCTGACCGCCGGCAAGATCGTCAAGGACGTGATGGCGGGGGAGCAGCAGGAGGTGGACATCTCCTCCATGCGCACGGTCCGGCTGGTACGCCGGTTCGTCCCCGTCACCGGCGACTACCGGGGCTCGCGCCTGGTCGTCCGGGAGAAGGGGCGCACGGCGCTGACCCCGCTCGCGCTGGCCGCGGTCGCCATCCTGGCCACGGACATCGTCTTCGCCGTGGACTCGGTGCCCGCGGTGTACGGCGTCACCGACGACCCTTTCCTGGTGTTCGCCACCAACGCGTTCGCCCTGCTCGGCCTGCGCGCGCTGTACTTCGTGCTGCAGGGCGTGCTGGCCAAGCTGCGCCACCTCAACCACGGGCTGGCCGTCATCCTGGCCTTCATCGGGGTCAAGCTGATCCTGCACTGGGCGCACGGCGTCTGGCCCGGCGTGCCGGAGATCCCGACGCCGCTCTCGCTCGGCGTCATCGTCTGCGTCCTGGCCACGGTCACCGCGACCAGCCTGCTCGCCAACCGCCGCGAGCGGTTGCGAGAGCGACCGCCGGCCCAGGAGCCTGATCCGCGGGACGCCGATCCGCTCGATCCCGATCCGCTCGAAGAGGCCGAACGGCACTGACCGCGTCAGTGGGCGGCGCGGGCCTGGAGGAGGTCGGCGAGGAGGTGCAGCAGGGCCGCCGAGGTGGTGGCGGAGGTGATGGCCTGCTCCTCGATGAGCCCCTGCACGCGCAGCATCGGCACCCACTCGGCCCGCCCGCGCTCCTCGTCGTCCTCGCCCTTCTCCGGGCCGCCGGGCAGCTCGGTGGCCTGGTGGGCGGCGAACACGACGTGCTCGCAGTCGGCGACGTCGCCGGCCGGCCTGGTGCGGATCAGCGGCACCAGCGGGCCGGGCCGCCAGCCCGTCTGTTCCTCGACGTGGCGGGCCGCCGCCTCCTCCGGCTCCTCGCCTGGGCCGACGTCGCCGAGCGGGATCTCCCAGCCGCGGGTGTCGGTGATGGGGCTGTGCCGCCACAGCAGCAGCACCCGCCCGTCGTGGAAGACGACCGCGCCGGCCGCCTGCGGTGTCCTGATGAAGGGCCGCTCGACGCGCTCACCACCGCTCAGCTCGACGTCGGCGACCCCGAGGCCGACCCCGTTGGCCGCGTAGAGCAATCGCTCCGACCGCCGTCGCATGGGATTCTCCTCACCGCTCACCGCTCCTATCCCCACTCTCCTCGACGATACGCACCGGTAGGGCTAGAGCCGGGCGCTCGGGGGAAACGTCAGTGGGGGAGGCTACCCTGGGCTGCGCCGTTTCGCGGAGGGGCGGCACGGGGGTCCGGGGCGTCCCGGCGTCCGACCGGAGGGGAAGCGATCGTGGGGTCATGCGCAGGCGGAGGGCTGCCACCTGACGAGGTCGTCGTCACGGCCCTGCGCGCCGGCGACGAGGCGATGTTCGCGGTGCTGCTCGACACCTGGTCACGGGGCATGCTCCGGGTCGCCAGGTCCTATGTGTCCACCGACCACTCGGCGGAGGAGGTCGTCCAGGACACGTGGCTGGCCGTCATCGACGGCATCGACGGGTTCGAGCAGCGATCGTCGATCAAGACGTGGGTCTACCGCATCCTCGTCAACACCGCGAAGAAGCGCGGCGTGCGGGAGAGCCGCACGCTGCCGTGGAGCACGTTCGGGGCCGACGGCGAGCCCTACGAGCCTGGGGCGTTCGGGCCCGGGCCGCTGCCCGGCGGCTGGGGCGACCCGGGCTGGTGGCCGACGCCCGAGGGCGAGGCACTGGCCGCCGAGGTGCGCACGCTGATCGCGGAGGCCCTGGCGCGGCTGCCGCCGCGGCAGCGGGTGGTCATCACGTTGCGCGACGTCGAGGGGTGCACCTCCGACGAGGTCTGCGAGATTCTGGAGATCTCCGCGGCCAACCAGCGGGTGCTGCTGCACCGCGCCCGCACGGCCGTACGCGGCTGGCTGGCCGACTACTACGACGCGGTCAAGCAACCGGAATGACGTCGCCTGTCCCATCTGGCGCGAAGAGCGGCGACAATGAAGTGAAGCGGTTCATCTCAATGACAAGGGCGGTCCACGTCGTGAAGCGGTTCACCTGCGACGAGCTGGCGGAACTCCTCACTGCCTACCTTGACGGGGCCCTCGATCGGCTCGACCGCGACGGCATCAAGGCCCATCTGGCCGGGTGCGAGTGGTGCGAGCGCTACTTCGAGCAGTTCCGCGTCACCATCAGGGCGCTCGGCGACCAGCCGCCGGAGAAGCTGTCGGCCGGGGTCCGCGACCGTCTCATGGTCGCCTTCCGCGAGCGCCGCGGCGTCTAGCGGGGGTTCGTTCGCGCTCGCGGGCGAATCCCGCGTGCAGGGCGGCGAGCACGGCAGGGGTGAGCGCGCCGGCGCGCAGGCAGCCGAGCGCGGCGATCGTGGCGCGCAGCTGGTCGAGCCGGCGCGCGCAGCCGGGGCAGGCGTTCAGGTGCCGCGTCACGGCGCGGCGCCGGGCCGGCGGGAGCGCCTCTTCCAAGTAGTCGGTCAGCGAGGCGAGCACGTGCTCGCACGTCTGCGTTCCTCCTCCTCGCCGTCGCTTCATGCCCATGTGACCTAGTTCTCGGCCCGCTTTATCCGTTACACCCCGATTTGTGCGTAACGTTCTCGCGCCTCGCGGATCTGTAGCTCCGTACTGACCGGCGAGGGGAGGACGATGATCGGTGTCACGGCCGAGAGCGCACCGTTGCGGGACGCCTCAGAGGTGGCCGACTTCGCGCGCAACAGCTTCCGTCCATCGGCGGGCGACCGCGTGGGCGTGGAGCTCGAGTTCCTGGTCTTCGACCGTACGGACGTCACGGGGCAGGTGCCGGTGTCCAGGGTCGGGCGGGCCCTGCCGGCGCGGCTGCCGGGCGGGAGCAAGGTGACGTTCGAACCCGGCGGCCAGCTGGAGCTGTCCGGGCCCGCGGGGTCGCTCCCGCTGATGCTGACCGCGCTGGCCGCCGACGTGGCGGCGGTCCGCGACGCCCTCGGCGCCGAAGGGCTGGCGCTGGCCGGGGTCGGGCTCGACCCGGTGCGCCCGGCCCGCCGCCAGCTCACGCTCCCCAGGTACGACGCCATGGCGGAGTTCCTCGGCCGCCCGTACGGGGCGCTGATGATGTGCTCGACCGCCTCCATCCAGGTCAACCTGGACCTGGGGGAGCGCCCCGCCGCTCGCTGGGAGCGTGCCCACGCGCTCGGCCCGATGCTGCTCGCGGCCTTCGCCAACTCGCCGCTGAGCGACGGAAGGCCCTGCGGCTGGATGTCCGGCCGCCAGGCGGTCTGGGACAACCTCGACCCCAGCAGGACCGCACCGGTCCCCAGGACCGGCGACCCCGCGGCCGACTGGGCGGAATACCTGCTCGACGCCCGCCTCATGCTGGTACGCGAGGACGACGGCCACTACCGCACGATCCGCGACGGCTCCACGTTCCGCGACTGGCTGGACGGCGGCGGCCCACGCCGCCCCACGGCCGAGGACCTCGCCTACCACGCCACCACCGTCTTCCCCCCGGTGCGCCCCCGGGGCTGGCTGGAGATCCGCTACCTCGACGCGCAGCACCCGTCGGCCTGGCCGGTGTGCGCGGCGGTGACGTACGCGCTCGTCACCGACGACAGGGCCGCCGACACCGCGATGGCCGCCGTGGAGCCGCACCGGCCGGCGTGGGAGGCGGCCGCGCGGTGCGGGCTGGCGGACCCGCGCATCGGCCGGGCCGCCGAGACCTGCTTCAGGGCCGCGCTGGAGGCCCTGCCCCGGCTCGGCGCGGACGCCGCCCTGGCCGGCGCGGTGGCCGCGTTCGCCGACCGGCACGTGACGACCGGCCGCTCGCCGGCGGCCGACCTGACCCTCGAAGGACTGCTATGACCGACGCCAAGGAACGCATCGCCGCGCAACTCCTCGCGGTCCGCGACCGCTCGCTCGCCTACACCGAGGCCGACGACGACCTGCTCGTCCGCCAGCACTCCCCGCTGATGTCGCCGCTCGTCTGGGACCTCGCGCACGTGGGCAACTACGAGGAGCTGTGGGTGCTGCGGGCCGCAGGCGGCATCACGCCGCTGCGCCCCGAGATCGACGACATCTACGACGCGTTCAAGACCCCGCGCAAGGACCGCCCGAGCCTGCCCTTCCTGGGCCCCGCCGAGGCCCGCCGCTACATCGAGGGCGTGCGCGGGCGCGTGCTCGACGTGCTGGACGCCATCGACCTGGACGACCCCAGCCCGCTCAACCGCGACGGCTTCGTCTTCGGCCTGGTCATCCAGCACGAGCACCAGCACGACGAGACGATGCTGGCCACCCTGCAGCTGTCGGGGCAGCCGGGGCTGGTCCAGGACGGCGAGCTGCCGAAGGGACGCGCGGGCGGGCCCGAGGAGGTGCACGTGCCGGCCGGGCCGTTCCTCATGGGCACCGACACGCTGCCCTGGGCCTACGACAACGAGCGCCCCGCCACCTGGGTGGACCTGCCCGGCTACTGGATCGACCGGCTGCCCGTCGGCAACGGCGCGTACGCCGACTTCATCGAGGACGGCGGCTACGACGACCCCCGCTGGTGGACCCCCGAGGGCTGGCACTGGCGGCGGACCAGCGGCGCCACCGGGCCGCTCTTCTGGACCAGGGACGGCGGCGCCTGGTACCGCGACCGCTTCGGCCGCACCGAGCCCCTGCCCATGGACGAGCCCGTCCAGCACGTCTGCTGGTACGAGGCCGACGCCTACGCCCGCTGGGCGGGCAAGCGGCTGCCCACCGAGGCCGAGTGGGAGAAGGCCTGCGGCTGGGACCCGGAGCGGCGGCGCTCCCGCCGCTACCCGTGGGGCGAGACCGAGCCCACGCCCGCCCTCGCGAACCTCGGCCACCGCGCCTCCCACCCCGCGCCGCTCGGCGCCTACCCGGGCGGGGCCTCGGCGTACGGGGCGGAGCAGATGGTGGGCGATGTGTGGGAGTGGACCGGGTCCTGGTTCAACGGCTACCCGGGGTTCCGCAGTTTTCCGTACAAGGAGTACAGCGAGGTGTTCTTCGGCGAGGAGTACCGGGTGCTGCGCGGCGGCTCGTGGGCGGCCGACCCGGCGGCGGTGCGGACCACGTTCAGGAACTGGGACTACCCGATCCGCCGGCAGATCTTCACCGGCTTGCGCTGCGCCAGGTCGGAGACCTGAGGTGTGCAGGCACGCCGCCTGGCTGGGCGCCGCACGGCCGCTCACCTCGCTCATCCACCAGCCGCCGCACGGGCTGCTCACCCAGTCGTACGCGCCGCGCCGGCAGCGGCACGGCACGATCAACGCGGACGGCTACGGCATGGGCTGGTACGACCCCGCCCGCGCCGAGCCCGTCCGTTACCGGCGGTCAGTCCCCATGTGGACCGACGCCAACCTGACCGCGCTCGCCGAGATCGCCCGCTCGACCTGCCTGCTCGCGGCCGTCCGCTCGGCCACCGCGGGCATGCCGATCGAGGAGAGCGCCACCGCGCCGTTCGCCGACCGCAGGTGGCTGCTCAGCCACAACGGCCGGGTCGGCCGCGACGCGGTCAAGGACCTCGCCGACGGCGCCGAGTCCACCTGCGACGCCGCCTGGCTCGCCGCCGCCGTGTTCCAGCGCGGCAGGGCGGGGGCCGAGCTGGGCGAGGCGCTGGCCGACGTCGTCGTACGGGCGGGGGAGAAGGACCCCGCCGCCCGGCTCAACCTGCTCGCCTGCGACGGCGCGTCCATCGCCGCGACCGTCTGGGGCGACACCCTGTTCCATCACCGGCTCCACGACGGCGTGCTGGTGGCCAGCGAGCCGCTCGACGACTCGCCGGGCTGGCGGGCCGTGCCCGACCGCGTCCTGCTGACCGTGTCAGGCGACGACGTCCAGGTCCAGCCGTTGTGAACTCACCTCAGGAGGCCTCGTGCCCGCCACCCAGTCAACCGTCCGCCTGATCAACCACCTCGACCGCGACTATCTTCGCCACGCGCTCGAGACCGACGTCAGGAACGGCCTGACGGCCACGTCGAAGTGGCTGCCGCCCAAGTGGTTCTACGACGCCAGGGGCAGCGAGCTGTTCTCGGAGATCACCCGGTTGCCCGAGTACTACCCGACCCGCCGCGAGCTGACGATCCTGCGGGCGCGGGCCAAGGACCTCGCCGCGGCCGGCCGCGCCGACACGCTGGTCGAGCTGGGCTCCGGCACCAGCGAGAAGACCGTGCTGCTGCTCGACGCGCTCGCCGCGGCCGGCACGCTGCGCGGCTACACGCCGGTGGACGTGGACGCCGTCACCCTGGAGAGCGCCGCCAGGCGGCTGGCCGCGCGCTATCCCGGGCTGGCCGTGCAGGCGGTGTGCGCCGACTTCGAGCGGCACCTGGCGCTGCTGCCCCGCGACGGGCGGCGGATGGTCGCCTTCCTCGGCGGCACCATCGGCAACCTCGAACCGGGGGCGCGGGCCGCGTTCCTCGCCGGGCTCAGGAAGACGCTGCGGCCGGGGGAGACGTTCCTGCTCGGGGCCGACCTGGTCAAGGACACCGGGCGGCTGGTGGCGGCGTACGACGACGCGGCCGGGGTGACGGCGGAGTTCAACAGGAACGTGCTGCGGGTCATCAACAGGGAGCTGGACGCCGACTTCGAGCCCGAGGCGTTCGCGCACGTCGCCCGTTACGACGAGGAGCACGACTGGATCGAGATGCGGCTGCGGGCCACGCGCGCCATGCGGGCCCGGGTCGGCGGGCTCGGCCTGACGGTGGACTTCGCCGAAGGGGAGGAGATGCGCACGGAGATCAGCGCCAAGTTCCGCCTCGAAGGGCTGCGCGATGAGCTGGAGACGGCCGGCTTCACCCCGCTGCGCGAACACACCGACCCGGCCGGCGACTTCGCTCTCCTCCTGGCCGGCGCATGACGACAGGCCGGGCCGGGGAGGTGCGGGCCGGGCCGGTCAGGGGGCGCCGGCGCCGACCGGCAGGGCCGGCTGACCGCCACCGAGAGCACCGTCCCGCAGTACGCCGGTCTCTACGGTCACCCCGATCTCATCGCCGC
>NZ_JBEXLH010000111.1:0-13179 GCF_040609855.1 Nonomuraea sp. NPDC004580 | reverse complement strand
GGTGTCGAGCAGGCCCACGACCACGTCGGAGCGGGATCTGTGGCTCTTGACGCCGATCGGCGGCGTGGGAAAGGGTCGTGAGGCCGGGCCGCCGACGACCAGCCGCCCGCGCTCGACTGGGACTTCCCCGAGCCGCTCGGGACCCGGGCCGTCATCGGTGACTTCTCCATGGCCGACATCGTCACCATCCCCAGCCACCTGCGGATCCCCGAGGTGCGCTCGTACATGGCGGCCGAGGCGGCCCGCGAGCTGGCCGCCCCCGCGGCGGCGGACGAGCGCGGCAGGCCGGCGGAGACGTTCCTGGTGGACGTCGTCGTCCGCACGGGCGGCGAGGAACGGCGGGCGGTGGCCAGGGGCCGCGACATCTACGCCGTCAGCGCGCCCCTGGCAGTGGAGGCGGTCGAGCGCATCCTGTCGGGGCGCGTCAGGACCACCGGCGTCGCGTCGGCGGGCGCGCTCTTCGACGCCGCGGACTTCCTGCGCGCCCTCGCCCCGCACCTCTCCTTCGAGCTCGGGCCGGTAGCATAACGATACTTTTCGCTCTGCCATTGGACCGCTCATGACCGCATCGCCACCCGACCTGGTCGAGGTGTTCAAGGCGCTCGCCAACCCCGTGCGCCTGCAGGTGCTGTCGTGGCTGCGCGACCCCGAGCGGCACTTCCCTGTGGCCGACGGCATCGCCGACCCGCACGAGGCCGGCGTGTGCGTCAGCCACATCCAGGCCAAGACCGGGCTCGCCCAGTCGACCGTGTCGGCCTACATGGCCGCGCTGGAGCGGGCCGGGCTGGTGCGCTCGACCCGCATCGGCAAGTGGACGCACTACCGGCGCGACGAGGAGCGCATCGCCGCGTTCGTCGCGGTGCTCGGCCACTCGCTCTAGGGGGCCGTGTCCGTCCAGGTGTGCGCGCCCGCGGTCACAGTGGCGGTCACAGTGGCGGCGGCGCCGCCCACCTCGTACGGCTTCGTCAGGTCGACCGGGGCGGCCTCCAGCGTCGCCCGGCTGAGCGTGACCGCGACCCCCTGACCCGAGAGCGCGGGCTTGACGGCCGTCGTCTTCCCGAACGCGTCCACGGTCCACGCTCCCTTGGCGCCCGTCAGCGTCACCGTCCCGCTCTGGCCGGACTGCGTGAACGTGACGGTCCACTGCCCGGCGCCGTCCGCCGGGACCGCGCCGCCGGTGACCCACTCCACCGTCACGCCGTCCTCGCCGCCCTTGGCCACCGCCGCCAGCAGGTCCGCGTACGGGGGCGCCTTGCCGGCGTCCGGGGCGCCCGGCTTGGCGTCGCCGGCCGCGTCCCGCACGGCGGCGCCCTGGAACGGCGGCTCCTCCGGCTTCGGGGCGCGGCAGGTGAGGTCGGCCCTGGTCGTCCGGTCCGACCTGACCTTGGCCAGCGTCCAGCACTTGGCGCCGCCGAGCGCCGCCTGGAGGCGGTAGCCGCCCGGCAGGAGGGAGAAGCGGTAGCCGTCGCGGTCGGCCTTGCGCTGCGCCACGCGCTTGCCCTTGTCGGTGAAGACCTGCACCATGCCGGGCTGGTAGTCCTTGGACGCGCCCGCGTACCTGATGCCGCCCACGATCGCGCCCTCCTCCGGGGTGGGGGTGGGTTGCGTGGGCTCGACGGTCGGGGGGTCGGTGGTGGTCTCCGGGGTCTCGCTCGGCTCGGGGTCCTTCGTGTGCGTCACGAGGTCGGGGGTGGGGTCGGACGGGGTGGCGGGTTCCGGCGTCATCTCGGCTCCGGCCTGGGACGGCGTACGGGGCTGGTCGTCAGGGAGCAGCGCCCAGACGGCGGCCGCGGCGATGCCGGCGGCGGCCAGTGCGCCCGCGGTCGCGGCGCCGCGCCGCCGGGCGGCCCTTCTCCCGGTGCCGGCCCGCGCACGGGTGGTCTTCTCCGCCGCCTGCCCGGCCGTGTCACCCGAACCGGTCTCGGGCCGTCGCGGCGCCGGCTCCTCGGTCGAGGGGGTCACCGGGAAACCGTCCGTCAGCGGCGAGTCGGCGGCCACCTCGCCGGACAGCGCGCGGGCCGCCGCGGCCAGCGCGCCGGCGCTGGGCCAGCGGGCCGCCGGATCCTTGGTCAGCGCCCGCCTCACGACCTCCGCGACCGCCGGGGGGACGTCCGCCGGCAGCGGCGGTGGCGGGTCATGGACGTGCTGGAGCGCGATCGCGACCGCGTTGTCCCCGTGGAAGGGCGGCCGGCCCGACAGGCACTCGTACGCGACGACGCCCAGGGCGTACACGTCCATGGCCGCGGTCGGCTCGGCGCCCTCCGCCTGCTCGGGCGCACAGTACGTCGCGGTGCCCAGCACGATGCCCGAGGCCGTCAGCTTGTGCCCCTCGGCCGCGCGGGCGATGCCGAAGTCGGTCAGCACGACGCTGCCGTCGGCCCTGACGATGAGGTTGCCCGGCTTGACGTCGCGGTGCACCACACCGGCGTCGTGCGCGGCCTGCAGCGCCTCGGCCGTCTGGGCGACGAGGTCCATCGTGGCGCCGGCCGAGATGCGTCCCCTGCGCTCCAGCAGCAGGTGCAGCGGCTCCCCGTCGAGGTACTTCATCACCAGGTACGGCGTGCGCCGCCCGTCCACGTCCGCGATCCCGTAGTCGAACACCCCGACCACCCCGGGATGCTCGACGGTCGCCATCGACCTGGCTTCGGCGTGGAACCTGGCCGCCGCGTCCCCGTCGAGCCCCGCGCGTACGGTCTTCACCGCGACGACCCGGTCGAGCAGGACGTCCAGGGCCCGCCAGACCTCGCCGTGCCCCCCGCTGCCCAGCCGCGACAGCAGGCGGTAGCGCCCCGCCAGCACGGTCTCCGGCATGATCATGTTCGTCCGGCCCACCTTTCACTCCCATACGCCCCCGTTCTCTTGAAGACGTCCGAAGCGGCGAAACGGTTCGGCGATCCACGGAATCGGCACAACGGGCGGGCCCGGCGCCGCACCTGTACTCCGGAGCCGGACTTCCGCTCAAAAGACGTAGGGAGGGCCGCGCGAGGAGCGGCGGCTCGCCTCCTCGACGGCGCCGAGCCCGCGCCGCGCCGCAGCGGACGCCGCCGCCGACCCTGAAAGTGCAACCAGCTCCGCACGGGGGTGTACCTAGGTGCATTCCCCGGCCATCGCGCCGCTCCTAGCGTCGGTGGGGTCTGAATTTTCCCCGCATGACCAGGAGTTGCTGACATGAGTGATGTGACGCGCCGGCGGCTGCTCGGCGGTACGGCGGCGCTGGGCGGCGTGGCCACCGCGGGCCTCATCCCCGCGCTGCCGGCCGCCGCCGCGGCACCCGGGAAGGGCGCCGGCCTCGGCCCCGTCCGCATCGGGCAGAAGGACCCGCGCTACGCCGACCTCGCCGTCCGCGGCATGAACCAGCGCTTCCGTCCCGAGCCCGAGTACTTCCAGGTGGTCGGCTCCACCGAGCAGGTGGTGAAAGCCGTGGGCGACGCGGTACGCGCCGGCAAGCGGGTGACCGTGCGCAGCGGCGGCCACTGCTACGAGAACTTCGTCGGCGACGGATCGCAGGTCGTCATCGACATGTGCGAGATGAACGAGGTCTCCTTCGACGAGCGGCGCGGCGCGTTCATGGTCCAGCCCGGCGCGACGCTGATGGACGTGTACCGGACCCTCCACCTCGGCTGGGGCGTGACGCTGCCCGGCGGCCAGTGCGGCACCGTCGCGGCCGGCGGGCACATCGTGGGCGGCGGCTACGGCGCCCTGTCCCGCCGGTACGGGCTCACCATCGACTACCTGCACGCCGTGGAGGTCGTGGTGGTGGACGAGTCGGGCCGGGCCCGCGCCGTCGTCGCCACCCGCGACCCGCGCGACCCCCACCACGACCTGTGGTGGGCGCACACCGGGGCCGGCGGCGGCAACTTCGGCATCGTCACCCGCTACTGGCTGCGCGACCCGAAGGCCAAGGGGAACGACCCCGCGAAGCTGCTGCCCCGGCCGCCCGCCGAGCTGCTCACCGGGGTCGCCGTCTGGTCGTGGCAGGGCATGACGAAGGAGGCGTTCCGCCGGTTGCTGCGCAACCACGGCGCCTGGCACGAGCGCAACAGCGACCCCTCGTCGCCGTACGCGTCGCTGTTCGGGGTGCTGATGGTGAACGGCAGGAGCGACGGCGCCGACCCGGGCGGCATCGTCCTGGCCTGCCAGATGGACGCCACCGGGTCCGACGCCGAGAAGCGCATGAAGGACTTCATCGCCGCCGTGGGCGAGGGCGTCACGCCGGCCGCGACGGTCCTGCCGATCGGGCGGCAGCCCTGGTACCAGGCGATACGCTCGTTCGCGCTCAGCGAGGGCGAGCAGTCGAGCCACTTCAAGGTCAAGTCCGGATATCTGCGGAAGCGCTTCACCGACCGGCAGATCGACGTCGCCTACGACCACCTGAGCAAGCCCGCCTCGACGACGCGGGCGCTGTGGGCGGTGTCGTACGGCGGCCAGGTCAACACCGTCCCCTCCGCCGCCACCGCCACCGCGGAACGCGACTCCATCCTCAAGGTCTTCTGCCTGGCCACCTGGCAGGACGCCAAGGACGACGGCACCCAGCTCCGGTGGGTACGGGAGCTCCACCGGGACCTGTACGCGACGACCGGGGGCGTACCGGTGCCGGGGGGCAACTGCGGCGGCGCCTACATCAACTACCCCGACACCGACCACGCCGACCCGAAGTGGAACACCTCCGGCGTCCCCTGGACGACGCTGTACTTCGGCGGGAACTACCCGCGGTTGCAGCGCGTGAAGGCCCGCTGGGACCCGAAGAACATCTTCCACCACGCCATGTCCATCCGCCTCCCCGCCTGACGGCGAGCCGGAGATGATCGGCCGCCCGTCCGGGTACGAGCACGCCCCGCTGCCGGCCGGCCGGGTCCGGAAGCCCCGCCGCCACGTGTTCCACCTCACGGTCACGCACGCGGTCCTGGTGGCGGCGGGCTCCCTTGCGGTCAGCCGCTCCAGAACTGCAAGGTGAACAGGTGCGCTCGAAAGATGTCGCGAGGAAACGCGGGGTCGGCGACGTTGACCGGAGCCTTCGTGGAGATCCGGACCGGCCACTTCGCGGCCCGGCGGCCCAGGTCGAACAGGGTGTGGTAATCAGCCTCGTCGAAGAAGCTCACCGCGACGATCCGCCCGGACGTCAGAAAGATCTCCCCTTCCCATGACCGCCATGAGGGCTCCGGCGGCGGTGGCGGCACGTCCCATCACTCGTAACGCACGTAGGCCCGCACGTCGCGATCGAGTCCGAGGGTCACACCGTTGGGCCCGGTCATGAGCCACGTCGGAGACGGATCTCCGATGTGCCAGATAGTGGTCTCGTCCGGGAACATCCCCTCGATGACTTCGAAGTCCGCGACTCCGAAGAGATGCGAGATCCCGGATGGTTCGGTGAACGCTTTGACTGGCTCGGGCATCCTGGCCTGCTCCCGCTTCACGGCTGATCGACGGTCATGGTCTGAGCGAAGAGTAGCGACGGGCCGGCACAGGAAGCCGCCGACCCGTTCACCGGACCGTCAGGGGCCGAGGAGTTCGCGGGGCAGGGCTTCCGACCACCATCCTTCGACGCGGGACGGCGGCCAGCCGCGTTCGCTTGTGAGGGTGGTGTAGACGTCGATGTTGCCCAGGGCCGCGTAGATGTGGGCCGCGTTCAGCACGAGCGCGCGTAGCAACCCGCGCGCCAGCGCGGCCGGGCGCAGCAGCCCGCGCGCCTCAGCACCATCCGACGTCCCGGCCCGCGCGCGTCGGCGCGACTCGGCGTCGCGGCCCGCGCGCGTCGGCGCGACTCGGCGTCGGGGGCCGCGTGTGCGAGCGGGGCTCGGCCTGGCGCTGGTCGGGGGCCATACGGGCTTCTAGGCTGGGTATGAGGTGATTGTCATGTATGAGTCGCATGTCCAGCCTCATCGTTACGTCGCCTGGAAGGACCCGGGCGACCCGGATGCCGAGGAGGAGTGCCGGGTCTGTGGGGAGCAGGAGGACCCTCGGCGGCCTGGGCTGCACCGTGATGAGATCGCGCCTGAGCGGCCCGCCGATCCGGCCGAGTTGCCGCTGCTCGACCATCTCGTACGCGTGATCCGCACCGAACTGGCCGACACCCACGTACCGCTGCTCGACGCGCACCTCGACATCCTCGCGCGGCGCGCCGCCCACGCCCTCTACCTGCGCGGCGCGATCAGGCCCCGCCGCTCCGACTGGCGCCCGCCGACCGGTCACGGCAGTCACGGCATGGTGAACATCGATCGGTGAGCGCCGGCCGCCGCTGTCTAAGCGGGCGGTGAGCGCCGGACGCGGCTACAAAGCCCGCATGGTGAGGATGAGGTGGCCGAGTGGGGTGGAGTGCGTGGTGGTCACCCCCAACGCGGCTTCGGTTGCGAGGGCTTCGTACTGGTCCAAGGATCGTTCGCGCCCGCCGGCCACGACGAGCATGCGTAGGTTCATTTCGGCGAACATGGCTGGTGCGGCGTCGCCGCCTTCCACGCCGCCTCACCACCGGACATGTCATGAAAGGTTAGGGCAAAGAGCCAGGCACGTCTCTCGGACGCATCGGAACCGCGGCCGGCAGAGGCCGCCGGACCGCGCTGTGCTCGCCGCATCACCATCTGCGGACACGCTCCCGAGGACAGCTCCTCGCTGAGCCACCACGTCGGACACCGGCTTGTGCATGGTGGTCATGGAGGGCTTCCTCTCCGAGGCGCATTGTTCGTACCTCTCCGTCCCAGCCCGTTCGGCAAGCGGGCGTCAGTGCTGGACGGCCCTCGTTCGAAGGACCTTCGTCCTTCACCTGACGTCTCGATGACCGCGGAAAGACGCGGCAGGCTCTAGCATTTCGGCGGTGAGCACCTACGGCGACGCGTTCGAGCACCTCGACGTCCACCACCTCCCCCAGCGGCAGCAGCACATCCTGGCCACGATCAGGGACTGGGTGGTCAGGCACGGTTACCCGCCGAGCACGCGCGAGATCGCCAGGGCGGTGGGGCTGCGGTCGACCTCGACGGTGTCCAAGCACCTGAAGGCGCTGGAGGATCAGGGGCTGCTGCGCAGGGGCGCGGCGATGGCGCGGCCGATCGACGTACGGCTTTTCCTGCGCTCCGAGTCCGCCGAGCCGGCCGCCGACCTGGTGAGCGTGCCGGTGGTGGGCGACATCGCGGCGGGCGTGCCGATCCCGGCCGACGAGTTGCTGGACGAGACGCTGACCCTGCCGCGCGACCTGACGGGGCGGGGCACGGTGTTCGCGCTGCGGGTGCGCGGTGACTCGATGATCGAGGCGGCGATCTGCGACGGCGACGTCGTCGTCGTACGGCAGCAGCCCGACGCGCACTCGGGCCAGATCGTCGCCGCGATGATCGACGGCGAGGCCACCGTCAAAGTCTTCCGCCGCCGCGGCGGCCACGTCTATCTTGAGCCGCGCAACCCGGCGTACGAGGTGATCGACGGCGACGAGGCCACGGTGCTGGGCATCGTGGTGTCGGTGCTGCGCAGCGTCTGAGCGGTTACGGCTTCCTGCCGAGGGCGCCGAACTGGAACACCTCGCGGTCCTGGAAGCTGGTCTCCGGCTCCGGGCGCCACTTCGGCAGCGAGACGAGGCCGGGCTCCAGCAGGTCGAGGCCGTCGAAGAAGGCGCGCAGCTCGTCCTCGGTGCGCAGTGTCAGCGGGGTGGCGCCGCTGGCGTTCCACTCGGCGGCGGCCTTGTCCATCGAGGCGCTGCGCACGCTGTGCGCGAGCGCGAGGTAGCTGCCGGACGGCAGCGCGTCCAGGAGCGTGCGCACCGAGGCGTGCGCCGGCTCGGCGCCCGGCACGAACTCCAGCACGCCCATCAGCAACAGCGCGACCGGACGGGAGAAGTCGAGGGTACGGGCCGCGTCGCGCAGGATCGGCGCGGGTTCGCGCAGGTCCGCGTCGAGGTAGTCGGTCGCGCCCTCCTCGGTGCCCACCAGCAGCGCCCGCGCGTGGACCAGCACGATCGGGTCGTTGTCGACGTACACGATCCTGGCCTTGGGGTTGACCCGCTGGGCCACCTGGTGCGTGTTGTCGGCGGTGGGGATGCCGGTGCCCACGTCGAGGAACTGGTCGATGCCGCAGTCGCCGGCCAGGTGGCGCACGACGCGGCCGATGAACTCCCGTTCGGCCCGCGCGTTGACCGGCAGGTCGGGCATGACCTTCACGATCTCCTCGCCGACCTCGCGGTCGGGGGCGTAGTTGTCCTTGCCGCCCAGCCAGTAGTCCCACACGCGGGCGGGGTGCGGGACGGAGGTGTCCATGCGTGCGGCCAGCGCGGCACGATCTGCGTTCTCCCCCATCACAGCCTCCTCATCAGCATCATGTTCAACGTTCCAAGAGATCAACATAGACGCCATGACCCCGCCTTCGCCGGGCAAATGCCGCAGGTCATGCCATTCGCTCAACATGGACTCAACAGGCGCTCAACACGGCGCCACCTAGCGTCTCTCCCGACGGATCACCCGAAGGGGAGGACGACATGAGCCACACAACCATCACCGGGACCGGCCGGGCGCGGCGCACGCTGGTGCGGGCCGGCGCGGTGATCGCCGCCGGAGTGGTCGTGGCGGGCGCTCTCAACGCCGCCCCGGCCCATGCGGCCGCCAACGCCGCGCGGATCAACGCCTACCTGGCCGCGATCCCGTACGGGACGAAGATCAGCAACAACGAGATCGCCTGGGAGGGCGGCTCGGTGCGGCTGCTGCTGTCGGCCACGCAGGCGTCCTGTCCGCGCGGCTGGTACTGCGTGTACGAGCACAGGAACTGGCGCGGCGCCATGGCCAAGTGGCGTTCGTCACCGTCGAAGTGCAAGAAGTTCACCTTCACCCGCTACTGGCGTGACAAGATCTCGTCGTTCTGGGCGCGCGGCTCCTGCGAGCGCAACAACTATTTCCTCAAAGACGAGAAGAAGTGGCAGCCGGACCCGTTCCAGCTCTTCGAGGGCAAGAAGGCGTGGGTGCGCTTCAACGACCGCTACGACTACGCCGCCAAGGGCCTGTGAGAGATTTTTCCTGAGGCGTGTCGATCCGGGGGCCGGCCGTTCGACGCATGGGCGAGCGGTCCCGTCCGGGACCGGCTCACGGACGCTGTCAGGAGATCTCATGAGCACCGTGGTGATGCACAACGTGGTGTCGGTCGACGGCTTCATCGCCGACGCGCACGACCAGGTCGGCCCGCTGTTCGACTGGTACGGCAACGGCACCGTGGACGTCGGCATGGGCCGGGTGTCGCAGGCGTCGGCCGCCTACCTCCAGCAGGTCCTGCCGGAGGTCGGGGCGCTGGTGATCGGCCGGCACCTGTTCGACAGCACCGACGGCTGGGCGGGCCGCCCGGCGTCGGGCGAGCACGTCGTCGTGGTGACGCACCGGCCCCGGCCCGAGGGCTGGCACCCGGACGCGCCCTTCCACTTCGTCGAGGGCGTCGCCGAGGCGGTCGCCAAGGCGCGCGAGCTGGCCGGCGAGCGCACGGTAGGCGTGGCGGCGGGCGAGGTCGGCGGCCAGGCCCTCGCCCTCGGGCTGGTGGACGAGGTGGCCATGGACGTCGTGCCGGTCGTCTTCGGCTCTGGCAAGCGGTACTTCGGCTCGCTGGACGCTCAGCACCTGCTGGAGGACCCGCACGTGGTCATCAGGGGCGACCGCGTGCTCCACCTGCGCTACCGCGTCCGCCGCCAGAGCCGCTGAAGCCGGCCAGAGCTCGTTAGAGCTCGCAGCCGGGGTCGTGCGAAACGGCGGGGTCGTGCGAAACAGCGGGGCCCTGGTCTGACGGGGCCTCGGGGGCGGGGTCCGATGGGGCGGGGCGGGTGGCGCGGCGGGTCCGGGACGGTTCGCCCGGCGGACGGGGACCCGCCGGGCCGTGGCCCAGCCCGATCGAGAACTCCGCCGCAGTCTGCGCCACGACCCCGCCGATCTCGTGCAGGCGGGCCCGCCCCGACGTCCGGGTGACCGACACGGTGAGCGCCGCGGTGATCAGTCCGCGATGATCGCGTACGGGAGCCGACACCCCGACCTCGGTGTCGTCCAGCTCGGTGTCGGAGATCGCGTACCCGGCCGTGCGCACGTGCGCCAGCTCGGCCAGCCACTGCTCCTCGCTGCCGACCGCGCTGTCCAGCCCCGACGGCAGGGTGGCGCGCAGCAGCTCGCGGACGCGGTCGTCGTCCCAGTCGGCCAGCAGGGAGCGACCTGCCCCCGCCATGATGACGGGGACCGACACACCCTCCCACACCCGGTGATAAGCCCGCGACGAGGGTACCGACAGCAGGGTCAGCACCATGCTGCCGCGCAGCACGCACAGGTAGGCGTCCTCGTCGAACGCGGCGGCCAGGCGCCGGACGTAGGGGGCGGCCAGGCGTACGAGCCGCGCGTGCTGGGTGCGGGCGGCGAGCGCGAACAACCGCCACCCGAGCCGGTAACGGCGAGTGAGCGGGTCGCGCTCGACCATGCCTTCGAGCTCCAGTGACCGCAGAGCCCGCGAGACCTGGCTTTTCTCCCGGTCGAGCCGCTCTGCGATCCAGCTCACGCCGAAGCCGTCGGCGTCCCGTTCATCCCCATGACCTGCGAGTACTTCGAGGATCTCCATGTCCCGGCGTAGCCCGGCCGAGGACACTGGCGGCTTCTCCGTCATCCTTGTCCGTTCATAACGAAAGCATTGCACTAGTGTTGCGCTAGCTGCATCTCATTTTGCGCTCACCGCAACAGATCGCATACGTTTGCGAATCCATGCAAGCGTAAGCGAAGGTGGTCACTTCATGAGTTTCGGCGAGTACGTGGTCTCTCGATGGGACACCCTCTCGCTGGCCGCCGCCGAACACGCCCTGGTCGTGGCGATCGCGATCCTCATCGCCACCCTCATCGGCGTCGCCGTCGGGCTCCTCTCCTACGACTCTCCGAGAGTACGCGGCAGCTCCATAGCGGTCTCGGCGGCGATCCTCACGATCCCCTCGCTGGCGCTGCTCACCCTGCTCATCCCGATCACCGGTCTGGGCTGGGGTTCGACGCTGGTCTCGCTCGTCGTGTACGCGTTCCTGCCGATCATCCGCAACACCGTGACCGGCCTCAACGGCCTGGACGCGGCCACCGTGGAGGCGGGCCGCGGCATGGGCCTGACCCGTACGCGGGTGCTGCTGCAGGTGCAGCTCCCGCTGGCCTGGCCGCTGATCCTGGCGGGCGTGCGGATCTCGGCGCAGATGCTCATCGGCATCGCCGCCATCGCCGCCTTCGTCGACGGACCCGGCCTCGGCAACCAGATCTTCGAGGGCCTGTCCAGGCTCGGCTCGGTGAACTCGCTCAACGCCACGCTCGCCGGCACCCTCGGCGTCGTCGTCATCGCCATCCTGTTCGACCTGTTCTTCTTCGCCGTCCGCCTACTGACCACCCCGAGGGGGCTTCGTGTTCGACCGTGACTCCGAAGGCGTGCGCATCGAGCTGCGCTCGCTGACCAAGCAGTACCCGGGGCAGGCCGCCCCAGCGGTCGACAACGTCACCCTCGACATCCCGGCGGGCGAGCTGGTCGTGTTCGTGGGGCCGTCCGGATGCGGCAAGACGACCACGATGAAGATGATCAACCGGCTGGTGGAGCCCACGTCCGGCGAGATCCTCATCGGCGGCGAGGACGTGCTCAGCCTCAACCCGGACGAGCTGCGCCGGCACGTCGGCTACGCCATCCAGCAGGTCGGCCTGTTCCCCCACCTGACCGTGGCGCAGAACATCGGTCTGGTGCCCAAGCTGCTCGGCTGGTCCCAGGCCAAGGTCGCCGAGCGCGTCGAGGAGCTGCTCGCACTGGTCAGCCTCGACCCGTCGGCGTTCCGCGACCGCTACCCGCGCCAGCTCTCCGGCGGCCAGCAGCAGCGCGTCGGCGTCGCCAGGGCCCTGGCCGCCGACCCGCCCGTGATGCTCATGGACGAGCCGTTCGGCGCCACCGACCCGATCACCCGCGAGCACCTGCAGAACGAGTTCGTCCGCCTGCAGAAGCAGCTCCGCAAGACGATCATCTTCGTCACCCACGACTTCGAGGAGGCGATCAAGCTGGGCGACCGCATCGCGATCCTCCGCGAACGCTCCCACATCGCCCAGTACGACACCCCCGCCAACATCCTCGCCAACCCCGCCGACGACTACGTGGCCAGCTTCATCGGCCAGGACGGCACGCTCAAGCGGCTGGCGCTGCTGCGGATCGAGGACATCCCGCCCGCCGAGCCCTCCCCAGACCCGGCGCTGCTCCAGGTGGCGGCCGGCACCACGCTGCGCGAGGCGCTCGACCTCATGCTGGCCCACGGCACCGACCGGTGCAGCACGCCGTCGGGCGTGCTCACCTACGCCTCGCTCTGCGCGGCGGTCGGCGCGCCCGAGCAGGAGGGCGCGGCAAGCGGAGGTCTCCGGTGACCGCCCAGACCCTGCGCGCCGCGCCCGCCCGTCCCCTCGAACGGCGCATGCCCCGTGTCCGCAGCCTGCTGTTCACCCCGGTCGCGGTGCTCGTCGTGCTCGCCGCCCTCTATCTCTGGGTCGGCACGCTGGAGCTGGACTCGATCGAGCAGCGCAGCCTGAACACCTCCGTCATCGTCACCAAGGCCGTCGAGCACCTGAAGATGACGGCCGCCGCGACCCTCCTCGTCGTGGTCATCGCCATCCCGCTCGGCATCGTCGCCTCGCGGGCCCGCAACAAGATCGTCGCGCCGCTCATCCTCACCGTGGGCAACCTGGGCCAGGCCGTCCCCTGCATCGGCCTGCTGGTGCTCGCCACGTTCCTGATGGGCGTCGGCTTCACGACCGCGCTGGTCGGCCTCGTCGCGTACGCGGTGCTGCCGGTGCTGCGCAACACCATGGTCGGCGTGCAGCAGGTCGATCCCGCGCTCATCGAGGCGGCGCGCGGCATGGGCATGACCCGCGGCCAGGTGCTGCGGCGGGTGGAGCTCAAGCTCGCGGTGCCGGCGATCCTGGCCGGGCTGCGTACCGCGCTCGTCCTGACCGTCGGCGTGGCCACGCTCGGCGCCTTCGTCGCGGCCGGCGGCTTCGGCGAGCTGATCATCAACGGGCTCAAGCTCAACCGCATGCCCGTCACCATCGTCGGCGGCGTGCTCACCGCATCCATCGCGTTCCTCATCGACTGGCTCGGCGGCCTGGCCGAGCACGCGCTGAAGCCGCGCGGCATGTGATCTCGCCCCCCTGAGATCCCCCGTTTCGTCAGGCAGTTCCCCCACGCAACCCCCACGAG
>NZ_JBEXLH010000110.1:0-13237 GCF_040609855.1 Nonomuraea sp. NPDC004580 | reverse complement strand
CGGGGCCTGCTACCGGGCGCTCCGATGCTTACCCGGACGGGACTTTCACCCGCAGGCCTGGACCAGCTTCCAGGACGCAACATGCGCTCAACCTATGACTCAAACAGGCTGGCGTGCCAAATGCGTGCGCAATCTCTTCGTACGAAGTTCCGTCCTACCGGTCCGGCCTGCGAAAACAACGAAGAAGCTCGCCTGACTCCTGAAGCGGGTGCCGCAGACTCGAATACTGCCGGGGGCACTCGCATAGATCGGCTTTTTGGGCCCTAACCTGCGGTTTCTCAGCCGCAGGTTTTTGTGTTGTGACCTCGGTAGGCGACCGACGGTGCCAGCAGGCAGCCGTAAGACCACGATCAGGGGATATACACGGAATGATCTCGATAGCGTTTCCCCAGCTCAGGCCCTAGTTTCCCGCCATCTGGGCTCCGGCAACCACTGCTCGGCTCCTCACGGCCAGAACTGTAGGGTGATCAACGTCCGCTGGACGACGTCCGGCGGGAACGCTCCGTGGCCGAGCCGGTCGCGGTGGACGCGGACGTTCCACCGCCGGTCGGGCCGACCGAGGTCGAACCTACTGCCGGTCAGATCGGTGCCGGCGTTGTCCTCGGGCTGGATGATCCCGGACTCCAGGTAGACGGCCCCCTGCCAGGTCGAGCCCACGGGCGGGTGCGCCGGCGGCTCGCCATCCCACACCTCGTACTTGACGAGGCAGCCCTGCTCGAGCGGCTCGTCGATGGCGATCCAGTTGTCTTGGGCTGCGGCCCATCCTCCCGGCTCGATGGCGTAGTTATCAGGGGATTCCTCGGCCGCGGTGTCAACCACGCCGACGAAACCGCGGATCGGGTCGTCGTCCAGTAATTCACTTATCAATGCGGCCACGCTGCCGGCCTCCACGGTTCGAGGGTGGTGGCGATGTCAGGATGGGGGTCACCGCGCGGGCGCGGTGACCCCCATCCCACCTCATCGGGCGGTTACGGCGCTACTTTAGCTCGATGTAGAAACTGTCCTTATTGATGATCCGGTTGTTCCAGTACCAGGCTTTCAGCACGTTGCCGTGCTGCTTGTTCATGGTTCCGTTGATTCTGGCGACGGAGAAGTTGTGGTCAGGGTTCGCTCGTGCTGCCCCTTGGTAGGTCGACTCGAAGGGGAACTCGTCGCAGCTCTTCTTGTTTTGATCCTCGACCGGGACCTCGTTCTTGCAGACGCTGGCCGTCACCGTGTAATTCGCCTCCTTCGTGGCCTTGAACGCAGCCCGGGTCAGCCTTGACGCGATGCTCTTCCCAGGGATGTTCTTGCGTTCGCCCTCGGTGTCGGGGAATGACTTCCCGCCGGCTAGGGGGTAGGTCTGGTCCGGAAGATGGAAGGCCATCGAGACGTGATAGAAGATGTCGCGGAAGCCGACTCCCCGCGGGTTGACGTCGTCTGGCCGCATGACCATCTTCGTGACGGCGTTCATGTGCACGCAGCCGCCGCCGTTCTTGTTGTGCCAGCCGATCGTCGGCGAGGCGTCGCAGCGGACGAACGAGGGGAGGCCGACCGTGCTGCTGAACTCCCGCGGTCCCTTGTCGAAGGGACTCTCGCCGCGCGCGTAGCTGTTGACCGTGCACCTGCCCAGCTTGTGGTAGCCCTCCCTGCCGCGGTCGGCATAGGTCGCCGTCATGTGCCAGCCGGGTTGCTGCGCCGACGCCGTGGCCCATTGGGCGACGGTGTACATGCCGAGCATGCCGGACTCCGACCTGCGGTCGCAGATGGTCGGGTTCTGGCCGGCCGGCTCCGTGCTCAGCACGTCCCAGCCGAAGGCCAGCCTCTTGGGCTGGTAGCCCCAGCTCTGGTCGGGGAGCAGCGAGATCCTCTTGTCCACCTGCAGGATCCGCTGGGAGACACGGGTTCCGGTGTGCATCATCTGAAAGCCGTGCAGCTGTCCCTTGAGCACCGCTGAGGAACTGCCTGGTGTCCCCTCCCAGACGTTCACCACGAACCTGGTCAGGCGGCAGTGCGAGAAACGGTTGGGGGTGTAGACGCCTCCGGAGGACGCGCGCCCAGCCTCCCGGTAGCAGTCCTGGACGGTCGCCCACTTCGGCTGCTCGGCCCCGGTGGGCAGGGTGGTCTTGAGGTCATCGGGGGTGGTCGGAGGGTCGGAGGCGGCGGCGCGCACCGTGACCTGGGAGTTGCGGTCCACCTTGATGGTCTGCCAGCCGGTCCAGTCGCCTGTGACCCCGCCGGTGGTGGCCCGGGCCCGCCAGCGCACCTCTGAGCCCGCCCGCAGCCGGTCCTTGGGCACTTGCAGTGTGGCCTGCGCGTCGCCAGGTCCGGCGGTGGCCTGGCCGGACCAGATCGGCCGCTGGTCCGCGCCCGGCTTGTCCGCCTTGCCGGTCTTGGCACCGGTCTTGGCAGGAGGGGTACGGGCGACTTCGACGTCCACCTTCGCCTCGCCGCTCCGCCCGGCGGGCAGCCAGGTGGTCAGGCGGGGGGTGAGGGTGGAGGTGACGGCGACGCCGTCCGCGGTGCGGGCGTCGTCCACGGTCAGCTTGGCGATCTCGGGTGCCGAGTTCGTGGCGATGTTCGTACGCTGTTGTCGCGCGGTCGCGGCGGCGCCGACCGGCTTGTTCATGTCGGCCTGGATCTCGGCCGCGGTCTGGGCCCGGTTGTAGACGCGCACCTCGTCGATCAGGCCGCTGAAGTACTCGTCTTCCCAGATGCCGTTGCCGCCGAGGCGCAGGTCACCGCCGGCGTCGACGAGTTCGCCGGTGAACGGGTAGGCGTCGGCCTCGACGCCGTTGACGTACAGGTAGGCGACGCTGCCGTCGTAGGTGAGGGCCAGGTGGCTCCACTGGTTCAGCGGCAGCGGGTCGTCTGCCCGCACCCCGCGAGGCGCGTCGGCGAGTTCCACCGAGCCCATGGGGAGGGAGCCGCCGGAGGCGGAGTAAAGGGTGTAGGAGCCGTCCCAGATGTTCTCCTTCATCAGCACGGTGCGGTAGCCGCTCGACTCGGTGGGCCGCACCCAGGCCGACACCGTCAGTGTGTCGGTCATGCGCAGTGACGGGGCGTCCGGAACGGTGACCCAGCTGGTGGAGCCGTTGAAAGACAGGGCCTTGCCGTGCCTGCCGGCCGCCGCCCAGGTGGTGTCGATGGCCGTACCTATGTTGTTCTGCCCGGAGGAGTCGCCGACGGTGGTGCCCGCGCCCTCTTCCATGCCATAGGCGGCGACCAGACCAGGGTTCGCCGGCGGAGCCGTGACGGTGGCCGCGACCTCGTTCGACGACGCGCTGAGGTTACCGGCCGCGTCGGAGGCCCGGACCCGGTAGTAGTAGGTCCCGGCGGCGAGGCCCGCGTCGGTGAACGTGGTGGCCGTCGACGAGCCGACGGCGTTCGCGGCCGACGGGGTGAACTGCGGCGTCGTGGAGCGGTGGATCGAGTAGCCGGTCACGCCCACGTTGTCCGTCGAGGCCGTCCAGGTGAGCTGCGCGTTGCCGGAGCCGCCCGTCGCGGCGAGCGAGCCGGGCGCGCTCGGCGCCTGCGTGTCCTGCGCCGGCTGCTGGCCGACTGGGGTGTTCATGTCGGTCTGGATCTGGGTGGCGGTCTGGGCCCGGTTGTAGACGCGCACCTCGTCGATCAGGCCGCTGAAGTACTCTTGCCAGACCTGGTTGCCACCGATCCGTAGCGGCCCGCCCTCGTCGTAGAGGCTGCCGGTCAGCGCGGCCTCGTCGGCCTGCTGCCCGTTGACGAACAGCCGCAGCGCGGAGCCGTCGTAGGTTAGCGCCACGTGGCTCCAGGCGTTCACCGGCAGCGGCTCGAAGTCCTGGACGGCGGCGGGCACCTCGGGGCCGGTCTGCACCCAGCCCGACGGGACGGAATCTCCGTTGGAGGCGTACAGGGTGTAGGAGACGCCAGAGGTGCTCAGCTCCTTGCCCACCACGCTGCTCCAGCCGGCCACCGAGGCGGGTCTGACCCAGGCCGACAGCGTCATCCCGGTCGTCAGCCGCAGCGAGGCGGCGTCCTGGACGGTGACCCAGCTGGACGTGCCGTTGAACGACAGGGCCTTGCCGTACTTGCCGTTCACCCAGGTGGTGTCGCTGCCCGTGCCGGCGTTGCCCTGCCCGGAGGAGTCGGACACGCGGGTGCCCGTACCCTCGTTCATGCCATAGGCCGCCACCAGCCCGGGCACCGGTTGCGGCGCGTCCGCCCCGGTGGTGAACGACCAGATGTGCGGCGCGGCCATGACGTTGCCCGAGGTGTCCTTGGCGCCGCTCACCTCGGCCGTGTACACGGTGGTGCCGGCCAGCCGCTGCTGCGGGGCGAAGGTCAGCACCTTGCCCTCGGCGTCCATCGCGGACGTGCCCGCGACTGCGGTGCCCTGGGCGTTCTTGACGGTGATCTGCGCGCCCGACACCTTCTCGCCGAAGGTTGCCCGCACCGGCGCGTCGACCGGTACTCCGGTGGCGTCCGCGGCCGGGCTCGTCCCCGACACGACAGGCGGGACGGTGTCCGGCGCGGCGGTGGTGAAGGACCACGTTCGGGGGGTCATCACGTTCTCCGCGATGTCCTTGGCGCCGCTCACCTCGACGGTGTAGGCCGTGTCGCCGGCCAGCGCCGCGTTCGGGGTGAAGGTCAGCACCTCGTGAGAGGCGTCCAGGACCGCGTTCCCCGCGACCTCCGCCCCTTGCGGGTTCTTGACGGTGACGACGGCGTCAGTGACGTACTCGCTGAAGACGGCCACGACGGACGTCGTGGTGGGGACGTCGGCCTGGCCGCTCGCCGGGCTGGTCTCCGTCACCGTGGGAGGCGTGGTGTCGTCCTCGGGGGGAGGGTTGGTGCCGGGCTCGGGCTCTTCCGGCGGCGCCTCGGGGTCCGTGTCGATCCCCTCGATCAGTTCCTCGTCGGTGAGCCCTTCCGGATAGTAAGCCTCGGTCAGGGAGGTCTGCGCCGAGCTGTTCGTGGCCACGGCGCCGGCCAGCGCCTCGTCGTCGGTCATGACGCGCGACGGGGGAAGCTCGTCGTAGTGGACGTTGCCCGCCGCCACCCAGGCCTGGTCGTCGGCGTACGACGCCGCAGGCGGCTCCTGGTCGCCCGGGTACGTACGGAGCACGATCAGCTGCTCCTTGACGCTCGGGATGTACTGGACGATGAGGGTAGGCGGGTGTCGGTAGCCCGGGTAGTCCGCGCCGCTGTAGTCGCTGGAGTAGTACTGGCGCCAGTTGATCGTGGCGCTCTCGCTGACAGCCTGGAGCACCACCCCGTGGTTGGGCTGGTCCTGCTCGATCCAGGCGCGGGCCATGTTCGTGACCCGGTGCACCAGCTTCTCCTCCTTGGCGCACCAGCTGGGGGAAGGGGGCACGGCCTCGTAGTTGTAGCCGGCCTTGTTGCCGCTCTCGCCTTCCACGTTGCCGAGCGTGGGCTGTCGCGACCAGCTCAAGGTGGAGGTGTCCCAGGAGGAGATGACGCGGCGCGCTCCGATGCCGGACCCGTCCATCGGATCGCCGCAATTCACGTTGTTGGGGCCGCCGGACTTGTAGTTCCACACCCACAGGTCCGCATCCACCACGGTGGCGCCCTCGAGCACGGGGTCCTCGGTGTTGAACTTGAGGTACACGCGGGCGACGTCGGCGCTGGTGGAGGTGGTGCCGGCGCGCAGATACCCGGCCGCGGCGTTGTTACCGCCCGCGTTCTTGCTGATCCAGGCGTCGGTGGGTCTTCCGCCGCCGAACCAGTCGTCGGCGGCGGCGATCGTCACCGGGTAGGTCACCGCCGGGTCCGCCAGGAACTTCTCGTCCGGGGTGAACACCAGCTCCGGCGTGCTGCCGGAGGTCTCCACGCGGGCCTCGACCGGGGCGGACCTGCCTTCGTCGGGGGATGCCTCGACCTTGGCGTCCATCGCGGCCAGCACGACCGGCGCCGCCGCGGCCTTGCCCTTGGCGTCCTTGAGCTGTGGTAGCCCGTCAGACGTCTTACCGAATGTGGTGCCCTCGGACAGGGTGAGCGGCAGCCGTACGGTCACCGGGCCGGCCGGCTTGTGCCGGAAGACCACCTGGGAGACGAACCCGTCGGCCTGCGCCTGGACCACCAGGTCGGCTCCCGGCGCCACGGCGTCGGGGTAGGTGACCGTGCTGCCGGAGACCTTCGGCTCCGGCAGCGCCCGGGTCACGCCCAGCCCGGTCGTGCCGTGCTCGCCCTTGGCGGACACCAGGTTCTTGGCGCCCCGCCCGCCGAAGGTCAGCGGGCTCTTGACTCGCGCGGCCTGCAGCTTGCCGTCGCGGGTGACGATGCGGGTGTCGATGGGCTCCCAGGCGCCGCCGGCCGGGTTCTTCAGCTGGACGGGCCGGGTGTACAGCTCGGCCCGCATGGTCTTGCCGTCCGGGTTCGCCAGAACCTTCATCGTCTCCGTGAACTTGGACGGCACCCCGACCGGCTTGCCTGACGCGGCGGCCTTGTCCCAGGCGGTCTTGAGCACGGGGTCGGCGGGAGCGGAGGAGGGGGAGGGCGTGGGGCCCTGGGCGATCGCGGGTGCGCTCAGCAGCGAGAGCGGAAGTGCCAGGGCCGCGATCAGGGCGGCGCTGCGGCGGGTTCGGGTGGACGAGCCGGACGATAATCGGCGTGTGCTCATCGTTACCTTTCGAACTGGAGGATCAAACTAGGTGATCGTCACACGGGACGACGATGACGTAAAGATCGTTTCCGGTATCGGGAACGGGATGCTCCGTGATCGGTGCAAACCCTTATCTCCTCCAGGTTCCGACCCTTGGCCTCCTTGCTGAGCTGGGCGGGGAGCCCCCCAGCTTGTGACCAGCGGGCGGGTGAGGTCAGCCCTTGTAGAGGCGTGCGCGGTTGTGAATGCGTCCGCGTCGGCGGGGATGCCGTCGCGGTCGGCCGCCGGTGCCCGGGCTGACAGTCTTGCGCTGGCTGCGGAGACAAAGCCGATCCAGGCGCGTGCGGAGCCGCCGACCCGTCGGGGCGGCGGCGTGGCCGCCGGACGCAGCTGATGTTCCGGTCCAGCGGCGCCGATCAGGTTCAGCATGATCAATCTGCTGGAGCCGGACGGGACCACGAGCGATTAGAGGACGCGCCGAGCCCCATTGCACCCACATCTGAAGAGCGGTACCGCCTTGCAAGGCTTCCGCCGCGAGCATCGCTTCCACTAGGCCAAACGCCCGTCAAACGATGGACGGTGGGAGGTCCAGGCTGAGGCGCCAATACACGCCGAGCAACACGCACATATGGCCCATTAGTGGAGATACCGAACTCCATTCGACTCGAGCTCTCCTAAAGCGGGTGCCGCAGGTTCGAATCCTGCCGGGGGCACTCACCTAGATCGCCATATATGGCCCCCGACCTGCGGTTTCACAGCCGCAGGTCTTTTGTTTTGCCACCCTCGATAGGCAGCGGGTAGTGCCCGTACGCAGCCGTATGACCATGATCAGGGGACATGCGGGGGATGATTTTGAAGACGTTTCCCCAGGTCAACCCCCAGTTCCGCGTCATCCATGCAGCGACAACCCGCTACGACCGCCTCCGCGCCGCGGGCGACGCAACCGTCGATCGTGCCAAATACGTGCGTACAACCCGGAACGGCAACCGTCCACCGCCATTGGGGACGTCGTCGCTCCCCTGGGCAACGCCCTGGCCGCGGACCACCGCCCACCTACGAGGGCACCGTCGGCAGCCTCCTCACCGAGGACACCGGCACGCTGTGGGAGCGCGTCCAGACGATAGAGCGACCCGTTCGTCGTGGAGGCCCTGTCAGCGGTCCGCTCGATGGAGGACTGAGCCGAGGCCACCCAGCGCATCGACTACCGCTTCGGCACCGACGAGGTCCGTCGCCGCCTCGACCGCCGCCCGGCTACACCCTGGGCGACGGGACGAGTGATCAGAGGCACATCGCGTCGATGACCGGCCCTGCCGCTTGTCATCAGCTCTGATGCGCGTTCAGGGCGCGGTGCGGCCGATGCGCTGCAGGCATCGCTTCATGATGACGACGACGGCTTTCTGATCGTCGGTGAGATGTCCCATGTAGGCGTGGCCCGCGACCGCGTCCGCGGATTCGGTGAGGTCGTCTGAACCGACCCGAAGTACGGGCCATCCTTGATGATCTGTCGCCTGGCAAGGCGGCTCCCATCCGCTATCTGATGACCGAGGCGGTGGTCCAGGGTTCGCAGCTGTCGCACCCCGCAGTGTCCGAGGCGCTGGAGTTCCTGCGCGGCGACGACGACGCCATCCGTCGGCGGGATGTCCGCCGCCAGGTCGCCCTACTGCGCGACGAGGTGCACGAGAACCCGGCCCGGACTGGACACCGCGCCGTGCGGCTGTGAAGGTGCTGCCGAACCGGTTCAGTATGCGGTGGTCGCGTAACTGATCGGGAACGATGTCGTTGGGGAGCGGATTCTCGACGAGCAGGCGCGTGCGACCGCCACCCAGCAGCCACTCCTCCGTGAGGCGGGCACGGTGATGTGCTCCGCCGCCAGGAGCGTGGCGGCTTGGAGCCCGATGACGTCATTGGAGCCCGATGACGTCATCGGTGCCGACCGCGTCGATGACCGCGTCGGCGTCACCCGGAAGGCGGCCGGAGCCGGACGGGGAGGACGTCAGCCGGACAGCCGGCAACCGCCCGGCAGCGGCATAGCTGAGCCGGTCGTACCGGCCCCCGTCGAGCAGCACGTTCACCGTCCACCCCCGGGCCGACAACGCCTTCAGCACTTCGGGTCGTGCGCCCTGGCACCCGTTCGGTTCGACGACCAGCGTCCAGTCGCCCATCGTCCCGGCCACCAGACTGGGCAGGAGGCCGGGAATGTCCGCGTTGTACTGCTCGAGCTGGGCGTCTGCGAAGCTCACAGACTCAGCCGCGGCGAGGTCGACGAATAGACCTCGCCCAAAGAACGATTACGAAGGGAAGCGAAAACCCCGAGTGAACACGTCCTCAGCCTCACGAACTTGAACGCCTTCACTCGGGTTTCCGATCCTTATGGAACTATCGCCCGTCCCAGCAGCCGCCCGACTTCGAGGAGGCCGTCAATATAGTCGACCAGTCCTGCGACAGCAGGAACATCCTCCGAAGCACGTGCCGGAGTGCGCACCAGTTCGACTTTGATCTGAGCCAGTCGATCTATCGTCTCGTCCAGCTTCCGCAGATCGGCGACCTCTATCCGGCGATTGACAGCAGCGGTTGCCAGCGCCCCGACGCGGGGATCGAGAATCAGCAGCTCTGTCACGAGATCGCTGAACTCCGCGCCTTGGGGCAGCTCCGGGAACGGGCGTTTGACGAAGGATTCGAACTCTGGCCGAGCCCGGTTGATCCGTTCCTGGTCAATCGGCATAAGTAACAATCTTTCCACTCTTGGTGTAGATACCGAAGGTCTTCCCTACCTTTATCCTCCATCCTTCCTCGCCGTTGTCGAGTTGCACTTTTTCACGTTCTTTCTTGGGAGTACGCGCCCACAGGGACTTGGCTTCCCGCGTGTAATCTGCCAGGGTCCGGCCCTTCCCGTGCTTGTCCAAGTGGTACCGGACCGAGCCGTAGAGCGCTCCGTCCTTGTCGGAGAACGTGGTGTTGTACCAGTTACCCAGGGACTTCGCGTCGTCCTCGCTGAATCCGTAACACCCCGGATCGATGTCGATGTTGTGGACGAGAACGCCAACGCCGCTCGCAGCCACATGGTAGGTGTGGTTGTCGGCAATCGTCAGGTTGTACACACGCTGACGACTTGTCGTCCACTTCGCCAGGCCGACTACCTTGACACTCGCGCCGTTGGCCGTTCGCAACAGCGAGCCGGGCTCGAGCCTTGTCGCCGCGACCCAGTCTTGGAGGGTCTCGACCCAGAAGGGATGCTCGTCGGTGGCAACGATGACGCCTTCCGCGTTTCCATTTTCACCGTCGACGTCGACGGTCACCTGGACGAGGTTCTTGGCGCCCTCACCCCTGATCGTGTCCACGACCGGCTTGGCTTCGACCTTTCCAGTGGCCGGGTCAGCGGCCAGAACCTTGTCCCCGACTTCAACCTGTTCGAACTGTTTTTCGGTTCCGTCCGCCATGACGACCGCGGTCCCCGGGGCGAAACTGTTCCGTCCGCATACCGCTGCGAGAGCCTTACGGGCGTTTTCTCGCGCTCGCCCTGCGATCTTGAGTTTGTCCTTGGCGGCGAGCCAATTCTTGAAGGCGCTGATGGCGTCGCCGGCGTGTTTCCAGACGGCCTTTCCGATTTCATAGGCCTTCTTCCACTTCCAAGGCAAGGCGTATTTCGCGGCCAACTTGCCCGCGAGACCACCGGCCAGTGAGCCGAGGATGTTCAGTGCCGTTTTTCCGCAGGCGCTCAGATCGCCACTGGTGAAGTATTTGATGCCCGCTGTGATGCCGAGTTCGTCGGCGGCAATCTTCGCCAGTGCCACCCCAGACGGCAGGACCGGCGTCCCACGCCGCCTCCAGCCTCTCAGCTCCCGCGGTACGCCACGCCCGGTGCCGTTGAGGCCGCCGAAGGGGCGCGCCTCGGCGCCGGTCCGGTGGTGACGGTACGCGGCATGGGCTCAGGCCGGGTCAACATGGCCGACGTAATCTGCCGCAGTTACCCGCCTACGCGCCCGAACTGAACCCGTCGATGGCGTCTGGTCCCTACTCCGCCGGGACCTGGCCAACTTCGCCGTCACCGACCTGCCCGTACTCGTCCGGATCGTCAAACGCAAGCTGAAAAAGATCTAGTACCGACCGCACCTACTCACCGGCTGCCTGACCCAGACCGGGCTCACCCTCGACATCCCAGCAAACCCATGACTGACTCTACGAATTCAACCTGTGTACGCGAATGAGCCGGTCTGCCCAGTACCGTGCGGCTGCCGCCAGCACCTCCGGACGCCTGTCGTCAGGGGGTGGCGCGTATGACGGCGATGGCGATTTCACCGCTGACGGCGTGAGCCGCGACCACGGGCGCCACCACGCTGTCGACGATGACCGTGGCCTGGCCGGCCGAGCCGGACGTGTAGCTGACGCCGTCGACCATCGCCTCCTCGGCGACGACCACCGCTCCCCCGGAGCCGTTCCTACGGCCAGGCACGTGGATGAGCTGAACCCGTTCCCCTCGCCGCAAGTCATAGGGAGCCTGGCCGGGTTTGAACGCCAACCCCACCCTGACGGCCTTTCCCGCGCCCGCCCTACCGTCACCGCCCATGACCATCGCGCGAGTGAGCAGAGTCCCCGGCAGCACCGTAACCGTCGCCACGGTCGCTGCCCCTTGATCACGCTGCGACCAGGGCCAATACGTGGCCCCGTCGTCAGCGATCCGCGCCTCCTGCAACGCGCCGCTGCCGAAGGGCTGACCCGCACCGACCCGCCCGGTGACACGGATGACGGACATACGCTCGTCGGCCCGCATCACCAGCATCATCGACGCCAGGGCACCGCCGAGCACCAGCAGCACAGCCAGCGCAGCTAGCCCAGGGCTGCGTTGACGGGGCCACTGCGGCAACTTACGAGAAGCGACCCCGGTCAACACGCCGCTTCCTCCCATCGGTCGCCGAAGTTCGGAGTCTTGCTCTCAGAAGCTGCGAGCCGGATTGCACCAGCGCAGCGAACCACCTTCGGGATCGACGTCCGGGCCGTAGCAGAACGTGGCCCGCTTGATGGAGCCAAAGAACACCGAATCCAGCACACATCCGCGCTTCGGTCCGGCCTGCAGGAGGATCGTCCGACCGATGGTCGTTTGATACTCCACGGCCACTTTGTTGTCATCATCGAGGCAATCACACAGGGCAACGTCTTGACGGTTGGTGCTGATCTCCACATCCCCGAGCTGCCCATATCCGTCGTTCCACGACTGTTCTGATGCCTGCACAGGACCGGCTACCAACAGCGCGGCCAACATCCCAGTCGCAATCAACACCCAACGCGGCATCGCATCTCCCTCCCCGATCACGACGCCACATCATGTCACTCTCGGTAACTTAAAGCAATCAGACAGTAGTAGAAGAGTAAGTGCACCTACGGCGACGGCGCTGGCCGTCGACTGCCCGCCGACGCCAATGGCGAAGTGATCGGATATCGCCGGGCCAGAGCTACGGCGCAATCGGCCAAGGCCAGCGGGCCCAGATCAACCAAGGACCCTGGCCACCAGAGTTGAGCAGGCTGCGGCCACACCGTAGAAGAGCCACTGACACCGCCCCGACAGCCGACTCGTCCCTTCGACTCCGGGCCAGCTGAAGGGCACGTCAACCGAATCATCCTCCTGGATGCCAATAACAAGGGGCCCTACGCCTGGCGGAAAGTATGGGCCAGCTGATTCCGCGATAAACCTGGACAATCGCCTATCGCGATGAGGATCTGCGGCTTCGAACCGGCCTTCCGCGTCGGACTTGAAGCCGTTCGCGAGGCACACGGACCGGCTCTGGCCGCGCTTGCAAGCAGGCGTTGCAGAGTATCTACGAGATCGGCGGAGTTCCAGGTCTCATGAGCACCAGGTCGCTGTCAGCGGACAGCTACGCAGGAGCGCTCGAACTCGTTTATTCGGGATCGCTCAAGGCGGCCGCGAGCTTCCCCGTGCGCACCTCTTGCTGTTCGACCCATTTTTTGCCCTCCGCGGCGATCCCCTCCAGTACGTGGAGAGTGTGAGGGATGCCCGCGGCGTCCAGGGACACCTTGGACACGGTGCCGGGGCTCTCGCCCTCTTGCAGATCCTCGGTCCCGGAGCTGACCTCGACACTGATCTCATGGCCGTTGACGAGCGTGAGCTGGAAGGTGCGTTCGTCGTTGCCCGACTCGCTCACTCCCACGGAGGCAACCGCATCGAAACGGTAGTTGAGCCTGCGCCAGTCGTGGAAGGTGCCTTTCAGGAAGTCAAGCGTGACGGTGAGCTGGCGAACGCCTTCTTGGGTGATGAGGAAGACCAGAAGGTCGTACTTCTTGTAGCGCCACGGACCGCCACGCAGCCGTGCCCGATCGGTCGACCTCACAGGAGCCTCGATGAAGGCGTGCGCGATGACATCGCTCATGGTCAGTTTGTAGTGCCCCAACGCCTCCCCGAGGAGCACCTTTCTGTCGCTGTCCAGCCAGCCCGCCATCTGCGCGTCGCGGGGTTTGTCCGCCATCCTGGCGCGCCATAGGGCCAGGCCTTCCAGGTCGGACTCCAAGGTGCGGTCGCTCTCGGCCACATCTGCGGCGTACCGACGGTGCTCTAGGACCCCTCTGAAGATGTTGCTGGCGTAATGGATCACGGGCTGACGGTCTGGCGATCAAGGTTTTGAGGTGAAGCAGCCCTGGGGTGTTGCT
>NZ_JBEXLH010000109.1:0-13681 GCF_040609855.1 Nonomuraea sp. NPDC004580 | reverse complement strand
GAGGCGGCGTCGCTCACCACCGGGACGCCGCTGGTGTTCTCGATGCGGTCGAGGACCGTACGGACCTGGCCGGCCATCGTGGCGTGGCCGTCGGCCCGGCAGGCGGCGGGTGGCCGGCGTGACCGTCCAGCCGCTCGGGGCGGTCAGCGCGACCTCGGCGGCCGGTACGGCGCGCCGCCCCGACGCCTGCACGGTCACCTCGGCCTCGAAGGAGGTGCCGGGCTGGGCGGAGGCGGGCGCCTCCAGGGAGACGGCCGCCTCGTTGCGCAGCGTGTAGCTCTGCCCCGCGCGGGCGTCGAAGGTGAGGGTGTCGCCGTCGCGGCGGGCGTTCACCTCGCGGCCGCGCCCGTCCACCAGCCGGTAGCGGCCCTCGATGACCGCGCTCTTGAGCCCCAGCCGGCCGGTCCTGCCCGGATGCAGGGTGACCGTGGCCGGGGCGCCGCCGGACCAGGTGGCGTCCACGGTGACGTCGCCGCGGGCGCGCAGGCCGCGTACCGAGCCGTCCTTCCACGCCGACGGCAGCGCGGGCAGGACGTGCAGCACGTCGTGCTGGCTCTGCAGCAGCATCTCGGCCATGCCCGAGGTCGCGCCGAAGTTGCCGTCGATCTGGAACGGCGGGTGGGTGTCCCACAGGTTGTCCAGCGTGGAGCCCTTCAGCTGCTCGGCCAGCATGGTGTGGGCGTGGTCGCCGTCCAGCAGCCGCGCCCAGAAGTTGATCTTCCAGGCTTTGGACCAGCCGGTGCCGCCGTCGCCGCGCGCCTTGAGCGACACCTTGGCCGCCTCGGCCTCCTTCGAGCCCGGCTTGATGCCGTTGCCGGGGTGCAGCGCGTACAGGTGCGAGACGTGCCGGTGGGTGTCGGCGGGGGAGTCCCAGTCGCTCTTCCACTCCTGCAACTGGCCCCACGAGCCGATGCGCAGGCCCGGGTCGAGCTTCTTCAGCGCGGCGCGCGCCTTCGCCCGGAACTCCTCGTCCACGCCGAGCTTCTCGGCGGCGGCCACGGCGTTGCCGAGCACCTCGCCGACGATCTGCTGCGACATCGCGGCGCCCGCGGAGAAGTCGCCGTGCTCGGGGGAGTAGCTGGGGGAGACCACCAGGCTGCCGTCGCGCGGGTCGGTGTGCAGGAAGTCCAGCCAGAACTCCGCCGCCCCCTTGATCACCGGGTACGCCCGCTCGCGCAGGTAGGTCACGTCGCCGGTGAAGCGGTAGGTGTCGTACAGGTGCTGGGTGGTCCAGGCGGCGGCCTCGGGGAACCAGAACGCGGTCGCCCAGTCGTGCACCCCGGTGAAGCCGAACGGGTTGGTCTCGTTGCCCACCACCCAGCCGCCCGCCCCGTAGATGCGGCGGGCGCTCTCGCGGCCGGGCGGCATCAGCGCGGAGATGTAGCGGTCGTACGGTTCGGTCGTCTCGTGCAGGTTGGTCTGCTCGGCGAGCCAGTAGTTCATCTGCAGGTTGATGTTGACGTGGTAGTCGGCCGACCAGGGCGGGCTGGTGGAGTGGTTCCACACGCCCTGCAGGTTGGCGGGCAGCACGTCGTTCTCGCGGGAGGAGGAGATGAGCAGGTAGCGGCCGTAGGCGAAGAACAGCCTCTCCAGCGCCCGGTCGGCGGGGTCGGCGCCGCCGGTGTAGTTCCTGCGCAGCTCGTCGGTCGGTACGGCCGGCATCGTCCCGCCGAGGTCGAGGCGGACCCGGTCGAACAGGGCGCGGTAGTCGGCGACGTGGGCGCGGCGCAGCGCGGCGTACCCGGCGCCGGCCGCCTCGTTCACGGCCGTGTCCGTGTCCGTGTCCACAGCCTTGTCCGTGGCCGTGTCCACGGCCTTGTCCACGGCCGCGGTCACCCGCTCGTGCGGGTCCGCGCCGCGGTAGGAGGGGTAGGCGCCGGCGTAGTCGGTGCCGGCCGACAGCACCAGCACCGCGCTGTCGGCGCCCTCGACCCGTACGGCGTCGCCCTGGTCGCTGCGGGTGCCGCCGGTCGTGATGACCTGCACCTGTGCCTCGAAGCGCATGCCGTTGTCCGCCAGCCGGCCCCGGATGGTGAGCCGGCCGCCCGCGGCGGTGACGGTCTTGTCGTCGCGCGGCGAGGTGTGGCGCAGCGTGAACGACACCTGGCCGGGCCGGTCGGCGCCCAGCCGGGCGACGATGACGTTGCCGGGGTTGGAGGCGAAGTACTCGCGCTCGTGCCGGACACCGCCCGCGGTGTAGGCGACGCGGGCCACCGCCTCGGACAGGTCCAGCTCGCGCCGGTAGTCGCTCGCCTCGGCGGGGGGCAGGTCGAGGTGCAGGTCGCCGAAGGTCTGGTAGGCGCCGAAGCCGGTCTTGCGCTGGCCGAGCTTGGCGGCGACCTGCTCGGGGGACATCCTCCCCTCGCGGTCGATCTGCTGCTGGACCTCGGCGATCGCGCCCGGGCGCGGGTCGGCCCAGTTGCCGAAGTCGTAGCCGGGCGAGCCGGGGCCGCCGGTCCACAGCGTCTTCTCGTTGAACTGGATGCGCTCCGACGACACCCCGCCGAAGATCATCGCGCCCAGGGGGCCGTTGCCGATGGGCAGGGCCTGGGTCTCCCAGTCGGTGGCGGGTTCGTCGTACCAGAGGGTCAAGTCATCGGGTGTCTGCACGGTGCTCGCTTCGGGTGCGGGGCCGGCGTACGCGGCTGCCGTCACTGCCTGCGGCCACAGCAGCAGCGACAACGCGGTGACGAGTGCGGTGGCGTGTCGTCGTAACGGGGGGTGTGCCACGCGGGGTCCTCCGATCACATGCGGGCTTCCCCGAAGAGATAACACCGGTAACGCGCTCGTCACAAGGGCGGCATCCGATGTTTTCACCCATGCGCGCCCGGCTCGGGGCGGTGACCTGCGTGATCGCGGAGGCACCCGCTGCAGAGATCCGACGTCAGGAGGATGCCGAGGGTGAGGCGTACGCGGCGGCTTCGCGTCCCTCATCCGGGCCGGCCTCGCCCCGCCCGAGACGCCGGCTGGAGGGCGGGGGTCAGTCGTCGTCGGTGAAGACCACCTCGCGGCGGCGGCGGATCGCCGGCAGCACCGCCACCACCAGCGCCAGCACCGTCAGGGCCAGCAGGGCCGCCGAGATCGGGCGGGTCACGAACACCGACGCGTCGCCGCGCGAGATGATCAGCGCGCGGCGCAGGTTCTCCTCCAGCAGCGGGCCGAGCACGAAGCCCAGCAGCAGCGGCGCCGGCTCGCAGCCGCACTTGATGAGGACGTAGCCGAGCAGCCCGAACAGCACGATCGCGTACACGTCGAAGGCGTTGAAGCCCAGCGAGTACGTCCCGATCGCCGCGAACAGCACGATCATCGGGAACAGCACCTGGTACGGGATGCGCAACATCCGCACCCACATGCCGATCAGCGGCAGGTTCAGCAGCACCAGCAGCACGTTGCCGATCCACATCGAGGCGATCAGCCCCCAGAACAGCGCCGGCTCCTCGACGATGACGTTCGGGCCCGGCGTGATGCCGTGCACGATGAACGCCCCCACCATCAGCGCCATCGCCGGATGCGCCGGCAGCCCCAGCGTCAGCAGCGGGATGAACGAGGTCTGCGCGGCGGCGTTGTTGGCCGACTCCGGCCCCGCAACCCCCTCGATGGCGCCGTGCCCGAACTCCTCCCGCCGCCGCGAGATCCGCTTCTCCACCGCATAAGAGGTGAACGAGGCCAGCACGTGACCGCCGCCCGGCAGCACGCCGAGCGCCGAGCCCAGGCCCGTGCCGCGCAGGATCGGGCCGGCGATGCGCCGCCAGTCCTCCCGGGTCGGCCACAGGTGCCGCACCCGCGAGACGATCGCGGTACGTGCCTGCCCGCTCTCCAGGTTGCGCAGGATCTCGGCCACGCCGAACATGCCGACGGCCACCGAGACGAAGTCGATCCCCCCGTACAGCTCGCGCCGGCCGAGCACGAACCGCGGCGTGCCGGTGTAGAGGTCCTGGCCGACCGTGCCCAGCAGGACGCCGAGCGCGATCATCGCCAGCGCCTTGAGCGCGGTGCCGCGGGCCAGCGCGATCGAGACGATGAGGCCGAGCAGCACCAGCGAGAAGTACTCCGCGGGCCCGAACTGCAGCGCCACCCTGGCCAGCGGCGGCGCGGCGACGGCCAGCACGACGGTGGCGACCGTGCCGGCGATGAACGACCCGATCGCGGCCGTGGCCAGCGCCGGGCCCGCGCGGCCCTGCCGGGCCATCTCGTGGCCGTCGAGCGCGGTGACCGCCGCCGACGACTCGCCGGGCAGGTTGATGAGGATGGCGGTGGTCGAGCCGCCGTACTGGGCGCCGTAATAGATGCCGGCCAGCATGATCAGCGCGGTGACCGGCTCGAACGTGAACGTGATCGGCAGCAGCATCGCCACCGTCGCCGTCGGCCCGATGCCGGGCAGCACGCCGACGGCGGTGCCGAGCAGCACGCCGACGAAGCAGTAGAGGACGTTCTGGATGAGGAGGGCCGTGGAGAAGCCCAGCGCGAGATTGTCGAGAAGGTCCATACCCCAGGATCCGGTTGCGCGTCAGACGCCCAGCCACGGGCCCACGAGCGGGATCCGCAGCTGCAGTCCGACGACGAAGATGAGGGTGGCGGCCACCGTCAGGCCGGCCGCCACCGCGACGGCTGTCAGCAGCCGTACGCGGCCGGCCAGCGTGGTCAGCAGCGCGGTCACCGCCGCCGTGGGCACGAAGCCGAGCCCGCGTACGGTGAAGCCGAAGAACACCAGCGCGATCGTGATGGCGGCGATGGCCCGCCACGGCACGCCACCGAAGGTGATCACCTCGCCCGCGATCAGGCCCTTGACCACGATCGCCAGGCCGAGACCGGCCACGATGACGCCGACCAGCAGCGGGAAGGCGCCCGGCCCCATCCGCAGCGGGCTGCCCAGCTCGTAGCCGAGCGCGCCCGCCGCGAACACGGCGCCGATGACGACGAAGATCGCGCCGGCCAGGACGTCCGGCCAGGAGCGTCGTGCCCGCATGCTCAGCCGGCCTTGACGCCCGCGTCGGCGATGACCTTGGCCCAGGTGCCGAGCTGCTCCTGCAGCTTCGTCCTGTGCGCCTCGGGGGTGGCGTCCTCGGCCGGGACGGGCGCGGTGCCGAGCTTGGCCATCTGGTCGATGACCTTCTGGTCGGCCAGCGCCGTCTTCAACGCCTCCGACAGCTTGCTCACCACGTCGGGCGGGGTGCCCTTGGGGACGTAGAGGCCGTGCCAGACGCTGACCTTGAGCTGCGGCAGCCCGGCCTCGGTCGTGGTGGGCACGTCCGGCAGGCTGCCGACCCGCTCAGGGGTGGTGACGGCGTACACCTTCACCTCTTTGGCGGAGATCTGGCCGCTGGTGTTGGTGGTCTGGTCGCACATGAAGTCGACCTGCCCGCCGACCAGGTCCGTCAGCGCCGGGCCGGTGCCCTCGTACGGGACCTCCTGCAGCTTGACGCCCGCGGCCGTCTGGAACAGCAGCCCGCACAGGTGGGAGGCGGCGCCGATGCCGGCGTTGGCCAGCGTCACCTTGCTCGCGTTCGCCTTCACGTACGTCACCAGGTCCTGCAGCGTGGCGGGCTCGAAGTCCTTGCGGGCCACCACCGTCATCGGCACCTCGGTGACCAGGCCGACCATGTCGAAGCTCTCCAGCGGCTGGTAGCCGAGATCCTTATAGAGGGCGGGCGCGGTGGACATGCCGATGTGGTGCATGAGCACGGTGTAGCCGTCGGGCTGGGCGCGCGCCACCTCGCCCGCGCCGACGGTGCCGCCGGCGCCCTCCACGTTCTGCACGACGATCTTGCCGCCGAGCTTGGCGCCCATCGGTTCGGCGATCATGCGGGTGACGGTGTCGGTCGGCCCGCCCGCGCTGAACGGCACCACGAACGTGATCGTGCGGTCGGGGTAGGCACCGCCGCCGCCGCTCGCCGTGCCGCCCGTGCCTCCCGCGCCGCCGTTCCCGGCGCAGGCGGAGACGAGCGCCGCCGCGCCGATCACCGCGATCGCCCGCGCGGCGGTCCGGTACCTGCTGGTCCATGTCATATCGCGACCTCCTCGTCAGCGCATGCCCGTGGGTCGTGTGCGTGCGCGGCCCCGCAGGCTCTGCGAGGACGCGTCCAGGGGTGGGAGAGGAATGGTTTCTTGAATGCGCCGGATGGGAGAAGAATCGCAAGATTAACGGGTCAACACAAGCGGTGATTTGGGACGTGCCGTGAGCCGCCGGCGGCGCCTTGACGGCGACATCATCCCCGGCGGCGCCCGGCCAGGCAATACGGGTCGTGAAACGATCCGGAAACGACTTCCCGCAATGCCGGCACGGGATTGTGCGGCGCCGCGAACTCTGACAGGCTGCCGAAAGACGCCGACCCGTGGCCGCCTTTCGCCCCGGGGCCAGAAGGGGGACGCAAGGACCATGCCGCGCCCGTACGAAGCCGAGCCAGAAGCGCCGGCCGGGCCCGAGCCGCGGCGGGTCGGCGGCCTGCTGGCCGCCTACGTGGTCGCCCACGGCATCCTCATCGTGCACGGGCTCGGGCTGGCGCTGGCCGCCGTCATCGTCAACGCCGACCCCGCGCTCGGCGGCCTCAGCGAGCCCGCGCCGTGGGGCTCCATCATCTTCTACGTCGTCAGCAACGTCTTCCTCGCCGCATACAGCGTCGTGGTGATGCGGCTCATCCTCAACAAACGCAAGTCCGCCGTCGTCAACAACGCCGTCTGGGCCATTTCCACGGTCGTCTTCCTGCTCATCTGGTATTTGCTCGGCATGAAGTCACCGCTCGGCGTCGTCATCGATTCGCTGCCCGGCATCGTCGGCATGGCCTATCTCGCGCGGTCGCGCCGGGTGAAAGAAACCCTCATCCTTTCCTGAGCCCGCCCCCCGGAAAACGCGTTGCCCCCGCTCAGGGCCGGATCGTAGGGTTGTGCGCTCGTGGTCACAGTGATGGAACGCGTGCTGCCCGCACGCCTCGGCACAGGTTTTCGATGGTTGCTGGCCTCGAGCTGGCTGACGAATCTCGGCGACGGGCTCGCCGCCGCGGCCGGGCCGCTGCTGATCGCCACGCTCACCCGTGACCCGCTGCTCATCTCGCTGTCGGCCCTGGTCAGCTGGGCGCCGCCGCTGCTGTTCGGCCTGTACGCGGGCGTGCTGTCCGACCGGCACGACCGGCGCACGATCGTCCTCGCCGCCAACGCCGCCCGCGCGGTGGTGCTGGCCGTGCTCGTCGTGCTGCTGCTGACCGGCACCCTCACCGTGACGACGGCGCTGATCGCGCTCACCTTGCGGTCGGTGGCCGAGGTGTTCGCCGACAACGCCACCTCCACGCTGACGCCCATGCTGGTCGCCCGCGACGACCTGACCGTCGCCAACGCCCGCCTGGGCACCGGGTTCATCACGCTCAACCAGCTCGCCGGGCCGCCCGTCGGCGCGGCGCTGATCGGGCTCGGCCTGACCTGGCCGTTCGCCGGGCAGCTGCTGCTGGTGCTGGCCGGGATGGTGCTGGTCTCGCGGGTCACGCTGCCACCCCACGGCCGCCGCACCCGCACCCTCGACACCGAACCAGGCCCCGCGGCCGACCCTGGGGCTGCCCCTGAGGTCGACGCTGAGGTCGACGCTGGGGCCGACGCTGGGGCCGACGCTGAAGCCGACACCGCGGCCGGCCCTCTGGCAGGCGCCGACGCTCGGTCCGGGGGCGGGGTCGTGCGCGAGCTCCTCGACGCCTTCCGGTGGACGATCAGGCACGCCGCCGTCCGCACCCTCGCGCTCACCATCCTGATCTTCAACTTCACCTTCGGCGCCGCCTGGTCCGTGCTCGTCCTCTACACCCAGGAGCAGCTCGGCCTCGGCCCCATCGGCTTCGGCCTGATGACCACCATCGGCGGGATCGGCGGCCTCATCGGCACCAGCCTGTACGGCGCCATCACCCGCAGAGTGAGCCTCGGCGCGCTGATGCGGATCGGGCTCGTCATCGAGACCCTCACCCACCTCGGCCTGGCCCTGACCCACTCGCCGTGGGTCGCCGGCGGCATCTTCCTCGTCTTCGGCGCGCACGCCTTCATCTGGGGCACCACGTCGGTCACCGTCCGCCAGCGCGCCGTCCCCCAGGAGCTGCAGGGCCGGGTGGGCAGCGTCAACACCATCTGCGTCTACTTCGGCCTGGTCGTCGGCTCGCTCATCGGCGGCACCCTGGCCACTCACCTGGGGGTGGCGGCGCCGTTCTGGTTCGCCTTCGCGGGGTCGGCGGCGTTCGTGGTGCTGCTGTGGCGGCAGCTCCTGCACATCGCCCACGACTGAGCGGGCGGGCGCGTCCTCAGGCGCGTTCTCAGGGCGCGTTCTCAGGCGCGGAACAGCGCGACGGCGCGGGTGCCGATCTTGAAGGAGACGTCCGGGCGGCGGCCGCCGCCCATGGGCACCTTGCGGCCGCGTACCGTCACCGCGAGCACACCGTCCCGCGGCAGCACAGCGGTCAGCGCCTCCACCATGCCGGGGATGCCCGCCGCCGCGCCAGGGCCGCCCCAGTGGGTCTGCTCGCCGTAGGGGACGTCCGTGATCACGATGTCGGGCGCGCAGGAGCCGAGCGCCTGCCCGACCTGACCGGCGTCGAACACGTCCGCCTGGCGGGCCGCGCACGGGACGTCGCCGCCGTCGGTCTCGAGACCGACGGCGAGCCGGTCGGCGGCCCTGGCCGCGTCACCGTACGCCGGCTTGCCGAACCGGGCGGAGCGCTCGCGCAGGTCGGCGGCACGGGAGGCCAGCCCCGCCCCGCTCAGCAGGGCGAGGTTGCGCCCGGCCAGATCGACCGCCCGGGGGTCGAGGTCGGAGGCCAGCACCGACGCGATGAGCGGCCGATGCAGCAGCGCCGTCACGGTCAGCAGGTAGCCGCTGCCGCAGCAGGGGTCCCAGAGCACGGCCGGCTGTCTGCCGCCGCGCAGGTCCAGCGCCCGCTGAAGAATCTCACTCGCCAGCCGGACCGGGAACGCAGGAAACCCCGGCGCGGAATGCAGCACCGATCCGCTGGCCAGGTCCTGGTAGTCGCGCGGGACGGTCGCATGCCGGTAACTCATGGAGACGACCGGCTCGCCCCGCCACGGCACGCGCGCAAGCTCATGCGGGACCACTCGACCTCGCTACGGCGCCGGCGGGAGTTCATGCGGGGCCGGTCCCGCTGGTGCGGCGCTGGCGGGCGGCCTCGTACAGGGTGACGGTGGCGGCGCTGGCGGCGTTGAGCGAGCTGGCGGCGCCGGCCATCGGGATGCGGGCCATGATGTCGCACGCCTGCCGCCACCCCGCGCTCAGCCCGCTGGTCTCGTTGCCGACGACCAGCAGGGTCGGGCCGGTCAGGTCGAGGTCGGCGAGGTCGCGGTCGCCCTTCTCGTCGGTGCCCACCACCGTGAGCGGCAGCCCCCGGGCGCGCAGGTCGTCCGCCCAGGCGAGCACCTCGCGGTGCGAGGAGCAGCGCACGACCGGCAGCGCCAGCAGCGACCCGGTGGAGGCCCGCACCGAGCGGGGATCGTAGGGGTCGGCGGCGTGCCCGGTGACGATCAGCCCGGTGCCGCCGAACGCGTCCAGCGACCGGGCCATCGTGCCGATGTTGCCGGGATTGTTCGGCCGGTCGAACACCGCGCCCAGGAAGGCGGGCCCGGCCTCGATGCGCGACAGGTCGTCGTCGGGCAGCTCGGCGACCGCGACCAGCTCGGGAACGTCCTCGTCCTTCTCGCCCAGCTGCCGCAGCAGCTCGGGCGCGATGGCCACCCGCTCGGCCCCGGCCGCCTCCAGCATCTCCCTGGCCCAGCCCGACAGCGGCCGCTCCGCGTCGAACAGCAGCGCCCGCACCGGCCAGCCGAACTCGACCGCCAGGCTGATCGGCCGCACGCCCTGGACGATGAACTCCCTGGCCCGCTGCCGCTTGTTCCGGTTGCCCAGCAGGGCCTGCCACTGCTGAAAGCGGGCATTCGCCCGCGTGATGCGCACCTGCGCCGGCACCGGCTGCCCCCGATCGATCACGCCGTACAGGATAGGAGGAGTTCCACCGGGCACGACAACTCGATGACCGGGCCGCCGGGCGTGCGGGTGTCAGCGCAGGACGGTGCGCAGTTCGCCGAGCACGTCCTGCATGATGGCGTCGAGCGGGCGCTCCTCGTCGATCCAGCGCAGGAACGCGACCCCGAACACCGTGATGCCCGACTGCGCGGCCAGCGTGGCGGCCGGCTCGCCGACGCCACGCGCGCGCAGCGCCTCGGCGATCACGGCGGCCAGGGACGCCAGCTTGTGCCGCTCGCGTTCCTGCAGGGCGGGGTTGCGGTCGATGACGTCCTGGCGGGTGCGCGACAGGGGGCGGCGCTCGTCGGAGAACGACGACGCCGCCGCACGCAGGGCGGCGCTCACCATCTCCAGCGGCGACGCCTGCTCGGGCGCGGCCGCCACGCCGTCGAGGAACGCCTTCTCCAGCAGGTCCTGGCCGTGGAAGAGGGCCTCGCGCTTGTCCTTGAAGTGGCGGAAGAACGTGCGCTCGGTCAGCCCGACCGCCTGCGCGATCTCCGCGGCCGTCGTCTCCTCATAGCCACGGGTGGCGAACAGCTCGAGCGCCGCACGCTGCAGTCGTTCGGGGGTTCCCGGTTCCCAACGCACCATGCGCCCGAGTCTAGTGATGACAGCGACCGACATGAGGGTTAAGCTATGTCAGTCACTGACGTCAGTTACTGACATGACTGTACGAGGAGTACACCCATGCACGTTTTCGTCACCGGAGCCACCGGCTGGATCGGCTCGGCCGTCGTCGACGACCTGCTCGCCGCCGGGCACAAGGTCACCGGCCTGGCCAGGTCCGACGCCTCCGCCGCCGCGCTGGAGGCCAAGGGCGCCCACGTCCACCGCGGCGACCTCGACGACCTCGCCGGTCTGCGCGCCGGCGCCGAGGCGGCCGAGGCCGTCATCCACCTGGCCAACAAGCACGACTGGAGCGACCTGGCCGGCACCAACGCCGCCGAGCGCGCCGCCGTCCAGACCCTCTGCGACACCCTCGAAGGCAGCGACCGGCCGTTCCTGCTCGCCTCCGGCATCGCCGGCTTCGGCGACAGGGTGGTCACCGAGGACGTCCCCTCGCCCTTCCACGGCCCCGACTCGCCGCGCGGCGGCACCGAGAACCTCGCCCTCGAGTACGCCGAACGCGGCGTCCGCGCGGTGAGCCTGCGCTTCGCGCCCACCGTCCACGGCGCCGGCGACCACGGCTTCATCTCCGTCATCGCCGGCGTCGCCCGCGACAAGGGCGTCTCCGGCTACCCGGGCGACGGCGCCAACCGCTGGTCCGCCGTCCACGTCTCCGACGCCGCCCGCCTGGTCACGCTCGCACTCGACAAGGCGCCCGCGGGCAGCCGCGTCCACGCCATCGCCGAGCAGGGCGTCACCACCCGAGAGATCGCCGAAACCATCGGCCGCGTCTTCGGCCTGCCCGTCGCCTCCATCGACCCGGACGACGTCCCCGGCCACTTCGGCTGGATCGCCGCCTTCTTCTCCGGCCACTTCACCGCCTCCAGCGCCATCACCCAGGACCTGCTCGGCTGGCACCCCACCGGCCCGACCCTCATCGAGGACCTGAACGCGGGCGCGTACGGCCGGGGTTAGAACCGGGCACGAGCCCGGATCACCACGTACGCCACCCCGACCAGCGCCATGGCGAGCACCAGGTGCACGGCGGTCTCGGCCCACTGCAACGGCCAGAACGGCAGCTCCGACCGCGCACGCAAGGCCCGCGCCACCAGCTGCCCGACCCCCACCAGCAGCACCGACAGCGGCATCGCGATCCGGGTGTGCCGGGTGGCCGCACCGAGCGCGACACCGAGCGCCAGCGCCAGCAGCGACCTGCCGAACGGGACCGGCCCGTGACTCTCGTAGTACGGCCACGCCATGACCTCACCCCCCGCCTCCGGCAGGAACCAGCCCAGCATCCCGGCCAGGACGGCGGTCGCCGCCACGGCCCCGGCCGCCGCCACCGCGACGACGGCCACCAGCCAGCGCCCCCGCGACACGCTCTGCGTCCAGGCCAGCTTGTGGGTGCCGGCCTCGAACTCACGGGCGATCAGCGGCGCACCCCAGATCAGGCAGATCGCACCGGCCAGGAAGGCCGACAGCTGGAAGGTGAGCCCGGCCAGGCCCGGTTCCAGCCGCTCGGCCGCCACGCCGGCGCCGTACAGTACGAGCAGCGCCGCGATGGCGGCGGCCTGGGCCCGCTGCCCGCGCCAGGCCACCCACAGCAGCCCGCTCACCGGACCTCCTCGGGGTTGCGCAGGTAGTGCAGCACGAGGTCCTCCAGGCCGGTCGCGGGGTGATCGCGCAGCAGGTCGCCGAAGCCGCCGCACAAACGCACGCGGCCGGCGCCCAGCAGGATCAGGTGATCGCACACCTCGGCCAGGTCGGCCAGGATGTGCGAGGACAGCAGCACGGTGGCGGGCAGGTCGCGGACCACGCTCATCACCTCCATGCGGGTCAGCGGGTCCAGCTCGGCCAGCGGCTCGTCCAGCACCACCAGCCCGGCCCGCTTGCCGACGGCCAGCGCCAGCGCGACCAGCGTGCGCCGGCCGCCGGACAGCCGGTCCACGCGCTCGCGCGAGCCGATGCCGTGCCCGGCCAGCAGCGACCGGGCGGCGGCGCCGTCCCAGCGGGGGTTGGTGGCGGCGCCGAAGCGCAGCAGGTCGGCGACGCTCCAGCGGCGGTAGAGCGGCTTGTCCTGCGCCACGAACGCGACCGCGGCCGGCTCCAGCGGCCCGCCGAAGATCTCGATCCGGCCGGTGGTGGGCTCCAGCAGGCCCGACACCAGGTTCAGCAGTGTCGACTTGCCCGCTCCGTTGGGCCCGACCAGCGCCGCCCTGGCCCCCTCCGGCACCGTGACGCTCGCCTCTCGCAGCGCCCACCGCCGCCCATGACGTCTGCCCAGGTCGTGCGTCTCCAGCGCGTTCACCGCTCCTCCCGTTCGGTCAGCTCGTACAGGCGGCGCAGTAGTGCCAGGGCCGGCCAGGCGGCGATCAGCCGGTCCGTGGCGAACAGCGCCACCCTCCGTGTCACCAGCCGGCCGCCGTACCAGGCCGGCAGCGCCGCCACCGCCCGTGCCCGGGCGGCGCGCGACAGCGCCGGCCGGTCCGTCACGCCCCGCGCCGGCAGGCGCGGCTCCTCGGTCTCGGTCATCTCGTCCTTCCGTCACCCAGCACAGTCGGGCGAGCGGCACGAACGGTTCGCGCCAGGTGAGGATCCGGTGGCGTGGTCAGGTCGGCGTCGACGTCGTTCGCCGCGGCCGGCGACCCCGGCAGGCCCGCCTACCGGCCGGACGAGCGGCTCACCCGCACTTTCGCACCCACCCTTGCCCCGTCAGCGCACGAGACGTCCAGACGCCTCCGGGCGGGCCCCGTTCGGCCTCTGAGCGGTCAGGGGCGGGTCAGGTCCTGCAAGCCGACCACGCGCAGCAGCTGCAGCCGCTCGTGTGCCTCGGTGCCCGGACGGGCGGTGTGCACGATCAGCCGCTGGTCGTGCTCGGGGCTCAGCATCACCTCGCAGTCCAGCTCCAACAGGCCGACCACCGGGTGGGCGAAGAGCTTGGTGTCGCTGCGGCGCACCGCTACCTCATGATCGCCCCACAGCGCGGCCGCCACGCCCTTCCCGTCAAGGATGCTCGTCGACTACGTGCGGGTCTACCAGTGACCCGCGTCTAAGGAGCCGCCATGCGGATCTTAGCCC
>NZ_JBEXLH010000108.1:0-14431 GCF_040609855.1 Nonomuraea sp. NPDC004580 | reverse complement strand
GGTGCGGGCCGACCGGCAGCCCGAGCGCCGCCGCCAGCGCTCCCGCGGCGGTCGCGGCGGCGGCCCGCTCGTTCGCGCCGACCGTCTTCCGCCCATCCACCTGGTACGTCACCACACCACCGTCGCCCCGCACCCCCGAGCCGTTCGCCGCACCGGAGCCGTTCACCGCGCTCAACCCGTTCGCCGCCCCCGAAACGTTCGCCGCCCCCGAACCGTTCGCCGCGCTCAGGCCGTTCGCCTGCTGCGGGATGTTCACCTGGCCCGCGCCGTTCATGGGGCCGGCCAGGTCGGCGGGGCGGATCTCCATGACCAGGGGCGGGCGGCCGGGGACCCGGACGTCGAGCAGACCCGGGCCCAGGACGCGGGCCCTGGCGCCCATGAGCGCGGCGGCCCTGCTGACCGCGTGGGCGGCGGCCAGCTCCGGCAGCTCGGGCTCGCCGCGCAGCGCCGCCACGTGCTCGGGGGTCAGCTCGCCCGCCCTGGCCAGGGCCGCGATCTTGGCCGCCGCCCCCGGCTGCCCGGGCGCCAGGCCGGCCTTCCTCGCCTCGGCCTGGAGCACGGCGGCCATCCCGGTGGGCGCGGACCGCCCGCCGCCGAGCGCCGCCGCGATCGGCCCGCGAACGGCGGCCCGCCCGTTGAGCACATCGGCGAGAGATCCCTTGGCCCCGCCCTTGCCCCCCTCGGCGGCGGCGGCCGGCGTCCTGGGTGTGCCGCCGTTCAGGGCTGCTGCGATCGAGCCCTGCGTGGCGGTGCCGTTGAGGGCGTCGGCGATCGACGGGGCGGCGGGTCGACGGCCGTTGAGCGTGTCGATGAGGCCGCGCAGCTTGGCGGCGGTCGCCGCGTCCGCCGCGCTGACCGCTGGAGGCGAGCCGTTCGCGTCGGCGAGGGCCGACAGGACCGACGGAGCCGACGGAGCCGACGTGGGCCAGGGCGGGGGCGGCGGGGTGTGGCCGCGTTTGCGGAGGTCGATGGCCAGGGCGTCGATGGCGGCCGCGATCCGGTCCCTGGTCTCCGGGTCGGTGGTCGCATGCCACCTGCGCGACAGGTGGGCGTGCTCGTCGAGCCGGGGCGTGACGCAGTGGTCGGTGCCCTCCTCCTGGGCCGACAGCGACCCCCTGACGATCCCGTGCCGCGTACCGGCCTGTTGCGCGGCGCGTTCCTGGGCGACGTGCGAGATCTCGTGGACCAGCACCGACGAGACCAGGTCCGGGTGCACGCGGAGCCCGATGCGCATCACGTGCGGTTCATCGGCGGTGCCCGCGTACAGCTCCGTACGTCCGACGAGCCCCGCCCCCGGGTCCTCGGCCACCACCCGCACGTGCTGGTCGGCGGCCCCGGGGACCTGCACCACGAGGTGGTCGTCCCCGGCCCAGCCCAGGTGGGCGACGGCACCGCCGAAGTCGGTGACGGACACGTCCTGCGCGCGGATCTCGTCGAGGGTGAGGTCGGGAACGCCCTCGGGACGCGCGGAGGCGGACAGCGGGCTGCCGGGCAGCTCCTGGGAGGTGACCGACGGAGAGGTGGACCCCAGGAAGGTGCCGCCACCGACGGCCGGCGTGGCCTCCTCCTCGCCGATCTTCCAGACCGGTTCCGGCGGTGGCGGGAGCACGCCGCGCTCGTCCAGCGCGGCAGCGACCTGGTCGGTGAAGGTGCCGGACACGGGCGAGGTGAGGAAGACCTGACGCAGGTCGAGGTCGTGCCGGTCGGCCGCGTCGAGCAGGTGGGGCGGCAGCGTGGAGAACGCCTCGGCGAAGCCGGCGTCCCGCCGGCTGCTGCGCGCGCTGTCGTTGCGCACGGTGCCGTCGGGGGCGGCGAGGTAGCGGTGGATGCCGTCGGACTCGCGTACGTAGACGCCGGCCACCTGGCCGCGCTCGCGGGCGGCGACCCTGGCGTCCTGGAGGATCTGGATCAGCCCTTCGCGGCCGGGCTCCGGCTGGAAGGTGAACTGCGGCAGATCGTCCATCGGCGCCGCGACGCGGATGCCGCGCTGCATCCTGGCGTCCAGCTCCGCGAGCACCTCACCAGGCAGCGTGATCATGGCGGTGGCGCTGGACGCGGCGGGCAGGGACACACTGTCCTCGCGGGGTTTGACGTTGCCGTCGCCCCGCCGCTTGACCCGGGTGAAGGTCGCGTCGTAGTCCACCCTGACGCGGACGGTGTAGAGCTTGCCGCTCGCGAACATGCTGCGCTCGCTGCGCGCCCCCTGGTGCTGGTTGACGCTCTCCGAGGCCTGGGCGCCCGCGTTGACGCCGTAGGAGAGGCCGAGGAAGCTCCAGCCGTTCCCCGTGCTCATGCCCACGGGCTTGAGCCGGCTGCGGCCGATGGAGACGTTCTGCGCCTCGGCCCTTCTGTTGACCTCGCCTGTCTCGCCGTCGAACGGCCCGGCCACGACGGTGAGGTCCGACATGCGGGCCCTGACCGAGACGTCCACGCCCTGGGTGCGGAACCTCGGCTCGGCGACCTGCGCCATCACCTGGCCGTCGGGCCCCGCGACGGGTTCCAGGCCGGTGATCATGCCGGAGTGCGACAGCCACGCGGACAACGCTCCCGAGCGCTCCACGGCCGCCGCGTGGCCGACCATCTCTTTCAGCTTGCGCATGATGGCGGCGTGCAGTGTGGGCTTGTCATCGTGCTCGACCAGGACCTCGGGGAAGAAGCCCCGCGGCAGCTCCACCGAGCGCGGGTCGATCACGTCGGCGACCGGGCCTGGATCCTGGGCGACGGGGCGCACCATGTCGCTGGGGATGCGGCGTCGCAGCGTCATGTCGTACTCGCGCCGCACCACCAGGCGCTCGACGCGCGTGGCGTTCCGCTTGGCGCGGATCTTGGCGGCCAGGCCCGGCACGTGCCGCTCGAACGGGACCGGCCGCACCCGGGCCGGGCGGGTCGAGACCTCCAGGACGAGCACCTGGTCCTGCTCGATCGTGGTGTCGCCGACGAACCTCGCGATGCGCAGCAGCCGCATGACGTTGCGGATCGCGGTGCTGGCGAAGGAGCGGTTGCGCTTGGTGGACAGGCCGAACTTGCTGTCAGTGCCGTCCTGGCTGTCGCTGTAGTCGAGGCCGGCGGACCACGCGGCGCTGTACGACTCCGTGCGGGTGGCCTCCTCACCCCTGTAGCGCTGGATGATGGTGCCCTGTTCGTCGGTCTGGCTCACCATGCGCGCAAGGCGCGGGTCGCCCGCGCTGACCGTCCGCAGGCGGATGGTGACGACCTGGGTCGTCTGGCTTTCCGAGGCGTGCTGCACGTCGTACTCGCGCTCGAACCCGCGCCGCGACCACATCTCCTCGAGGTGGACCTTCGGGCGGGCCGCGTTGAGGTCCACCCGGAGCTGCCGGTACAGGTTGGGCGTGTGCTCGGTGACGCCGGGCAGCGCCTCCTCGACGGCGTTCATCACCTCGTCGAGGATCTCGACCCGCTCCCCGCTCGGACGGTTGCGCACCACGAACGACTCCGGGACGCTGACGCCCATGCCCTGCTCGTACTGGGGTGCGACGACGACCTCTCTGAGCTGGTCGTTGACGGTCTGGGCGGCGGTCAGGGCCTCGTCCAGCCGGATCCAGCCCTTGCCGGGGTCGTGCCGCGCGGCGGTGGCGGCCGGGGTGACCGCCGGGCCGATGTCGGCGACCTTCTTGAGCGCTTCGAGCAGCCGGGTCGGATAGTGCTTCTTGCCCAGGCCGATGTCCTCGCCGCGGTGGTTCGCCGCGGCGCTGACCTCGACGTACCGGTGGATCAGCGGCACCGCGACCGTGCGGTGCAGGTTCATGTGGCCGTTCAGCCACCGCTCGACCGCGTCGGCCACGACGGGCACCGGCAGGTTCAGCTCGCCTTCGGCGAACAGCCGCAGCGCGTCGTTCTCGGGGACGACGAACACCCCTTGTCCGCGGCTGCGCAGCGCGGCGCCCCGCCGCTCGCCGGCGAGGTCGAACCCGATCTGGGACGTCTGGCGGGTGGTCACCTTCGCGATGACGTCCACCGGCACCCGGATCCGGTACTTGCGGCCCACCGCGATGCCGAGGAACTCGGTGCCGAAGATGGCGACGAGCGCGGTCGCCACCGCCTTGACCCGGTTGCGCCCCGGCAGTGAGACGGTTCCGGTGTCGCTGGTCGTGCCGTTGTCGTCGGCGTCGCCGACGCTGTTCATCAGGCCGCCCAGGAAGTTGCGCGCCGCGCTCCAGCTGATGCCGGCGCTGCGCAGGGCGAGCATGATGTCGCCTGACACCGGGTCGGCGATGTCGACGAACTCCGCCTCGCCGAGCACCCCTCGCACGTTCACCCGGACGCGCGTGGGCGAGATTCCGTTGGGGTCGAGGACGACGTCGTTCATGACCGGGCCCTCGAAGATGTGGCCGGCGAGATGGTGGCGGCTCAGCATCGGCCAGAGCTGGACCAGCGGCGCGACCCGCTTCCGCAGGGCCTCGGGCAGCAGCCTCCTGACCTTGTTGATGTCGCTCAGCTCGCGGCCGGCGTCGAAGTGCTCCAGCCTGGCGATCTCCATGAGCCGCTTCGACGGCTTGCCGATCTTGCCGCTGAAGCGCGGGCCCCCCTCGTGGGGCAGCAGGCCGGCGGGGACCATCAGCAGCGGCTTGATGGCACGCGGCTCGACCAGCGTCGCGACCTCGTCGCCGTGCAGATGGTCGACCTGGATCGTCGCGTCGGTCAGGACACTGGCGGTCGGCTCCTTGTTGTCGTCCTCCGTCATGGCGACGTTGTTGACCATGCTGGAGGTGCTGGTGCCGGCCGAGAACGTGCGGTCGCCGCCGGCGTTCACGCCCGCGCTGTGGGAGACCCCGTCCTGCCCCTCCCCAGGGCCGTCACTCTTGCCCAGGGAGCCGCCGAGGGCCTTCGTGACCGATCGGTTGATGCCCCGTCCTGAGGTGTCGCTGGCGATGTCGAGGTGGGTCCGCACCTTGTGGGTCTGGCCGACACCGGTGCCGGTGTCGCCCTCGTCCTGCCGGATCACGATGTGCAGGGCGTGCAGGTCGAGGGCTCGGCCGACGCCGTGCGACTGCAGCGGGACGATGACGCCGCCCTGGGTGAGCTGGTCGAACCCGCTGCGGAGCGCGCTCTCCTGCAGGTGGGCCTTGATGTCGTCCTCGTTCAGCTGCTGGGCGGCGCGGATGAGCAGGTTGTCGCTGTAGACGCGCTCGCCGTTCTCGCCTCTGGTGGACACCAGGCCGGTGTGCTCGAGCTTGTCGATCACCTCCTGCACGAGGTTCCCCAGCTCGCGGATCTCCCGGACGTCGGTGGGGCCCGCTCCGCGCAGCCGGCCCTCGCCGACACCGAGCCAATCGGGCAGCCCGATCCTGCGGCCCGGGATGGGCTCCTGGGCGGGCGCGTCCGCGGGCACGGGCAGGCCGTCGGCGCCGAGCCTGATCTCACCGTTGTCCCGGACGAACGCCTGGACCGGTACGGGGTCGCCGGCGTACCAGGCGTCCACCGCCTGCTGGCGTACCAGCAGCTCGTTCAGGAACGGGTCCAGCTCCCGCGTCGGCCTGCCCGCCCGCTCGATGGTGAACGTGAGCTTGACCACCTTGCGGTGCGTCACCGACATGCCGCTGCTCTTGTCCACCTGCGGGTGCACGGCGACCTCGTTGGCCGTCGAGGCGGACGACTGCGCGATCGGCACGCCGGCCTTGACTTCGGGCTTGATCGAGTCCGCGGAGTAGTCGCCGAGGGGGCCGAGGACGTCCACGTCGTTGAGGTCGTCGGAGGTGATCTTCGCGGCCACCTTGCCCTCGATCGAGCCGCCGTGCTCGATCCTGGTGGTGGAGGTGGCGGTCTCGGTGAGCACCTGCTCCTGCAGCACGTCCCGCGTCCAGCCGCCGAGCAGCTTGGTCTCCTCCTCGACGACCTCGGCGGTGGCGGTGATCCTGGCATCGGGCATGCCCTGCACGGCGAGGTTCACCGACAGGCCGGACTCCAGCACCTGAGGGAAGCGCAGCTGCATCTCGCGGACGACGAACCTGCGCAGGTTGTCGCGGGCGCCGGTGCCGATCCGGGTGTACTCGCCGCCGAGCTCGGCGGCGAGCGCGTCCAGCGCCTCCTCCAGGCCGGTCATGCCGAGGACCTCCTGGTTCGGCACTCCGGGGCGGCGCTGGTCGGCGGGGATCGTGAGGGTGCGGGTGACGTTGGGGTCGATGGCGGAGTGCCACACCCAGATGCGCTGGGTGTGGGAGTCGCCCGGCTTGCCGGTCGTGACCTCGACGGGGTCGCTCCACGTGGTGTTCCGCCCGGTGCGCACCTGCACCGTCCACTTGGCGTCGCCGTCGAAGAGCGCCGCCTCCGTGCGGTTGTCCGCGACCGAGCCGCCCTGCTCGAACATGCTGCCGCCGCTGGAGACCGACCAGTTACGGCTCGCGCCGCCGCCGATGGCGACGCCGGCCACCCCCATCGCGTCGGCGATGGAGCCCTTGGGCAGCCAGTCCGCCAGTTTCCGCGTGTCGAACTCCGCCGACGTGCTGACGCTGCCCGACTCGGTGGCGGTGTAGGACTGTCCCGTCTGGTAGAAGTTGCCCTGCGTCAGCTGGGACGCCCGCATGCCCGGATCGGCCACCTCCACCAGGTCCGAGACCGTGAGCGCGATGCGCAGCTCGACCGCCTTGCGGCCGTGGCCCGCGACCAGCACCAGGCCGTCGCCCGCCACCACCTTGTGCCAGTCGGCGCGGATGAGGGTGTCCAGCTCGCCCACCTTGTACTGCTTGACAGCCTTCTGGGCCCTCAGCTCCTGGTTGACCTTCTCGGTGAGCTCGTCCAGGTGGGCCAGCCGGCCGGTGGGCATCGACTCGGTCAGCGACCACGGGTCGGGGCGGGTGTGGCCGACCGCCGCGTCGTACCCCATGTGGGACGCCGCGACCTCGCGCAGGGCGGCTTGCGCGAGCATGGGCAGCGACACCTCGTCGGGCCGGGTCAGCCGGGGCGCGCCGGACATCGCGTCGAGCAGCCGCGCGTACCGCTCGTGCGCCTTCCTGGCCCGGATCGCGGCGTTCAGCGCGGTCCCGTACGCGGCCGCGCGCCGCTCGTGCCGCTCCTGCTTGTCCCGGGCGGCGCGGGCCTCCTCGACGGCCGCCGCGCGCCGGCGCTCGACGCCGCTGTCCTTCTCCTTGGTGGTCTTCCTGGCCTTCTCCTCGGCCTGCCTGGCGTTGTCGCGGGCCTCCCTGGCGCTCGCCTTGTACTGCTCGCGCAGCCGCCGCAGGGTCTTCTCGGACTCCTTGAGCCGCTCGGCGGTCTGCCGCACCTCCGCGACGCTCGGGTTGTCGCCCAGGCGGGGGATGTCGAGGGTGATCCGCTCGTGCTCGGGCCCCGCCTCCCAGGGAGCGGGCGGCACCTCGACGCCGCGGGCGCGCAACGTGGCCAGCAGACCGTCGATGTCGACGGCCGTCGCCCGCTGCTCCGGCACCGTGTCAGCGGTGTTCCAGCGGCCGATCAGGTACGCCAGCTCGTTCTGCTGGGCGACCACGCACTCGTCCCTGGAGTTGGCGGCGACGCCGCTCGGCAGCATCCGGCGCAGGATCCTGCGCAGCGGGCCCCTCGACATGGCCTCCTGCCGCTGGAACGTGTGCGTGATCTCGTGCAGCCAGACCCTGGTGAGCTGGTCGGTGGCGATGCGGGGGGCGAAGGTCACCAGGTGCGGGCCGGTGTCGCTGCCCGTCCCCACCTGGGTCGTCGCCATCTCCCGCTGGTCGGGTCTGCCGACGGTGAAGCGGAAGTGCTGGGGGCCGTTCGCGGTGTCCACCACCAGGACGTCGCCGTCCCAGGAGAAGCCCCGCACGTTTCCCGCGCCGTGCACGAAGTTCTGCGGGTCCAGGTTCGCGACGGCCTGCTTGATCTCGTCCGTGGTGACGTCGGCGTCGCGGCCGCTGTCGGTGACGTAGCGGGTGCCCGGGATCGGGTGCGAGGTGACCGTTCCCGGCCTGCTGGTGTGCGCCTGGGGGCGGGCGGCGCCGGCGGGGGCGTCCGACGACAGATTGGGGTCGGATGCGACGAGCACCAGTAACGCGGCGGCGTCCACCACCAGGTCGGCCTGGGCGGCCACCTCGCCGGCGCGGGCGTCCAGCGCCCTGCGGACGCGCCGCATCGTGGCGTTCGGCAGGACCCGGTGACCGCCGTCCTGCCTCGGGACGAGCACCTCGCCGCTGGGGCCGATCACGGCGCCGGGGAACGTGGTGGTGAGCGCTTCCAGCAACGCCGCCCGCGCCCTGATCGGCGCGCCCGCCCTGTTGGACGCCTGCCCGTCCGTGTCGCCCTGGTCGGCGGTGGTCAGGCTGGTCACCGGCGTGCCGGTGTCCGTCTGGCCGTTCGCCGCCTGGCTGTTCCGGGTGGCCTGGGCGGGCGTCGTCTGGGAGGTCGCGTCGCTCTGGCCGGACGTGTCGGGCTGCCGGCCGGTGTCCGTCTGGCCGGACGTGTCGGGCTGCTGGGTCGTGTCCCCGGCCGTGTCCCCAGCCGTCGTGTCAGCCGTCGTGTCCCCGCTCGTGGTGCTCGTGGTGGTGTCGCCGGTCGCCGGGTCGCCGGTCGGCGTGCTCGGCTCCTGGGTGGTGGCGGGCTGCTGGGAGGACGTGTCGGGCTGCGGAGTGGTGGCCGGCTGCGGCTCGGGCGCGGTGGCCGCCCGCGTGTCCGCCTGCTGCTCGGGGGCGGTGTCCGTCTCCGGCTCCTGAACGGCGTCCTGACGCGGCTCGGGGGTGGTGTTCGTGTGGTTCTGGTTGTTCGAGGTCTGCCGCGATGAGGGGTCGGCCGTGGAGGGGGCGTCGGCGGTGGCCGGGGTGGCGCGGCGCTCCGGAGTCGTCTCGGGGGTCTCGTCCGCGTTGTCGTCGGGGGCCGGGGTGACGGCTTGCTGCTGGTCCGGGGTGCGGCGGCGGGACGAGGAGTCGGCGTCGGGCAGGCCGGGGCCGGGGCGGTTCGCCGAGGACGAACCGGCGGGCGTCGTGCTCGCCGTACGCTGGGCGGGAACGTTGACCGGGTCGGCGATCCGCACCCCGCCGGAGCCCGCGGGCGACATGCCGTCGGGGCCGGTCGGCCCGTTGGCGGGACCGGTGGGACCACCGGACGGTCCGCCCGCCGGGCTGCCGGCGGCGGCGCGGGCCGCCTCGGCACGGGCGGCGGCGTCGTAGGCGGAGGCGAGCGAGGTCGTCGGGTGGGCCAGCGCCGAGACCACGTCGGGATTGAACGGGCTGATCGTCCCGGTACGCCCCACACCACCGAGGAAGGCCCCGGTCATGGACTCGGCGGTGAACGGATTCTTCCACTCGCCGTACACCAGGCCCATGCCGAGGCCGCTGCCGATCGGCGAGGCGATCGTGTTCGTCGCGCCGGTGGTCACCGCCCGTCCGGCGAAGCCCGGCAGCACCCCGGTGACCCGCGAGATCGGCCCGGACAACCCGGTCCCGGCGACGGCGCCCGTGCCGGCGCCGATGCCGGTGGCCCCGAGCTCCTTCCAGTCCAGATCCTTACGGGTGCCCATCTCGATCTGCTGGGACTGGGCCTTCCAGGCGATGAAGAACTCCTCGCCGATCTCCTCGACCAGCTCTCTGCCGATGGGCGAGGCCAGGAAGCGGAGCAGCAGCCCCCGGCCGGTGGGGCCCGCGAGCGCGGCCACCTGGGCCAGCCTGACCGCGCCGACCTGCTTGCCGGCCATGGCGGCGAGCCTGCTCAGGATGCGGCTGATCGCCGCCCGCGCCATGGCCGCGTACTTCCCGATCAGCGGGGTGGCGGAGGCGGCGGTGAAGAAGTTGACCAGCAGCACGATGGCGATGGCGACGACCGTCACCCAGAAGGCCACGTTGATCGACAGCTTGGAGTACTGGGTCTGCACCGCGAAGTTCTGGGCCTGCAGGGCGTAGGCGTGGGCGTTGTTGCTCACGCCCGCCATGCCGCCCTCCTTGCCGTACAGCTCACGGGCCCGGCCGACGAACTTGGCGGTCGCGGGCGCCTGCCAGCCCGTCACGATGGTCCGCGCGGCGGTGCCGGCGGGCTCGGCGGAGGAGAGCGCGCCGTCCGACAGCGCCGCGTAGCGGCGGGCCAGCTCCGACAGGCCGGCCTCGCTGGCCAAGGGCCACTTCTGCCCGGCCGACAGCATGGGGACCAGCCAGTGGACCACCCAGTCGGGCAGTGACTCGGTCTCCCACACGGGCCGCACGTCACTGTCGATGCGGACGATCTGCTTCTCGACGGATTGTCCCCCGAAGCCGGGATCGGGACCCTGGACGTTCGTACCGCCCGTGTGCGACATGGACCCGGTCTCAGATTTCCCGCGTCATGCGGGTGAGGCCGTCCCTGATGTCCGCGTCCGTCTCCAGGGTGTTGTCGATGGCGGCGCGCAGCCGGTCGCCGGCGTCCACGACCTGCTCGGCCAGCCGCTTGCACTGGTTGATCATCTCGTAGGGCCCGCCCTCGGCGAGATGCGCCCGGTAGAAGGCCATGCCTTCGGTGCCGTCGCCCCACGGGGCCGTGGACATGTGCGCCTCGACGTCGGCGGCCAGCTTGGGCAGGCTCTTGCCGACCTCCTCGGCGGTGGTGGACCAGGCGGACATGCCGCGGTCCACGACGGGCTTGGCGATGAACGCGCCGCTCCAGTCCTCGTTCACCGGTCGCCTCCCATGTCGTCGATGAGCCGGGCCATCACGGCCTCCACGTCGCCTTCGAGGTGCGCCTTGAACTGGTCGGGCGGGATCACCGGCTCGAAGATCTCCATGACGCGTTCCTGGGCGGCCGCGGCGGCCCTGTGCGCGGTCTCGGCGATCGTGTCGGCGAGCGCCCGGGCGTCGGGACGCCGGTAGATGCGGGGGTCGATGTCGAGCCTGATCAGGTCGCCGCGCGGGCCGACGGTGACGGAGACCAGGCCGTCCCGCGAGGTCTCGGTGACCTGCACGGCCCTGGCCTTGGCGTGCAGCTCCAGCCCTTCGTCCTGCAACCGGGTGAACGTCTCGCGCAGCTCGTCGGCGTACGCCCGCATCGCGGCGACGTCCGGACCTTCCGAAGCCCCCATAGCCCCCTCGCCACTTTCACCCATGTGACGCCACATGTACCTGAGGAGTAAGTTTCCGTCACATTAACACCAGGAAACAAGGGGCTGGCCTAAACATGTGAATATCCGGAAGTGAGCGACACGGCCTCCTCCCGTAGCTCCGTCACCTCCGAGCGGGGCGCCCAGGCCCGCCACACGCCGCGTTCCACCCGGTCCAGCCCCAGGTCACGGGCCCGCGGCGCGGACCCGCCGAGGTATTCGAGCAGCAGCAGCCCGTCGCGTTCGTCGTGCACCTGGAACGGCTCGTCACGCCACCGGCACACGACCGTGACGAAGTGCAGCGACTCGCACTCGGTCACCGGCACCGTACGCACGTGGCAGCCGGGCTCCACCTCCTCGAAGCCGTCCAGCGGTTCCTCGCTGCGCAGGCGTACCCACAGCTCCAGAGCGTGCGGCTCGGGGCTGGCCGGGAAGACCGAGCCCTGCCAGCGGGCCCGGTAGGAGTGCCACGACGTCATGACTTCCTGCCCACGAGGTACCAGCGGCGCAGGTCGCCGTGGTAGACGGCACGGCGGTGCTCGGTGCCGGCGCTGGTCAGCTCCCAGATCTGCGCGCCGTGCGGCAGGCCCACGCCGTACACCTTGTACTCGCGGACGATGGAGTGCACGTTCGGCACCAGCCCCATCCCCACGAACGGCGGCTCCTCCACCACCCAACCGGCCACGGCCTGCCGGCCCTCCTCGTCGGTCCCCCCGTACGGCGTCCGGTAGAGCTCCAGGCCGACGGGCCGCCAGCGCAGCATGTTCAGCGAGCCCGACTCCGTGATCAGCTCCTCCTGCCCGAGTGCGGCGGCCAGCACGGCGGGGGTGGCGATGTGCGAGACGTCGAGCGCGTGATGACAGTAGCCCGACACCCGCGGCTCTGGCGTGTCCAGCAGGGCGGGGATGTCGGCGGCGGCGAGCAGCTTCTGCATCACCGGCACGCCGGAGCCGGGGGCCAGCAGCAGGTCCTGGGTCAGGGTGGGCACGGCCAGGCGGGCGACCGTGCCGGCTTCGAGCATGAACGACGCCGGCAGCCCCGGGTTGATCGCCAGCCCCCAGCGCAGGTCGGGCCAGACGGCGGCGAGTTCGGTCATCGAGGCGACCCGGTAGTGCGTGGCGGCGCCGCCCGTGGCCCGTGTCATCCCCTCGACCGAGGTGAAGGCGATCATCCAGGTCCGCTCGGCGTCGGCGGCGGTCGCCCAGGCGGGGGGCTCCGCACCGGCCGCCGCGGCGGCGGTGATCGGCAGCGCCAGGTCGGCCTCGCGCAGCAGGCTCAGGCACAGCGCCTGCTGCCCGTCCTGGTAGGCGGCCCACAGTTGTTCCTCGAACGGGCCGGCCGGAAGATGATCTGCGACGGTCACGCGACAATTCTGTCCTGTTTTGCGAGGGATTACCCCGCTGCCCCGGTACTGGGGAAGGCCGGCTCAGCGCGTGGGGACCGGGGTGCGCGGCGGCGTGGCGCGGCTCTGGTGGCGGGCGGCCGCGCGGAGTGCGCGGTAGAGGAGCCGCGCGTCGCCCAGGCGGTGGCGCAGCAGCCGTTCGAGGCCGCCGATGGGCACGAGGTTCTGCGGGGCGCGGGGGTCCTTGTAGTCGACGCCCGCCAGCGGCGGCAGGGCGCGGGTGAGGGAGTCGGCCAGGCGTACGAGGTCGTCGAGCGGCAGGTCGGCGCTCGCCTCGCAGCGGACGACGCCCGCCCACGGCATGTCGGAGGTCGTGGGCAGCCGGAGGTACCAGGTGTGGCGGCGCCAGCTCGTCCCCATGAGAAAGACCGGGGTGCGCTGGCCGGGCAGCAGCTCCGACACGATGGCGGCCTGCGGGGCGGGCAGGTAGGCGGTGTGGTGGGTCTTGACGTAGCCGACCGTGCGCGGCAGGTGCGTACGGCCCCGCAGCGGCCCGTCCACCAGCAGCAGGTCCTCCTCCCCCGCCTCGGCCCTGTGCCGTACGGCCAGCTCGACCTCCAGCTGGGTGAGGTGCCGCTGCAGGGCCAGGGTCAGCTCGTCGGCCCCCGGGCCTGGGGCGCGGCGGGCGCGGTAGGCGGCGGCGCTGGTGACGACGTCGCCGGCGTACAGGGAGGCGCTGAACAGCGACCTGCTCACCTCGACGGCGACCGGCGCGGCCCCGGCCCCCGACGCGCAGCGGACGATCCCGGCCGCGCACGACGCCGCGATGCCGGGCAGCGCGGTGGGGTCGCCGTCGGCGTACGTCCACAGGCGCGCGTCGATGCGGCGCACCCCGTCGGCGATCAGCAGCACCTCGGGCGGCGCGACGCCGGGGCCGGGCGTGATCGGGCGCCACCGGGCGGCGGCCAGCTCGACGTCGAGGTCCAGCTCGGCGCTGGTGGCGTCGAGCTCGGCCAGCGCCTCGGCGTCGAGCGCGGCGGAGTAGGACGGGTCCCACGCGTCGACGGTGAACCCTGCCGTCATGCGGTCGTCCTGGACAGATGTGACCCCTTGGCGTCGCGGCTGACCTCGAAGCGTACCGGGATGCGGTCGGCCAGCGCGGGCACGTGCGTGACCACGCCGACCATGCGGTCGCGGCCGGCCGCCAGGCGTTCGAGCGTGGTGGCCACGGTGTCGAGGGTGGCCGGGTCGAGGCTGCCGAAGCCCTCGTCGAGGAAGAGGGAGTCGAGACTGCGCGCGGCGGTCGCCGACAGACCGGTGACCTGGTCGGACAGGGCCAGCGCCAGCGCGAGCGCGGCCTGGAACGTCTCGCCGCCCGACAGGGTGCGCGCGTTGCGCCGCATCCCGGCCTCGGCGTGGTCGATGACCTCGATCTCGTTCCTGGCGCCGAGCGCGAGTTCGTACTGGCCGTCGGACAGCTCGCGCAGGGTCTCGGATGCGGCGGTGACGAGCAGATCGAGCGCCTCGGTGCACAGCCACCGCTCGAACGCGTCCGCCCGCAGGCACTGCGCCAGCTCCTTGGCGACCCTGGCCCGCTCCTCCTCCTTCTCGACGCGCTCGCGCAGCTCGCGAGCGGCCGCCCGATTCTCCTTGACCCTGTCCAGCCACGCCTGCGCCTGCGCGACGGCCGCACTGACCGACTCCCCCAGCGCGGCGGGCCGGTCGGGGACGGCCACGTCGTGCTCGGTGAGCTGGGCGACCACCGACGTCCACAGGGCGCGGGCCTGCCGTCCGGTCTCGGCGATGCGGGCCTCCTGGCTCTCCAGCGCGGCGCGCTCGCGGCCTTCCGCCTCGTCGCGCCAGGCCAGCAGGGCCGTCCAGGCGTGGTGCAGGTCGGCGCGGTCGAGCGGCGGCGCGCCGAGCGGGACCACCGTGTCGCGCGCGGCCTCGATGTCCCGCCAGAGCCGCTCGGTCCGGCGGGCCAGCTCGTCGGCCCGCCTCCTGGCCTCGGTGACGTATCTCACTCAGGAGACGGGGAATAGCGGGAAATGTCACCATCGTTAGGACGGGCGTGAACGAGGCATACGCGA
>NZ_JBEXLH010000107.1:0-16614 GCF_040609855.1 Nonomuraea sp. NPDC004580 | reverse complement strand
CCCATCGACCACCCGTCCGCCGCGATGTGATGCGTCACCACCACCAGCGCCTGCTCCGGACCGGCCACGAACAACCACGCCCGGATCGGCACCTCACAGGCGAGGTCGAACGCGTACGTCTCCGCGCGCCGGACCGCCTCCTGCAGCTCGTCGGGGGCCACCTCGACGACGGAGAGCTCCCAGTCCAGCTCCTCCAAGCCAAGGATCCGCTGGTACGGCTCGCCGTCGGCGGCTGGGAACACCGTCCGGAGCACCTCGTGCCGGTCGATGACGTCGCGCAGCGCCGTGCCGAGTGCGTCGCGATCCACCTCACCGGTGAGACGAAGCGTCACAGGCATGTTGTACGTCGCGGTCGGCCCCTCCAACTGCTGGATGAACCACAGGCGGCGCTGCGCGAACGACAACGGCACCCGCTCAGGACGCACCCGCGCCGTCAACGCGGGCCGAGCCTCGTCCGCCTCCGCCAACCGCTCCGCCAGCCCCCTGACCGTCGGCGCCTCGAACAGGACCCGGATCTCCACCTCCACGTCCAGAACCGCCCTGATCCGGCTCACCAGCCGCACCGCCAGCAGCGAGTGCCCGCCCAGTGCGAAGAAGTCGTCGTCCACGCCGACCCGCTCCAGGCCGAGGACCTGGGCGAACACCGAGCAGAGGACCTCTTCCTGCGGGGTGGCGGGCTTGCGGCCCTGGCCGGTGGCGTACTCGGGGGCGGGCAGCGCGCCGCGGTCGAGCTTGCCGTTCACGGTCAGCGGCAGCTCCTCCAGCACCACCAGCGCCGACGGCACCATGAACTCCGGCAACCGCTCGCCCGCGAACCGCCGCACCGCCTCCACATCGACGGCCTGTGCGGCGGGCACCAGGTAACCCACCAGCCGCTTGTCCCCCGACTCGTCCCGCACGATCACCGCGGCCTGCGCCACGTCCTGATGCGCGGCCAGCACCGCCCGCACCTCGCCCGGCTCGATCCGCATCCCGCGGATCTTCACCTGCTCATCCGCCCGCCCGACGTAGACCAGCTCACCGCCATCCCAGCGCGCGACATCACCCGTCCGGTACATCCGCCCGCCCCCGAACGGACACGCCACGAACCGCTCGGCCGTCAGCCCCGGCCGGCCCACATACCCGCGCGCCACACCGGCACCCGCCACATACACCTCACCCGCGACCCCGACCGGCACCGGCGCCAGATGCTCGTCCAGGACCCAGACCCGGGTGCCGACCACCGGCCGCCCGATAGCCACCCGCCCCGAGGCGCACTGCCACAAGGTGGCATCCACCGTCGTCTCGGACGGCCCATAGGAGTTGAACATCCGCCGGCCCGCGCCCCAGCTCTCCAGCACACCCGCCGTCAGCGCCTCACCCGCCGCCGTCACCGTCACGCTCGCATCCAGCCCCGCCGGATCCAGCCCCGCCAGCACCGCCGGCGGCAACGTCACATGCGACACCCGCAAGGCAGTAAGCCTCTGCAAGAGCGCCTCACCCAGCCGCGCTTCCTCCGGCACGATCGCCAGCGAAGCACCCGACAGCAGCCCCAGCCACTCCCAGCCGAAGGTGTCGAAACCCGGCGACGCGAACTGCGCCACCCGCGAGCCCGGTCCCACCCCGAGCCAGCGTTGCTGGCCCTCGACCAACGCACCGACCCCGGCATGGGACACCACCACACCCTTCGGCATCCCGGTCGAACCGGACGTGAACATCACATACGCCGCCTGATCCAGCCGCAGCACACCCCGCTCATCAGCCGACAACCGGCCACCCGGCAGATCCGCCCCAGCGTCGACGTCCACGGCATCCGGCAGCAACCCCGACGACGCGACAGCCACCTGCACCCCAGCCTGGGCGAGCATGGACGCGATGCGCGCCTGCGGATAACTGACATCCACCGGCAAATAGGCCGCTCCCGCCTTCAGCACCCCCAGCAGCGCCACGATCAGATCCACGCCGCGTTCCAGCGCCACCGCCACGACCGACTCCGGCCCGGCTCCCCGGCTCAGCAGCGCCCGGGCCAGCCGGTTCGCGCGGGTCTCAAGCTCGCCGAACGACACCTCCCCCTGCTCGCTCACCACCGCCACCGCAGCCGGATTCCGATCCACCTGCGCCTCGAACAGCTCCGCCACCGTCCCAGCCAACGAACCCGCGGGACCGGCGCCCCACGAGGCCAGCCGCTCGAGATCCGCCGCGTCCAGCACCCCGACCCCTGCCAAGGAGGTGTCCGGAGCCGACTCCAAGGCCGTCAGCACGTTCTCCATCGCCGTGCACACCAGCCCGGCCACGACCTCCGCGTCCACCCCGGCGACCGCATCGACCACGACCGACATCCCGTCGCCCCGGTCGTCCACCGCCACCGACAGCGGATAGTTGGTGAGGTCCCGCGAGTAAACGATCTTGATGTCGTCGAGCGGGGAGGCGGCCGGCGTGCTGCCGTCGCTCACGTTCCCCTGGTAGTTGAGGATCGAGGTGAACAGCGGCAGGTCGGCGGGCACCCCGCTCGCCCGCTGGGCCACGGCCAGCGGCGCGTGCTCGTGCATCAGCAGCTCAGCGAGTTGCCCGCGCATCCCGGACACCACCTCACCGACCCCGCCACCCAGCCGCACCCGCACCGGCAGCGTGTTGATGAACGGCCCGGGAACCCGATCAGCCCCCACCCCGGCGTTCATCCGCCCGAACAGCACAGTCCCGAACACCACGTCGTCCCGCCCCGACACCGCCCCCAGCACCCGGGCCCACACCACGTGCATCACGGTCGCCGGGCTCACCCCGAACCGCCGCGACACCTCGCGCAGCCGTCCGATCGTCTCTCCTGGGAGGTCCGCCGCCGCGCGCCGCACGTCGGCCCCGTCGCCGCGGACGTCCAGCACCCCGAACGGCGCCGTCGGCTCCGCCACATCGCCGAGCAGCCCCGTGAAGAACCGCTCGTGCTCCTCCTCGCTCACCCCGCCCCGCGCCTGCGCGACGAAGTTGCGGAACGGCACCGGCTCTCCCAGCTGACCACCGCGCCCCGCCAGGAACGCCCCCACCTCGTCCAGCAGGATCTCCAGCCCGAGATGGTCCTGAACGAGGTGATGCACCCGTACCAGCGCCAGCCACCGATCCCCCGCCTGCGCCGCGTGCACGTCGAGCAACGGCGCCCGCCCGAGGTCCATCGACATCCCCACCGCCGCCACCAGCTCCGCGACGGGATCGTCCGAGCCGCCCAGCTCCACCGGCACCACCGGCAGCGCGGCCCGCCGCCACACCACCTGGACCGGCTCCCGCACCCCCTCCCACACCAGCGCCGTACGGAAGACGTCATGGCGGTCGATCACCCGCTGCAACGCCCCCACCAGCTCCTCCAGCCGCTCTCGCGACGCGAACTCCAGGACGACCGGCCGCATGTAGACGTCCCCGCCTTTACCCGCGAGCAGGTGGTGGAACAGCAGACCTTCCTGCAACGGCGCCAGCGGGTACACGTCCGCCACGTTCGCCGCGCCGCCCTCGACGCCCGCCACGATGCGGTCGAGCTCCGCCTGCGACAGGCTGACCAGCGGCAGCATCTCCGGCGTGATGGTCTCCGCCCTGGCCGGGATCAGGTTCGGCGGTACGGGCACCTGCTCCGCCTCGGCGGCCGTGGCCAGCCCGGCCACCGTCGGCGTCTCGAACAGCGCACGCACCGACACCGACACGCCCCGCGTCCGCAGCCGCTCGACCAGCGAGACCGCGAGCAGCGAGTGACCGCCCAAGGCGAAGAAGTCGTCCTCCACGCCCACCTGGTCGAGACCCAGCACCTCGGCGAACGCCGCGCACAGCAGCTCCTCGCGAGCGTTGGCCGGCGGGCGGCCAAGGCCGCCGGAGTACTCGGGCGCGGGCAGGGCCTTACGGTCCACCTTGCCGTGGACGGTCAGCGGCAGCGCGTCGAGGACGACCACCGCCGACGGCACCATGTGGCCGGGCAGCCGCTCGGCGACGAAGGCGCGTATGGCACCGGCTTCGACGCCTTCACCGTCCGGCACGACGTAGGCGACGAGGCGGGCGTCGCCGGGGACGTCCTCGCGGGCGGTGACGACGACGTGGCGGACGCCGGGGTGGCCGGCGATGACGTTCTCGATCTCGCCGGGCTCGATGCGGAACCCGCGGATCTTCACCTGGTCGTCGGTACGGCCGAGGAACACCAGCAGCCCGTCGGCGGTCCACTTGGCCAGGTCGCCGGTCCGGTACATGCGCCCGCCGAAGGGGCAGGCCACGAACCGTTCCGCGGTCAGCCCGGGACGGCCGGCGTACCCGCGCGCCAGGCCCGCGCCTCGGACGTACAGGTCGCCTGGGACGCCGGCCGGGACGGGGGCGAGCCACTCGTCCAGCACCAGCACGCCGACGTCGGCGAGCGGGCGGCCGACCGGCACCAGGTCGTCACCGGCCGGGGCGGCGCCGGGAGGCAGCGTCATGAGCAGCGAGTCGATCGCGGCCTCGGTGACGCCGAAGACGTTCGCGGGCGCGGCGGTCGCGCTCACCTGGGCCACCGTGCCGGTCAGCGCCTCGTACGTCCACAGGTCGGTGCCCGAGATGAGCAGCCGGAGCCGGTCGAGCCGGCCGGCCGTGCGGCAGTGGGCGGCCAGCTCGCGCAGCAGGCTGCCCGGCACGATCTCGGCGATCTCCACGCCGCCCGCCGCGAGTGCGTGGTGCAGCAGCTCGGCCGACAGGTCGCCGGGCGGCAGGAACACCACGGGCCGGCCCAGGAAGAGACTGCGCGCCATGTCGCCGATGGACACGTCGAACCCGGCGGCGGCCATCGACAGCACGGGTCCTGGGCCGCCGACGCCGGCCAGCGCGTGCTCCCAGGCCGCCACGTACGCGGCGAGCGCGCCGTACGGCACCGCGACGCCCTTGGGGACGCCGGTCGAGCCGGACGTGTACGCCACGTACGCCGCGTTCCCCGCCTCCACCGGACGCCGGTACGTCTCCTCCTGCCCGTCGTCGACCACGACGAGCCGGCACCCGTGGTCCAGGAGCTCCGCCGCCGTCTCCTCGAGACCGGCGTCGGTGACCAGGACGGCCGCGCCGCTGTCGCGCAGCATGTGGGCCAGCCGGGCGGGCGGGTAGCCGGTGTTCAGCGGCACGTAGACGCCGCCGGCCTTCAGCACGGCCAGGAAGGCGACGGCCAGCTCCACCCCGCGTTCCAGCAGGACGCCGACCGCGGTCTCCGGGCCCACGCCCTGGTCGGCGAGCCGCCTGGCGAGCCGGTTCGCCCGCGCGTCCAGCTCGCCGAAGCCGAGCCGCTCCGTGCCGCACACGACCGCCGTCGCTGCAGGATCCCGCGCGGCGTGCGCCTCGAACAGCTCGGTCACCGGCCGCGGCCTGGCCCGCGTGCCGGGCTCGCTCCACTCGGCCAGCACCCGGTCCCGCTCGCCGGCGCCGAGGACCTCCACGGCCGACAGCCGGGTGTGCGGATCGGCCGCCACCGCCGCCAGCACCCGGACCCACCGCTCCGCGAGCTGCTCGGCCGACCCCCTGTCGAACAGGTCGGCGGCGGCGACGATCGTGCCGTGCAGGGCTGCCGGTGCGCCGTCCTGATCGAGGAGCTCCGTCATGGTCAGGTCGAGGTCGAACTTCGCGGCCACCTCGCCGGGGGTCAGGCCGGACGACCGCATGCCGGGCAGGTCCAGCTCGGCGTCGATGGTGTTCTGCAGCGTGAGCGCCACCTGAAAGAGGGGATGGCGGGACAGCGACCTGGACGGGGCCAGCTCCTCCACCAGGCGTTCGAACGGCACGTCCTGGTGGGCGTAGGCGTCCAGGCTCGCGTCCTTGACGCGAGCCAGCACCTCGCGGAACGTCGGGTCGCCCGCGAGGTCGGTACGGATGACCAGCGTGTTCACGAAGAACCCGACCAGATCGTCCAGCGCCTCATCGGTGCGCCCCGCCACCGCAGCGCCTATCGGGATGTCCCGGCCCGCGCCCAGCTTGGCCAGCAGCACCGCGAGCGCGGCCTGCAACACCATGAACGTGGTCGCGCCCTCGGCCCTGGCCACCTCGACGAGCCGCGCGTGCACCTCGGCCGGCACCTCGACCGGCACCCCATGCCCTCGATAGCCCGGGACCGCCGGACGCGGCCGGTCCACCGGCAACGCCAGCTCCTCCGGGACGCCCTCAAGCGCCTCCCGCCAGAACCCGATCTGCCGCGACAGCACACTGCCCGGGTCGTCCTCCGCGCCCAGCAGCTCCCGCTGCCACAGGGCGTAATCGGCGTACTGGACCGGCAGCGAGTCCCATCGAGGTGCGCGGCCGTGGCAGCGGGCCTCGTAGGCGATCGACACGTCCCGCGCCAGCGGCGCCAGGGACCAGCCGTCGCCGGCGATGTGGTGCATGACGACCGCCAGCACGTGCTCGTCCCGGCCCGTGAACAGCCAGGCCCGAATCGGCACTTCGGACGCCAGGTCGAAGGTGTGCGCGAACGCCCGCGCCACCTGATCGTGAACCTGCTCCGGCGCGACCTCGACGACCCGCAGCTCCCACTCCAGCTCGTCCATGCCGAGAACGCGCTGGTACGGCTCACCGTTCGCGGTCGGGAACACCGTGCGCAGCGCCTCATGCCGGCCGATCACATCCCGCAGCGCCGCACCCAGCGCGTCGCGATCCACCTCACCGCTCAGACGCAGCGACGTCGGAATGTTGTACGTCGCACTCGGCCCCTCCAACTGCTGGATGAACCACAACCGGCGCTGCGCGAACGACAACGGCACCCGCTCAGGCCGCTCCCACGCCGTCAGCGCAGGCCGGGCCTCGTCCGCCTCCGTCAACCGCTCGGCCAGACCTCTGACCGTCGGCGCGTCGAACAGGACGCGGATCTCCACCTCCACGTCCAGGACCGCTCTGATCCTGCTGACCAGCCGGACGGCCAGCAGCGAGTGCCCGCCCAAGGCGAAGAAGTCGTCATCCACCCCGACGCCGGACACGCCCAGCACCTCGGCGAACAACCCGCACAGCACCGCCTCCTGCTCGGTGGCGGGCTCACGACCCGTGACCGCGACGTGCTCGGGAGCGGGCAACGCCCGCCGGTCCAGCTTGCCGTTGGCGGTCAGCGGCAGCGCGGGCAGCACCACGACGGCCGAGGGCACCATGTACTCCGGCAGTCTGGCGGCCACGAAGGCCCGCACCGACTCCGGTAGATCGTCCGTCTCCTCCTCGGCGACCACGTAAGCGACCAGGCGGGAGTCCCGCGCGATCACCGCAGCCTGTGCCACCCACGGATGTCCGGCCACGACCGCCTGAACCTCCCCGGGTTCGATGCGGTAGCCGAGGATCTTCACCTGCTCATCGGCCCGCCCCAGGAACTCCAGCACCCCATCGGCCCGCCAGCGGGCCACGTCCCCGGTCCGGTACATCCGCCCACCGAACGGACACGCCACGAACCGCTCCGCCGTCAGCCCAGGACGACCCACATATCCCCGGGCGACCTGGTCCCCGGCGATGTAGAGCTCGCCCGCCACGCCCGCCGGCACCGGCTCCAACCTGCCGTCCAGCACGAACAGCCGTGTCCCCGGCGACGGACGACCCACCGGCACCCGGTCCTCGACCTCGTCGCCCGCCCGCACCTCGAAGGTGCAGCAGCCCACCACCGTCTCCGTCGGGCCGTACTCGTTCACCACGACGGGCCCGACGTGACGGACATCCACCCCCCTCAGCGCCTCGCCACCCACGACCCAGGTCCTGGCGGCATCGGCGAGAACCTCCGCCGGCACAAGCTCGCTCAGCAGCGCCAGATGCCCTGGCACCACCTTGACCAGGCCGAAGGAGTTCTCGTTCAGCAGAGCCGCCAAGCCTTCCGCGCCGCCCTCGACACTCATCCGCACCGGAGCCCCGGCCACCAGCGGCACCCACACGCTGGTCACCGTCAGGTCGAAACCCAGCGACGAATGCACCGGCGCCCCGCCATCCGTCTGATACGCCCGCACCGCCCAGCCCACATAAGTGGCCAGCCCGCCATGCGTAACCGCCACGCCCTTCGGCTTACCGGACGAGCCGGAGGTGTACATGACATAGGCCAAGGCGTCCGCAAGCGCCCCCACCCCAAGCGGAGAATCCTCCAACATCGACAGCTGCACCTGCACCAGCGCGTCATCAAGGGCGACCATCCGCACCCGACCGGCGGGCAGCTCATCCAGCACCTCCCTCAAACCCAGCACCAGCACCGCACCACTGTCGGCCAGCATGAACCCGATCCGCTCCGCAGGCTGACCCGGATCAACCGGCAAAAACGCACCCCCCGCCTTCCACACCGCCAGCATCGCCACCACCGCATCCACCCCACGCGGCAGACACAACCCCACCACCGACTCACACCCCACACCCTGCGCCACCAAGAAACGCGCCAGCCGATTCGCCCGCGACTCCACCCCACCGAACGACAACACCTCACCCTCACCCACCACCGCCACCGCATCCGGCCTCTCACCAGCCCGCACCCCGAACCACTCCACCACCGACCCCTCCACCACCGACCCCTCCACCGAAGCGGCCTCACTGCCACTCCACTCCTCCACGACCTGCCGCCGCGCCTCGGCGTCGAGCACCCGTACCGCCGCCAGCGGCACCTCCGATTCGAGCGCCGCCACCAGCCCCTCCACCGCCGTGGCGAACAACTGGCACACCGTCCGCGGGTCGATCGGCGCCACGGCGTCCACCACGAGCCGCAGTGAGGCGCCGTCGTCGTCGACCGACACCGACAGCGGGTAGCTGTTGCGCTCCCTGGTGAAGACGGTCCTGATGCCCTCGAACGGGTCCTGCGCGGCGCGGTCGCGGCCGCCGCCGACGTTGTGCCGGTAGTTGAGTATCGAGGTGAACAGGGGCGTGTCGGGGGCGACGCCGCTGGCGCGCTGGGCCAGCGCCAGGGGGGCGTGCTCGTGGGCGAGCAGGTCGGCGAGGTGGCGGCGCATGACCGCGACGGCCTCGGCCGCGCCGACGCCGTTCACCTGGAGGCGTACGGGGAGGGTGTTGATGAAGGGGCCGGGCACGCGGTCCGAACCGGCGCCCGCGTTCATCCGGCCGAACAGCACCGTCCCGAACACCACGTCGTCGCGCCCGGACACCGCGGCCACCACGCGGGCCCAGGCGACGTGCAGCACCGTGGCGGGGCTGACGCCGAGCCGCCGGGAGCGTTCGCGCAGCCGCCGTTCGAGTGCGGGGTCCACGTCCACGGACGTCCTGACCATGTCGACGCCGTCGCCCCGGGCGTCGAGCAGGCCGAACGGCGCGGTCGGCTCGTCCACGTCGCCGAGCAGCCTGGCGAAGAAGCGCTCGTGCTCGGTCTCGCTGCCGCCGGTCCTGGCCTGGGCGACGAAGGCGCGGAACGGCATCGGCTCGGGCAGGTCGTCGCCCCGTCCGGCCAGGAACGCCTCGACCTCGCTGAGCAGCACGTCCAGGCCGAGGTGGTCCTGGACCATGTGGTGCACGCGCACCATGCCGAGCCACCGGTCGCCGGTGTGGGCGACGTGCAGGTCGAGCAGGGGCGCCCGGCCGACGTCCATGGACAACCCGACGGTCGTCACCAGCCGGTTCACCGGGTCGTCGGGGTCGCCGGCGAGCACGACGGTCTCGACGGGGAGCGTCGCCGTGCGCCAGACCACCTGCACCGGCGACGGCAGCCCCTCCCACGCCATGCTGGTGCGGAAGATGTCGTGCCGGTCGATGACCTGCTGCAACGCGGCGGCGAAGGCGTCCAGGCGGGCGCGGGAGCCGAACTCCAGGACGGTCACCAGCACGTACGCGTCCACGCCGCCGCCCGCGAGCAGGTGGTGGAAGAGCATGCCCTCCTGCAGGGGCGCGAGGGGGTAGACGTCGGCGACGTTGGCCGCGCCGCCGGGCACGCCGGCCACGACCTGGTCGATCTCGGCCTGGGTCAGCTCGACCAGCGGCAGCATGTCCGGAGTGATCGCGGCGGGGTGGTCGGGGATCGCGTTGGGCGGCACGGTCACCTGGTGGTCGCCGGCCGCCGCCGCCAGCCCTTCGACGGTGGGGGTCTGGAAGAACGCCCGTACGGACACGGTGACGCCGCGCTCGCGCAGCCACTCCACCAACGACACCACCAGCAGCGAGTGGCCGCCCAGAGCGAAGAAGTCGTCGTCCACGCCGACCCGCTCCAGGCCGAGGACGTGCGCGAAGCCCTCGCACAGCAGTTCCTCGCGCGGGCCGAGCGGGGCGCGGCCGCCCACGGCGTACTCGGGGGCGGGCAGCGCCTTGCGGTCGAGCTTGCCGTTGACGGTGAGCGGCAGGGCGTCGAGCAGCACCACGGCCGACGGCACCATGTGGGCGGGCAGCCGCTCGGCGGCGTGGCCGCGGATCCGGTCGGCGAGGCCGATCTCGTCGCCGCGAATGGGCTCGGCGGAGCCGGTCCCCTCACTGCGGATGCGCTCGGCGAGGCCGGTCTCCTCGCCTGCCGGGACAGCGTAGGCGACCAGCCGCCGGTCGCCGGGGGTGTCCTCGCGGACGACGACCGCCGCCTGCGCCACGTCCTGGTGCCCGGCCAGCACGCTCTCGATCTCGCCTGGCTCGATGCGGAACCCGCGGATCTTGACCTGGGCGTCGGCGCGGCCGACGTACTCCAGCCGGCCGTCGCTCGTCCAGCGGGCCCGGTCGCCCGAGCGGTACATGCGCTCGCCGGGCGCGCCGTAGGGGCAGGCCACGAAGCGTTCCGCGGTGGCCTCGGGCCGGTGCCGGTAGCCGCGGGCCAGCTGGCCGCCCGTCACGTACACCTCGCCGGCGACGCCAGGGGGCACGGGGGTGAGCCATTCGTCGAGCACCAGCACCCGGAGTCCGGGCAGGCCACGGCCGATCACGCTGCCGCCGGTGACGGTGCCGGGCGTCACCTCGTGGAAGGTGACGTGGACGGTGGTCTCGGTGATGCCGTACATGTTGATCAGGCGCGGCCCCGCGGCGCCCTGGTACGGCCACCATCCGGCGAGCCTGCCGACCTCCAGTGCCTCGCCGCCGAACACGATCGCCCGCACGCCGGCCATGGCCTGCGGGCGTCTGGCCGCCGCCGTCATGAGCGGGTAGAACGCGGACGGCGTCTGGCTGAGGATGCTGACGCCGCTCTCCTCCACCAGGGACAGGAACTCCTCCGGCGACCGGGAGACCGCGTACGGGACGACCACCACGCGGCCGCCGGACAGCAACGCGCCCCACACCTCCCACACCGAGAAGTCGAAGGCGAAGGAGTGGAACCAGCTCCACGCGTCCTGCGGCACCGGGCGGAAGTGGTCGCGGGTCGCGGCGAACAGCTCGGCGACGTTGCGGTGCGTCACCACGACGCCCTTGGGCTGCCCGGTCGAGCCTGAGGTGTGGATGACGTACGCCGGCTGGTCGGGGTGCGGCACGACGCGCCGGACCGGCGCCGCCTCGGCCGGGTCGTCCACCATGAGCAGGCCGGCGCCGCCGGGGAGCAGCCCCGCGGTCTCCGCCGAGACCACGACCAGGGCGCAGCCCGCCACGAGCTGCCGTATCCGCGCCGCCGGGTAGCCGGGGTCGACGGGCAGATAGGCGCCGCCCGCCTTCAGCACGGCGATCATGACGACGATCACGTCCACGCCGCGTTCCAGGACGACGGGCACCACCGTCTCCGGGCCGACGCCGCGCGCGGCCAGCAGCCGGGCCAGCCGCTCGGCCCTGGCGTCCAGGTCCGCGTAGGTGACCTCGGCGCCGTCGCAGACCACGGCCGTCGCCTCGGGCGTCCTGGCGGCCTGCGTCTCGAACAGCTCCACCAGCGACAGCGCCGCGCCGCCCGCCGCGCCCCCCGCAGGGGCCTCCTGCCACGCGACCAGCGCGCGGTCCCGCTCTGCGGCGTCGGCCGCCGGCACCGCGGACAGCCGCGCCCGCGGGTCGGCCGCCACCGCCGCGAGGACCCGGATCCACCGCGCCACCAGCAGGCCGGCGGACTCCCTCTCGAACAGGTCCGCCGCAGCGGTCAGGGAGCCGCGCAGCCCGGCGGGAGCGCCGTCCGCACCGAACGCCTCGTGGACGCTGAACTCCAGGTCGAACCTGGCCGAAGCGCCCCACTCGGCGGCCACCCCGCCCGCCTGCAGACCTTCCAGGTCCAGGGCCGCTTCCTCCACGTTCTGGAGCGTGAGCACGACCTGGAAGAGGGGGTGGCGGGACAGCGACCTGGACGGGGCCAGCTCCTCCACCAGGCGTTCGAACGGCACGTCCTGGTGGGCGTAGGCGTCCAGGCTGCTCTCTTTGACGCGGCCGAGCACTTCGCGGAACGTCGGGTCGCCTGACAGGTCGGTACGGATGACGAGCGTGTTGACGAAGAAGCCGACCAGGTCGTCCAGCGCCTCGTCGGTACGGCCCGCCACGGCGGCGCCGATGGGGATGTCCCGGCCCGCGCCCAGCTTGGCCAGCAGCACCGCGAGCGCGGCCTGCAACACCATGAACGTGGTCGCGCCCTCGGCCCGCGCCACCTCCAGCAACCGCGCGTGCACGTCGGCGGGGACGTCGAGCGGCACGACATGCCCGACATGACCTGATATTTCGGGACGTGGGCGGTCGTATGGGAGATCCAGCTCCTCCGGGATGCCCGCGAGCGCCTCCCGCCAGTAACCGATCTGCCGGGACAGGACACTGTCCGGATCGTCCTCCTCGCCCAGCAGCTCCCGCTGCCACAAGGTGTAGTCCGCGTACTGGACCGGCAGCGCCTCCCACTCCGGCGCCCCGCCACGGGAGCGGGCCTCATAGGCGATCGACACATCCCGTGCCAGCGGCCCCATCGACCACCCGTCGGCCGCGATGTGATGCGTCACCACCACCAGGACCTGCTCACCCGGCCCCGTCACGAACAACGTCGCCCTGATCGGCACCTCGGACGCCAGGTCGAACGCGTGCTCCCTGGCCCGCCCCACCGCCTCGGCCAGCCCGGCGGCGTCCACCTCGGCGACCGACAGCGCCCAGTCCAGCTCCGCCACGCCCAGCACCCGCTGGTACGGCTCACCGCCCTCGACCGGGAACACCGTCCGCAGCACCTCGTGACGGCCGATGACGTCGAGCAGCGCCGCGTTCAGCGCCGCCCGGTCCACCTCGCCGGTGAGCCTGAGCGCGATGGGGATGTTGTACGCCGCGCTCGGGCCGTCGAGCCGGTGGATGAACCACAGCCGGCGCTGGGCGAACGACAAGGGAACTCTCATGACTCCTCCTGGTCACGCCGCATGGGTCGCAACGTCGGCCGTGTCGAGCGTTGGTTTCCGAGACGACTTGCCACCCCGGACACGGTGGGCGCCTCGAACAGGGTTCTGATGGACACGTCGGCTCCCAGGACGGTGCGGATCCTGCTGACGAGCCGGATCGCCAGCAGGGAGTGGCCGCCGAGCGCGAAGAAGTCGTCGTCCACGCCGACCTGCTGTCTGCCGAGCACCTGCGCGAACACCTGGCACAGGGCCTCTTCCCGGGGCGTGGCCGGCGCCCGGCTGGTCACGGCCGGCGTGTCGGCGGGCAGCGCGCTGCGGTCGAGCTTGCCGTTCACGGTCAGCGGCAGCTCGTCGAGCACCACGACCGCTGAGGGCACCAGGTGGGCGGGCAGCCGGTCGGCGGCGTACCGCCTGACGTCCTCGGCCTCGCCGCCGACGACGTAGGCGACCAGGCGTTTCTCTCCCGCGTCGGCGCGGACGACCACCGCAGCCTGCGACACGTCCGGGTGGTCGGCCAGCACCGCCCGTAGCTCGCCCGGCTCGACCCGCATGCCGCGGATCTTCACCTGCTCGTCCGCCCGGCCGACGAAGACCAGCTCGCCCTCAGGGGTCCAGCGGGCCACGTCTCCCGTCCGGTACATCCGGCCGTCCTCGTACGGGCATGCCACGAAGCGCTCGGCGGTCAGGTCAGGCCGGCCGACGTAGCCGCGCGCGAGCTGGGGGCCGGCGACGTACACCTCGCCGGGCACCCCGACCGGCACCGGGGCCAGGTGATCGTCCAGGACGTACAAGCGGGTGTTGGCGATCGGCCGGCCGAAGGGGACGACGCCGTTGACGTGCTCCACCGGGCCGGCGGTCACCATCACCGTCGCCTCCGTCGGCCCGTAGGTGTTGACCAGCCGCCGGTCCCGAGCCCACTCCCGCGCCGTCCCGCTCGCGATCGGCTCCGCGCCGACCAGCACCGTCTCCACCCCTGCCCAGTCGGCCGGGTCCACGACCTCCAGCAGCGACGGCACCACACTCGCCGCCTGAACGCCGGTGGAGGAGAGCAGGTCCCGCAGCAATCCGGCGTCGGTCCGTTCCGCAGGCAGCGCGATCACCAGCCGTCCGCCGCGCGCCAGCGTCACGGCGACGTCCAGGACGGAGGCGTCGAAGCCGAACGAGGCGAACTGCAGCACCCCCACGCCCGGCTCGACCCCCATGACCGGGCCGAACACCTCGATCAGGTTCACCAGCCCGGCATGCGCCACGCCCACGCCCTTCGGCACTCCGGTCGAACCCGAGGTGTAGATGACGTACGCCAGGCTCGATCCGTCGATCGCGACGCCCGGCCGCTCGTCCGGCAGCCCTGCCGAGTCGCCCAGCGTCACCACCTCCGCCGGCGGCAGCCCCGCCACCGCGCGTTCGGTCACCACGACCCGCGCACCGGCGTCGGCCAGCATCCACGCGATCCGCTCGGCGGGGTACTCGACGTCGATCGGCACGTACACGCCGCCCGCCTTCCAGACGGCCAGCATCGCCACCACCACGCCGATCCCGCGCTCCAGCACGACCGCCACCGGCGACTCAGGACCGACGCCCTTCGCGATCAGAAGCCGGGCCAGCCGGTTCGCCCGCGCCTCCAGCTCCGCGTACGTCACCTCGACGCCACCGCACACCACCGCGACCGCATCCGGCGCTGCCTCCGCCCCCGCCTCGAACAGCTCCACCACCGAGGTCCGGTCCCGTGCGACGTGCTCGCCCTGCCAGTCGCGCACGGCGCGCCACCGCTCCCCGTCGTCGAGCACCGGCACCTCCGACAGCGGCGTGTCCTGGCCGCCGTCGGCCACCGTCTCCAGCGAGCGGACGAGGTTCTCGACGGTGGTGCGCAGGAGGGCGACCACGGAGCCGGGGTCGATGGGCGCGGCGGCCTCGACACCCAGGCCCAGCTCGTCGCCGTCGTCGTCCACCGCGACCGTCAGAGGGTAGTTGGTGCGCTCACGGGTGAAGAGCGTCCTGACGCCTTCGAACGAGGGGCCGCCGTCGCCCTGCGCGCCGCCGTGGCGGTAGTTGAACAGGGACGTGAACAGCGGGGCGTCCGCTCCGACCCGGCTCGCCCGCTGCGCCGTCGTCAGCGACGCGTGCTCGTGGTCGAACAGCCGGGCGAGCTGGGTGCGCATCATGGCCACGGCCGCGCCGGCGCCGAGGCCCTTCACCGGTACGCGTACCGGGAGAGTGTTGAGCAGCGGGCCCACCACGCGGTCGGCGCCGTCGGCGGCGTTCATCCGGCCGAGCAGAACGGTGCCGAAGACGACGTCGTCGCGGCCCGCGAGCACGGCGAGCAGGCGGGCCCACGCCACGTGGAACACGGTCGCCGGGCTGGTGCCGAGCCGCCGGGCGGCCTCGCGTACGCGGGCGGCCAGCTCAGGGGTCAGCGGGGCCCACGCGGCGGCGGTCCGCACGCCGTCCCCGCGCACGTCGAGCAGCCCGTACGGGGCCGTGGGCTCGTCCACGTCACCGAGCAGCTCGGCGAAGTAGCGCTCGTGCTCCTCGGCGTCCCCCCGGGCGCGGGCCTGGGCGACGAAGGAGCGGAACGGCACGGGGTCAGGCAGCTCGTGTCCCCGACCGGCGGCGAAGGCGGCGACCTCGCCGAGCACCACGTCGAGTCCCAGGTGGTCGCGGATCATGTGGTGCATCCTGATCAGCGCCAGCCAGCGGCCGGTGCCGGGCGACTGCGCGATGTGCACGTCCAGGAGGGGCGCCCGCCCGATGTCCATCGCCGCGCCGGCCGCCGCGAGCAACTGCTGTGCGGGGTCTGAGCCGGCTCCGGGCAGCCGTACGGGTGTCACGGGCAGGGTGGCCTGCCGCCAGATCACCTGCACCGGCTCCGCCAGGCCCTCCCACGCCACGGAGGCGCGGAACACGTCGTGCCGGTCCACCACGGCCTGCAGCGCGGCCACGAACCCGTCCAGCCGGGCCCGCGTGTCGAACTCGAGCACGGTCGGCATCACGTACGCGTCCGCGCCGCCGCCCGCGAGCAGGTGGTGGAAGAGCATGCCCTCCTGGAGCGGGGCCAGCGGGTAGACGTCCTCGAGGTTGCCCGCGCCGCCCGGCACCCCGGCCACGATCCGGTCGATCTCCGCCTGGGTCAGCTCGACCAGCGGCAGCATGTCCGGCGTGATCACACGGGCGCCTGCGGGGATCGCGTTCGGGGGCACCGGGACGCGTTCACGGCCGGAGTACCTGGCCAGCAGGGCCACCGTGGGCGCCTCGAACAGCGCCTGCACCGGCACCTCGATGCCCTGCGCCCGGATCCTGCTCACCAGCCGCACCGCCAGCAGCGAGTGCCCGCCCAGTGCGAAGAAGTCGTCGTCCACCCCGACCTCGGGCAGCCTCAGCACCTCGGCGAAGGCCGCGCACAGCAGCTCCTCCCGCGCATCGGCCGGTCCCCTGCTCGCCCGCGTCACCTCCGGCGCCGGCAGCGCGCCGC
>NZ_JBEXLH010000106.1:0-16700 GCF_040609855.1 Nonomuraea sp. NPDC004580 | reverse complement strand
CCGGCCGCGGCGGCCGGTCGCCGGCCGGGCCCCGTGGGAGCCTGCCCGCTACCCGGGCCACCTTGCGAGCTTGGGCCGCCTGGCGCGCCGGGGCCTTGGCCGCCCGGCCTGCCCTGGCCGCTCGGTCCGCTTTGGCCGCCCTGTGCGCCTGGGCCCTGGCCTGCCGCGCCTGGGCCCTGGCCTGCCGCGCCGGGGTGTTGGGAGCCGCGTCCCTGAGGTTGGGAGGTTTTGGGTTGAGGGGCGAACGGGTCGGGCAAAGCGGCCTCCTGCGCCTTAAGAGCCTCGGCCGTCAGCGCCGGCATCTCGCTCGTGGGGGTGTCGGCGACCATGCGCAGCAGGGTCTCCGCTTTGGCGGCGCCGAGGCGCTGCCGGTAGTCCTTGTTGAGCAGCCCGTTCAGCACCGGACGCAGCCGCCCGGCCTGGGTGGGCGGGTCGGCGTTCTCGGTGAGCAGCGCGGCCAGCGTCTCGGCGATCGTGGACCGCTCGTACGCGGGCCGCCCCTCGACGGCGAAGTACAGCGTCGCCCCGAGCGACCAGATGTCGGACTCGGGCCCGGTGTACTCGCCACGGGCCCGCTCGGGAGCGGTGTAGCCGGGTGAGCCGATGACCATGCCGGTCTTGGTGAGCCGCGAGTCACCCTCGGCCTTGGCGATGCCGAAGTCGGTCAGCACGACGCGCCCGCTCTCGGTGATGAGCACGTTGGCCGGCTTGACGTCGCGGTGGGTGATGCCCTGGGCGTGCGCGGCGCGGAGGGCACCGAGCAGGTCGACGCCGATCTCCGCCACGAGCCGCGGTGGCAGCGGCCCCTCCTCCTCGATCACCTGCTCAAGGGAGCGGGCCTCGATGAGCTCCATGATGATCCACGGGCTGTTGTCCTGGATGAGGACGTCGTGGATGGAGGCCACGGACGGATGGTTGATCCGCGAGGCTATACGTCCTTCGCGGACCATGCGCTCGCGCAGCTCGGCCCGCTGTTCCTCGGTGAGCACGGGGTCCTGGCGGATTTCCTTGACCGCCACCTCGCGCCCGAGCGCGCGGTCGCGGGCGCGCCACACGGTCCCCATCGTGCCCCGGCCGAGCGGGGCGATGAGCTCGTAGCGCTCCGCGAGCAGGCGTGTCTGCTGTTCCGGCATGAGAAGAAGATATCGATTCTCGCTTGGGAAGTGCTTTACCCTCGCTTGCGAAGTTCTCTTGGCCAGAACCGCCGAGGAAGGAACAACTTTATCACCGTCGCTTTGAATCGGGCATAAGCGGACGGCGTGGGCCGCTGTTCGACACGCCTCCGGTGGACGCCTTCGCCGGATTTGCGTTCGAGCCTGGGCGAGGGCACGGTGAACGGCGCGGCGGGCGGGTCGGCCCTGTGCATCCCCCGGTGCGAGGGCCGGCGTACGAAAGAGGGCTGCGGGATCGAGGCCGGGGCCCTGCCGGTGGCTTTACCTGCGGTTTTCCCGGGGCTTTTACGCGGCGGCAGCGGCTCCTCCGCCGAGCCGCCCGCGGCCACCCTGGCCAGCATGAGCGAGGCGCGAACGGAATCGAGCCTGGTCGCGGGGTCGATCCTGAGCAGCGCGTCGAGCACGGGCGCGAGCGGCCCCGCCTTGGTCATGGGGATCGGCTCACCGCTGGTGAGCGCGGCGAGGGCGGCGGCGGCCGTACGCCTGCCGCTCAGGCCCCTGCCCTCGACGGCGGTGTAGAGGGTCGCGCCGAGCGACCACAGATCGCCGGCGGGGCTGGCCTTGGAGCCGAGCACCCGCTCTGGAGCGATGTATCCGGCGGAGCCCAGAACGATGCCCGCCTGGGTGATGGAGACGTCACCTTCGAGTGCGGCGAGGCCGAAGTCGGTCAGGACCGCGCGGTCCTCCGTCACCAGCACATTGCTCGGCTTGACGTCGCGGTGCAGGATGCCCTTCGCGTGCACGGCGCGCAGCGCGCCGAGGATCTGCCGGCCGATCTCGGCCACTTTGCGCGGGTGGAGCGGTCCCTCTTCCTTGATGAGCTGCTCAAGGGACCTCGCATGGAGCAGCTCCATCACGATCCACGGCCGGTCGTCCTCCGTGACGACGTCGAAGACGGTGATGACGGACGGGTGCGCGACCATCGCGGTGGCCCGGCCCTCGCGCTCGGTGCGCGCGCACAGCTCGGCGCGCAGCTCCTCGTCGAGAACGGTGGGCAGCCGCACCTCCTTGACCGCCACGTCACGGTCGAGCAGCTCGTCATGCGCCCGCCAGACGGTGCCCATGCCGCCACGACCAACCGGCTCAAGAAGCCGATAGCGCGCGGCGAGGAGGTAACCGGAAGGCGCACGCATGGCAGGCAGCTTACCTATTTGTGTAAACCGACCAGTAGAGGCAGGGCCGATTAATTGTTGCGAACTTAAGTCAACCCGTATGACTTGTGACGTCAGCAAACCCCCTGGTCACATCCCCGCGCCGGGGGCTCGCGGTGCTCGCGACCCGTCTCCGGTAGCCCAGCGTACGCGATCACCTGCGGCTCGTCGCAACCCCCGCCCGGAGTGGCAGGGCGTTTTCGCAGGTCATACGCCGTATGTGTCGATCGGCACAACATACGGCGGATGGGTTGTGCATGATGCCTGGTAGGGGACTACCAGCAGTACGGCAGGCTGGCTGACAGGAACCACGGGGGTGCCGTCAGCGAGTTGAAAGGGTGCCGTAAGAGGACGGGGGCACGGTGAAGGCACAGAAACCCGGCGAAGCGCCCAGGCGAACTCACCGGCGAACTCACCGGAAACTGTCGGTTCCCGACGTCAGACTGAAGTCCCATCCGCCGAAGACAGACCGCCGAAGGATGTGAGGCAGATGCGCCAGACGCAGGTGCGCCGCCGGCCGAGGAAGCCGGTCAAGGTGGCGCTCGACCTCCGCACTCCGTCAGGGCGCCATCTGCCCTTCTGACCGGCCAGCAACCAGGAGCGCCATCTGAGAGGTGCGCGATGTGCAGTCACTACCCCGTTTGCCCGAGTGCCGACTCTCCCGACCGTGAGCGGTCGCACGTGATCGCCTCCCACCCCGACCAGGGCTGGAGCCTGCTCTGCAACGGCGTCGTGCTGTTCGACGACACCGGCCTGCTGCTGCCCGACGGCACCGTCGTGGCCCCGCACCGCGCGCCGCTGGCCGCCTGAGCTCCTGACCGCCGCGCCGCCAGGGCAGGAGCCCCAGCGGCGGCGGCGACCCCTCCGATGAGGAGCCTCAGCGGCGGCCGATGGTCAGCACGGGGCCCGTCTTATCGGTGAAGAAGTCCTCACCCTTGTCGTCAACGACGATGAACGCGGGGAAGTCGACGACCTCGATCTTCCACACCGCCTCCATGCCGAGCTCCGGATATTCCAGCACCTCGACCTTCTTGATGCAGTCCTGCGCCAGCCGGGCCGCGGGGCCGCCGATCGAGCCCAGGTAGAAGCCGCCGTACTTCTGGCAGGCCTCGGTGACCTGCTTCGAGCGGTTGCCCTTGGCCAGCATCACCATGGAGCCGCCGGCCGCCTGGAAGCGCTCGACGTAGGAGTCCATGCGCCCGGCCGTGGTCGGGCCGAACGAGCCGGAGGCGTAACCCTCGGGCGTCTTGGCCGGTCCGGCGTAGTAGACGGCGTGGTCCTTGAGGTATTGCGGCATCTCGCCGCCGTTGTCGAGCAGCTCGGCGATCTTGGCGTGCGCGATGTCGCGGGCCACGACCAGCGGGCCGGTGAGCGACAGGCGGGTCTTGACCGGGTATTTCGACAGCTCGGCCAGGATCTCGGGCATCGGCCGGTTGAGGTCGATCTGCACGACGTCGTCGGAGAGGTGCTCGTCGGTGGTGTCGGGCAGGAAGCGGGCCGGGTCGGTCTCCAGCTGCTCCAGGAAGACGCCCTCCGGCGTGATCTTGGCGAGCGCCTGGCGGTCGGCCGAGCAGGAGACCGCGATGGCCACCGGGCAGGACGCGCCGTGGCGGGGCAGGCGGATCACGCGGACGTCGTGGCAGAAGTATTTGCCGCCGAACTGCGCGCCGATGCCCAGCTTCTGGGTCAGCTCGAAGACCTTGGCCTCCATCTCCAGGTCACGGAACCCGTGGCCGGACGGCGAGCCCTCGGTGGGGATGGAGTCGAGGTAGCGGGCGCTGGCGTACTTGGCGGTCTTGAGCGCGTACTCGGCGGAGGTGCCGCCCACGACGACGGCCAGGTGGTACGGCGGGCAGGCCGCCGTGCCGAGCGACCTGATCTTCTCCTCCAGGAAGGCCATCATGCGCTTCTCGTTGAGCACGGCCTTGGTCTCCTGGTACAGGAACGACTTGTTGGCCGAGCCGCCGCCCTTGGCCATGAACAGCAGCTTGTACTCGTCGGGGTGGCCGTGGGGGTCCTCGGCGTAGAGCTCGACCTGGGCGGGCAGGTTGTTGCCGGTGTTCTTCTCCTCCCACATGGTGATCGGGGCCATCTGGGAGTAGCGCAGGTTGAGCTTGGTGTAGGCGTCGTACACGCCGCGCGAGATGTGCTCGGCGTCGCGCCCGTCGGTCAGCACGTGGCGGCCGCGCTTGCCCATGACGATGGCGGTGCCGGTGTCCTGGCACATCGGCAGCACGCCGCCGGCCGAGATGGAGGCGTTCTTCAGCAGGTCGAGGGCGACGAAGCGGTCGTTGCCGCTGGACTCGGGGTCATCGACGATCTTCCTGAGCTGGGCGAGGTGCGAGGCGCGCAGGAAGTGGGAGATGTCGTGGACGGCCGCCTCGGTCAGCAGGCGCAGCGCCTCCGGCGACACTTCGAGGAACGTACGCCCGGCCGCTTCGACCTTCCGCACCCCCTCCGAAGTGATCAGCCGGTATGCGGTGTCGTCGGCTCCAAGCGGAAGCAGGTCGGTGTAGTCGAACTCGCCCATGTCCATCCTTTCGGTCGCTCCAAGAGATTACGCGCCCTTGGAGCGGACCAGGGACCGGCTTAGGCCTCCGACGGCCGGACGGCGGGCTCGGGGCCGCCGCTGCGCGCCGCGGTCAGGCCCACCATGATGCCGGTGATCACCAGCCCGGCCCCGACCAGGTCGTACGCGGTCGGCGTGGCGACGCCGAGCACCGCGCCCGTGGCGATCGCCGCCACCGGGATGAGCCCGGCGAACAGCCCGGCCCTGCCGGGGCCCAGCTTGGGCAGCGAGCGGTACCACAGGAAGAACGCGATCACCGTCACCACGATCGCGAGGTAGCCGAGCCCGAGCGCCTCGGGCATGGTGGGCGTCCGCAGCATCGCGGGGCCCTCGCTCACCCAGCCGACCAGCGCCAGCATGGGCACGGCCAGCGTCGTCGAGTACGCCGAGACCCTGATCGCGCCGAGCCTGGGCAGCAGCGGGATGGCCAGCAGCGAGAAGCTGATCTCGCCGACGAGCGCGCCGAGCGCCCACAGCAGGCTCTCGGTGGTGCCGCTGCCGAGCCCGGTGGCCAGTGTCGCGCCGGTCACCACGACGGCGGCGCCGAGCAGCAGGCGGGGCGCCGGCCGGCCGCCGGCCAGCGCGAGCGCCAGCGGCACGGTGCCGAGCACGGTGCCGACCAGGGCGGGGCCGGAGGCGCGGGTGGACTCGACGACGCAGACGTTGAAGAGCACCAGCCCGAGCAGCGCGAGCCCGGTCAGGCAGAGCACCTCGCGGCCGGTCATCCTGACGAACCGCAGGCCGAGCACCCGCGTGATGACGAGCAGAACGACCGCCGCGACGAGATACCTGACGGCCTGTCCGCCGTATATGGGGTAAGCGCCGATCAGTCCCGCGACCCCGGCCAGGGTCCCCACCAGGAACATGGCCGCGGCGGCGCCCAGGATGCCGTTTCTCATCATGCGAAGGATGCTAGGGAGACAATGGTTCGGGAAAACAGTCCAATTTGCCGCTGGAAGACAGGACCAATATGGCCGACCTCCATATCCGGATAGACCGCGGGAAGGGAGGCATCGCCGGGCAGATCGCGTCGGAGTTGCGCGAGTCCATCCGCGGCGGGCGGCTCGCGCCTGGCACCCGCCTGCCCGCCACCCGCGACCTCGCCACCGACCTGCAGGTCTCCAGGGGCGTGGTGGTGGAGGCGTACGAACAGCTGGTGGCCGAGGGCTTCCTGGTCTCCAGGGTCGGCGTCGGCACCCAGGTGACGCCCAAGAACACCCGGCAGCGCGCCGCCGCGCCGCCCACGCCGCAACAGGTGCGCCGCAGGACGCCGAGCACCGTCTCCTACCATGGCCATCGCCCCACTTCCCCCGACCTCAGCCACTTCCCCCGTGAACGCTGGCTGGCGGCCGTCAGGCACGTGCTGACCACCGTACCCTCGGACGCCCTCGATTACGGGGATCCTGGCGGCGTGCCTGAGCTGCGGGAAGAGCTGGCCGGCTACCTCAGGAGGGTCAGGGCGGCCGACGTGCGCCCCGAGAACCTCGTCGTCGTGGGCGGCGTCGCCCAGGGGCTGAGCCTGGCGCTGCACGTGCTCACCGACCAGCGCCCGCTGCGGCTGGCCGTCGAGGACCCGACGAGCCACCGTCAGGTGCCGCTGCTCAGGCGGGCGGGCGCGCACGTCGTGCCGGTGCCGGTGGACGAGGAGGGCCTCGACGTGCGGCGCATCGGCGGTGACGCGGCGCTGGTGACGCCGGCGCACCAGTTCCCGACCGGGGTGGTGCTGTCGCCGCGGCGCAGGGCCGCGCTCATGGAGTGGGCGTACGCGGGGCACCGGCTGATCATCGAGGACGACTACGACGCCGAGTTCCGCTTCGACCGCGACCCCGTCGGCTGCCTGCAGGGGCTCGCGCCCGACCGGGTGATCCTGTGCGGCAGTGTGAGCAAGGCGCTCGCGCCCGGCCTGCGCCTCGGCTGGGTGGCGGCGCCGCCCGACCTGGCCGAGGGCATCCGCAGGGCGCGCGGGGAGCTGGATCTCGGCTCGCCGGTCATCGAGCAGCACGCGCTCGCGCACTTCCTGCGGACCGGCGGCTACGACCGGCACCTGCGGCGGATGCGCAGGGAGTATCGCCGCCGCCGTGACGCGCTGGTGGGCGCGCTGGCCGCGGAGCTGCCCGCCGTACGGGTGCGCGGCATCGAGGCCGGGCTGCACGTCTACCTGGAGCTGCCCGCCGAGTGGGAGGAGCCGCGTACGGTGCGGGCCGCCCAGGAGCTGGGCCTGTCGGTCGAGCCGGTCGGTCCGATGCGGGAGTCGGCGGGGCCGCCGGCCGTGGTCATGGGGTTCGCCCGGCTGCCCGTGCACAAGGCCGAGGAGGCTGTACGGGGCTTGAAGGTCAGAATGTCTGGACAAAGCTTGACTGGAGAGGGTAGGCGTGCCTAGAAAGAGAATCTGATTCCAGAGGCAGGGGGGCGTCATGCGGGTGGGATTGCTGGGTCTGGGCCGGATCGGCGCCTTCCACGCCGCCACCCTCGCCGCGCACCCGCTGGTGGACGAGCTGATCGTGGCCGACCCCGTGCGCACGTCCCCGTACGGCAGGCCGGGCGACCCCTTCGAGGCGGACGCCGTCGTCATCGCCACGCCGACCGGCACCCACGCCGAGCTGATCGTCGCGGCCTGCGAGCGCGGCATCCCGGCCTTCTGCGAGAAACCGGTGGCGGGCACGGTCACCGAGACCGTCAAGGTGCTGGAGGCGCGCGGGGACAACCGGGTGCAGATCGGGTTCCAGCGGCGGTTCGACCCCGGCTACGTGGCCGCCGCCGCGGCGTTGCGCGCCGGTGAACTGGGGGAGCTGCACCGTGTCCACATGGTGACGGCCGACCCCGCGCCGCCGCCCGCCGAGTACCTGCCGATGTCGGGCGGGATCTTCCGCGACTGCCACATCCACGACTTCGACATCCTGCGCTGGGCCACCGGCCGGGAGGTGGTGTCGGTGTACGCGCGCGGCGCCAACCGCGGCGCCGCCTTCTTCGCCGAGGCCGGCGACGTGGACAACAGCGCCGCGCTGCTCACCCTCGACGACGGCACGCTCGCCACGCTGCAGGGCTCGCGCTACAACGGCGGCGGGTACGACGTGCGCATGGAGCTGGCCGGCACCCGGCGCACGCAGGCCGTGGGACTCGGCCCGCGCGCCCCGCTGCACTCGGCCGAGCAGCCCGCGAGCGGCGCCGAGCCGTGGCCGGACTTCGTCACCCGCTTCGAGGCCGCCTACCGCGCCGAGATCGACGCCTTCCTCACCGGCGACCGCAGCCCGTGCTCGATCGAGGACGCCCTGGAGGCCCTGTACGTCGCCGAGGCCGCCGACCTCTCGCTCCGCGAAGGCCGCCCGGTGGAGGTGGCGGAGGTCCGCCGCTGACGCTGATGAGGCCGGTCAGGTCGTGGCCGGGGTGCGCTTGGGTTCGAAGCCGGGCGCCAGGGCGATGATCGCCGCCGCCAGCACCAGCGGCGCGGCGAACGCCACCCGCATGTCCACGGCGTCCGCGATCCCGCCCACGAGCGCCGCGCCCACGATGAACCCGACGTAGTTGAAGAGGTTCACCCGGGCGATGGCGACGCCGGTGCCCGCCGGGTCGAGCCGTCCGGCCGCGGAGAACGACTGCGGCGCGACGACCGACAGCCCCACCCCGGTCAGGCCGAACGCGACGATGCCGAGCGGCTGGTTCGGCGCCAGCACGACGCCGAGGAACCCGATCGTGGCGATCACCCCGCCGATCCTGACGATGACGGCCGGCCCGTAGCGGCGTACGGCCAGGTCACCGGCGAGGCGGACGGCCAGCGTGGTCGCCTGGTAGGCGACGTAGGCCAGCGGGATCACCCGGGGGCCGGCCTCCAGCACATCCTTCATGAACACGGTGTTGAAGTTGGAGACGGCCGCGTCGCCGACGTACAGGAAGCCCATGGCCAGGCAGAGCGGGATGATCGGCCGCCAGGGGAAGCGGCCGGCGACCGTCTCCGCGGGCGTCTCCACCTTCTCCTCGGCGGGGCCGCACAGGTGCCGCCCCGCGTACAGCGAGCCGGCCAGCGCGAACACCATGGGCGCGCCCATGACGACCGCCAGCGGCAGGTCGGCCGCCGCCGACGCCCACAGCGCGCCGAGCATGCTGAGCACGCTCCACACGCAGTGGAAGCCGTTGAGCACCTGTAGGCCGTACCGGCGCTCGACCGCCACGCCCTGCATGTTCATGCCCGCGTCCACCGCGCCCACGGCCACCCCGAACAGCAGCAGCACCGGCACCAGCAGCGGCACGTTCGGGGCGAGCCCGGCCAGCACCACGGCGGCCGCCACGGCCGGCTGCGCGACGCGCAGCAGCAGCCTGCTGCCCCATCGGGCGGCGAACGCTCCGGCCGCCACGCTGCCCGCGCCCGCGAACACGGGGACGATGAGCAGCAGCAACGTCAGGCTGCCCTCGTCGAGGCCGTGCTTGGACTGCAGGTTCGCGACCTGGATGAGCAGCGAGGCGAAGGACAGGCCCTGGACGCCGTAGACGACGTACGTGGCGATGCGGGCCTGGCGATCACGTGAGGACGGCACGGCGGCCTCCTGGTGGGGGGAGTCAAACGTGAGGCGGAGTCAGGTTAGCGGCTGCCCCAGCCCACCACCAGCACGAGATCGGCACGGTTACGTCGAGGTCTCCACCGCCACGCCGCCCGGCCGCTCCTCCCTCTCCTCCCGCTCCCGTACGTCGATCCGCCCCGCCGCCGCCCACACCCCGAGCGCCAGCAGCGCCGCCACCTCCGTCACGGCCAGGCCCCGCTCCACCAGCCCCAAGGGCATGACGCGATACCACGGCAGCCCCTCGGCGGACGCGATGAACATCATCGTGCCGATGCCCGCCACCCACAGCAGCGAGCACACCCCGAACCCGAACGCCACCAAAGTCGCCCGCGACCGCTGCCGGTGCCACGGCCTGGCGATCAGCAGCGCGGCCAGCGGCAGGCTGAGGAAGGCCACGAAGCTGCCCACCCGATGGATGCTGCCGCTCATGCTCGGCCCCACCGACCAGTCGTGCTTCTCGAACCAGGCCGTCACGAACAACCCCAGGCTCCACCCCATCAGCGCGATGGTGCCGAGCACCCCGGCAAGCTTCTTCCTGGCCAGCGACACGCCGATGGCCAGCGACCCCGCCGCCAATAAGCCCACCCCGAGGCCGAAGACCCAGCCGCCGGGCCCCAGCCCGTGCTCGCTGATGGTCCTGCGGAACGGATCCATCTCGTCCAGGCTGGAGATCTCCAAGCCGATGATCACCGCTATGCCGGCTCCTGCCGCGCCGAGTCCCCACCGCGCCGGTCGATGCACGTACGCCTCCCTTTAAGCGGATCAACGGCCGTACGGACGCCTGGATTCCGCGTCATCGGCGGAGAAAACGGGACACGCGCGGCACGCCGCCGTTCGGCGGGATCCTCGGACACCTCACCTCCGAGGACGAGCGAATCCGCCGACCGCCGGATATCGTCGGAGATGTGAACGAACGCGCGGGCTCGTGGTTGCCGAAGCTGCAGGAAGTCGGGGAGCGGCTGGCCGAGGAGTGGGTCTCCGCCCGCCGGCCGCAGCCATCGGGCGACGTCCCGCAGCCGCACGAGCTGCGCGCCTCCGACGCCGACCGCGAACGCATCGCCCAGGTGCTCCAGGACGCCCACGCCGACGGCCGGCTCATGCTCGACGAGCTCGAAGAGCGGCTCGGCGTGCTCTACTCAGCCCGCACGCTCGGCGAGCTGGCCGAGCTCACCACCGACCTGCTGCCGCCCGACCAGCAGCCGCTCAACCTCGACGGACGGCCCGTCTCCGCGATCTTCAAGCAGGAGAAGCGCGGCGGCCGCTGGGTGGTGCCCGCCGAGCTGGGCGTGACCGCCATGTTCGGCACCACCAAGCTCGACTTCCGCGACGCCATCCTGCAGAACCGCCAGATCATCATCAACGCCACCCTCGTCTTCGGCGGGCTGGAGATCCACGTGCCCGAGGGGCTCGAGGTGATCAGGGTGGCGAAGGACAAGACCGTCCGCCTGACCAAGCAGCCCACCGAGCCGGGCGCGCCGGTCGTCGAGGTGCGCACCACGAACTTCGCGGGCGAGGTCAAGGTCAAGGAGCCACCGCGCCGCAAGCGCCGCCGCTGAAGCGTTGCAACAGCCTCAGCGGCGGTGCCTGATTGCCGGCTCAGCCGGCGGTGTCGAAGTTGATCGCGCTGTACGCCCGCAGCTTCCACAGCTGGTGCTCGCTCTCGATCTTCCTGATCGTGCCCGACCGCCCGCGCATCACCAGTGACTGCGTGACCGCCGAGCCGGCGCGGAACCGTACGCCCTGCATCAGCTCGCCCTGCGTGATGCCCGTCGCCGCGAAGAACACGTCGTCGGACTTCACCAGGTCGTTCGTGGTGAGGACCTGGCTCAGGTCGTGACCCGCGTCCACGGCGCGGGAGCGCTCGGCGTCGTCGCGCGGCCACAGCCTGCCCTGGATGACGCCGCCCAGGCACTTGAGCGCGCACGCCGCCACGATGCCCTCGGGCGTGCCGCCGATGCCCAGCATCAGGTCGATGCCGGTGCCCTGGCGGGCCGCCATGATCGCACCGGCCACGTCGCCGTCGGTGATGAACTTGATCCGCGCGCCCGTCTCCCTGATCTCCTTGACCAGCCGCTCGTGGCGCGGCCGGTCGAGCACGACCACGGTCACGTCGGAGGGCGAGCAGTGCTTGGCCCTGGCCACCGCGTCGATGTTGACCGCGACCGGGGCCTCGATGTCCACCACGTCGGCCGCCTCGGGGCCCGTGACCAGCTTCTCCATGTAGAAGACGGCCGACGGGTCGTACATCGAGCCGCGCTCGCTCACCGCGATCACCGACACCGCGTCGGGCATGCCGAGCGCGGTCAGCCGGGTGCCGTCGATCGGGTCGACCGCCACGTCGCAGTCAGGGCCGCTGCCGTCGCCCACCTGCTCGCCGTTGTAGAGCATGGGCGCGTGGTCCTTCTCGCCCTCGCCGATGACGACCACGCCGTTCATGGAGACCGTGCTGATGAGCTGGCGCATGGCGTTGACGGCGGCGCCGTCCGCGCCGTTCTTGTCACCACGGCCGACCCACCGGGCCGCCGCCATCGCGGCCGCCTCCGTGACGCGGACGAGTTCCAGCGCCAGGTTGCGATCAGGGGCGTGCTCGCTGGTGGCGAGCGCCGGCGGCACGGAAGTCTGGTCGGACATGATGGCTGGCCTCCTCGTGGGACGTCTCCCTCGATCGTAGTTGCCGGTCTATTCCCGGTCGGAGGGGGATAATCTGCAAATGGTGCGTGGATTTTGTGCCATACGCTGTGCGCGCCGGGGATCTCGCCTCCAACATGGTGCGTGGCGCCCCCGCCGTGGAGGAGATCCCTGATGAGCGAAGTGGACAGCGACGTCAACGGCGACGTTCCCGCCGACGCGAGCAGCGACGGAGCCGTCGCCACCCAGCCGCGTACGTCCGAGCGCGGCGCGGCCACCCGCAGCTCACTGCTCGCCGCCGCTCGCGAGGTCTTCGTCTCCAAGGGGTTCGCCGAGGCCGGCGTGACCGACGTGGTCGCTCGGGCCGAGGCCAGCGTCGGCAGCCTCTACCACCACTTCTCCGGCAAGGCCGACCTCTATCTCACGCTGTGGGAGGAGTTCCAGGCCCGGCAGACCCAGCGCACCAAGGAGGCCGCCCGCGCGGCCCGCGCCGCCGGTGAGAGCGACCCCATGGGGGTGTTCGTGCGTGCCGCGCGCGCGTACCTCGACGGGTGCCTTGAGGAGCGCGAGCTGGCCGCGCTGTTCCTGCGCGGTGACGGGCCGCCCGGGTTCGACGTCATCATGCGGGACCGGCTCCGTACGTGGGCGCAGCGCAACGCCGCGCTCTTCGAGGACGACCGCGCGCTCGTCGTGGTGATCACCGGCGCGCTCGCCGCGGCCGTCTCCGAGATCGTCCTCACCGGCAACCGCGGCCTGGCCGAGGACGTTCTCGCCATCATCGGCGGCATCCGCCCGGCCGCTTCCGCGACCGGCCCCCTCAACGGGTAACCTCGCCAAGTGTGCGACGGTTCACCCAAGGTCTCTACGGCTACGCGGTAGCCCTCTTCGTCTGCCTCGCGGGAGCCGGGCTGTTCCTGCTGGTCACCCCGCAAAGCCGCGATGAGCACATTCCGCGGCTCGACTACTCCATCACCGTCGCCAACTTCGGCCACGGCGTGCCGTACGGTGTCTGGGCGCCGCGGCAGGACCCGCCCGGGTGGGTGCCCAACAGCAACAGGATCGGCGACGGCGAGAACGGCGCCAAGGTCCTCTACCTCGGCTACGCCACCGCCAAGCGCGAGCACGCGATGTTCGTGCAGAGCGACGAGCAGCCCGCCGCCGGGTTCGCCAGCCGCATGGCCAACAGCGACAAGGCCGTCGGCACCCAGCAGATCGGCGGCGTCGCCTGGGAGCAGCGCTTCCGCGAGGACAAGAACCAGCGCTCGCTCGTCCGCGTCCTGCCCGACGTCACGCTCGTCGTCACCGGCACCGCCGACTGGCCCGAACTCGCCGACCTCGCCGGCCGCCTCCAGCAGCGGCCCAAAGGCTGAGCACGGGCGCCGGCGCGTCTAGGCTGGACGGCGTGGCAGACGAGAAGGCGCCCGCGGGCGAGAAGACACTCTCCTACGAGCAGGCCCGCGAAGAGCTCACCGACGTGGTGCGGCGGCTGGAGACCGGCGGGCTGACGCTGGAGCAGTCGATCGAGCTGTGGGAGCGGGGGGAGAAGCTGGCGGCCGTCTGCGAGGAGTGGCTGCAGGGCGCCCGCGTCAAACTGGCCGCCGCCATGGCCCGCCGCACCGACCCCACCACATCCGACGACACCCCCTTCTAGCCCCGGCCCCCGAGCCACCGGCCCCGGCCTTTCGGCCGACGTCCGCTGGTCTCGCGCCCCAGCCCTTCGGGCATCCGGCCCTTCGGGCACCCACCCGCCGGCCCCTGGCCTTCGGCTGCGGGCCTGGTGCCGGGCTTCCCGTCCGACTCTCCGCTTCAGGCGGCGGTGCGGGTGAGGGCTATGACCGGGATGCGGCGGGTGGTCTTCTTCTCGTACTCGGCGAAGCCGGGGGCCTGCTCGACCATGCGGGCGTAGAGGCGGTCGCGTTCCTCGTCGTCCACGAAGTCCGCCTTGGTCACGAAGGTCTCCTTGCCCACCTCGATCGTGGCCTCCGGGGTGGCGCGGAGGTTGTGGTACCAGGCGGGGTTGTTGTCGGCGCCGCCGTTGGAGGCGATGACGACGTAGCGGTCGCCGTCCGCCAGGTACACCACGGGCGTGGTGACGTCCCTGCCGCTCTTGGCGCCCTTGGTGGTGAGCAGCAGCAGCGGCTGGCCCTCGAACATGCCACCGACCCGGCCCTCGTTGGCCCGGAACTCCTCGATGACCTTCGCGTTGAAGTCGTTCACGATTCTCGGCTCCTCGTCCCACTAATCGGAGAATTCTCCGCTTGAGGCAGCCTAACCGGAAATCTCTCCGCTTGTCATCGGTATGCTCGACTCCGTGTGGGAACGTCGCCTTCTGCCCGTCATCGGCCAGCCGCAGCCGGAGCGAGCCGACGCCGTGCGCAACCGGCGCAAGATCCTCGACGTGGCGGCCAGGATGATCACCGAGCACGGCACCGACGGCCTGTCGCTCGACGAGGTGGCCCGCGCCGCGGGGGTCGGCGTGGGCACGGTCTACCGGCGTTTCGGCGACCGTACGGGACTGCTCATGGCCCTGCTGGACGAGCACGAGCGACGCTTCCAGGAGGCGTTCCTCGCCGGCCCGCCACCGCTGGGCCCCGGCGCTCCGCCCGAGGAGCGGGTGATCGCCTTCCTGCACGCGCTCGTGGACCGCATCGTGGCCCAGGAGGACCTGTACGTGCTGCTGGAGCGCAGCCGCAAGGCGAACATCGGGATGGGCCCGTACGGGCTGCACCACGTCCACCTGGCCGCGCTGCTGACCCAGGTGCGGCCGGGCACGCCCACGGCCTACCTGGCCGACGCGCTGCTCGCCCCCGTCAACGCCTGCCTGATCGCCTACCAGCGCCACGAACGCGGCATGACCGTCGCAGACATCAAGGCGGGACTGACCCTGCTGGCCGAGTCGGTCATGCGCTGAGGTCAGCCGTCTTCCTCCGCGCGGACGTTCAGGCGATCGTCGCTCAGCCGGATCGTCAGGCGGGAGCCGGGCGCGACGTCCTTGGCCAGGCGGACGACGTCGCCCGACGGGTGCTGGACGATCGCGTAGCCGCGTTCGAGCGTCGCGGCGGGGGACAGGGAGATCAGCCGGGCCCGCAGATGGGCCAGGTCGTCGGCGGCCCGGTCGAGCGAGCTCGACAACGACCGCCTGGCCCGGTCGCGCAGCGCCTCCGCCTGCTCGGCGCGGCGCTCCAGCTCGCGTACGGGATCGGCGAGCGACGGCCTGGAGCGTACGGAGGTGAGCCAGGACATCTCGCGGTCGAGCCAGCCGCTCATCACCCGGCGGCCACGGTCGCGCAGCTGGCGTACCAGCGACAGCTGCTCGCCCACGTCGGGCACCACCTTCTTGGCGGCGTCGGTGGGCGTCGATGCGCGTACGTCGGCCACCAGGTCGAGCAGCGGGCTGTCCTGCTCGTGGCCGATCGCGCTGACCACGGGGGTGCGGCAGGCGGAGACGGCGCGTACCAGCGTCTCGTCGGAGAACGGCAGCAGATCTTCGAGCGAGCCGCCGCCCCGGGCGATCACGATGACCTCGACCGAGGAGTCGGCGTCGAGCTTGCGCAGCGCCTCGGTCACCTCGCCCACCGCGTACGGCCCCTGCACGGCGACTTCCTCGACCTTGAACGTCACCGCCGGCCAGCGCCGCCGGGAGTTCTCCAGCACGTCGCGCTCGGCCGCCGACTCGCGCCCGCAGATCAGCCCGATCGTGCCGGGCAGGAACGGCAGCCGCCGCTTCCTGTCGGCGTTGAACAGGCCCTCGGCGGCCAGCAACTGCCGCAGCCGCTCCAGCCTGACCAGCATCTCGCCCACCCCGACGGGGCGCATCTCCAGCGCGGTGAAGGCGAACGAGCCCCTGTTGACCCAGAAGTCGGGCTTGACGTGCAGCACCACCCGCGAGCCGTTGGCCGGCCGCGGCACCGTGGCCTCGTAGACGCCGCGCGGCGCGGTGACCCTGGCGGACACGTTGGCGATCGGGTCGCGCAGGGTCAGGAACACCGTGCCGCCGCGCGCGCTCAGGTCGGTGATCTCGCCCTCGACCCAGACCGTGCCGAGTCTGCCGATCCAGCCGCCCACCATCTGCAGGACCGTGCGGATCGGCAGGGGGGACTCGGGCGAGGTCTTCGAGGTCATGCTCGGAAGACTACGGGGTCCTGTACGGGTTACTCCGCGGTCTGGAGCTTGGCGAGGCGGTTCTCGAACATCTTGATGACCTCGGGACGCGCCGTCGTCGCCTTCTCGTACGCCAGGTAGTCGCCGATCTGCTCGGCCGTCTTGCCGCGCATCCTGGCGCGCAGGGACGCGACGGTGAGCTGCCCGTAACCCGGCAGCGGCTCGGTCATGTCCACCTTGGCGGGGGAGGCGGGCGGCTCGGGAGCGGCGGCGGGCTCGGGCGCCGGCGCGGGCTCCTCGGTCGCCGCCACGGGCTCGGGCGCCGCGACCGGCTCAGCGGCCTTCGACTCGGTCGCCTTCGGCTTGGCGGTCTTGGAGGTCTTGGAGGTCTTGGGAGCGGCCTCGGGAGCGGACTCGGCGGCGGGCGCTTCAGTGGTGACCTCGGCGGCCTTCGGCTCGGCGGCGGCAGGAACGCGGCGGTAGCAGCTTCTTCGGCCAGCCCGACAGATCAGCGGCCTCGCGGAGG
>NZ_JBEXLH010000105.1:0-17968 GCF_040609855.1 Nonomuraea sp. NPDC004580 | reverse complement strand
GCTCAGCTCGGGCGGCGGCTGCACCGGCTGGGCGCGCCAGCGGGCGTAGCGGACGACGTGGGCGAGTGCGCGTACGGCCTCCTCGGGGGCACCCGATTGAGCGAACCCGCAGCCGACCTTCAGTAACTCTTCAGGCAGACGCCCTGTGCTCAGGCCGGTGGCGCGGCTTGGGCGGCGGCGGAGCGGTCCTGTGCCGCCGGGACGGTGAGGCGGTGGGAGGTCTTCGCCGGGGCGCCTCTGCGGGAGATGTAGTCGAGGGTACGGAAGTCCACCGACAGCTCGTCCCTGGTCAGCCGCCCCATCAGGTAGCCGCGCCGCTGGTCGATGTAGGAGAAGTGCGGGTTCTCCTGCAACGCCTCGGAGATCCACGTACGGTCGCGGTACCCGTCGCCGTCGCTGGCGATCGACGACGCCACCAGTTCCCTGGCCACCACCGGCGAGCCGGGGTCGTCGAAGTCGGTCTTGAGCTCGGCCAGGTGGTGCATGTGGGCGTCACCGGTCAGCACCACGGGGTTGGCGGTGCGGCCCAGGGCGGTCAGCAGGCGGGTGCGCTCGGCGGCGTAGCCGTCCCAGGAGTCGAGGTTGACCTCGCGCCCAGGCCCGGTCCTGAAGTCGCGCTGCGCCACCATGATCTGCTGCCCGAGCAGGTTCCAGCGGGCGGTGGAGGCGTCCAGGCCGCGCTCCAGCCAGCGCCACTGGTCGGCGCCGAGCAGCGTACGCCGGTCGTCGAGCCGGTCGTCACACCCGGCCCGCACGCCGTCGAGGCACGCCTGGTCGTCGCGGAACTGCCGGGTGTCGAGCAGGTGGAAGCGGGCCAGCGTGCCCCAGGAGACCCGCCGGTTCACCCGCAGCACCGCTCCCTGGAGGCTGGCGCGGCGCAGCGGCATGTTCTCGTAGTACGCGCGGAACGCCTGCGCCCGCCGCTGCTCGAAGCCGGGCGCGCCGGTGCTGGAGACGTGGCCGGCCCAGTTGTTCTCCACCTCGTGGTCGTCGAACGCCACCAGCCACGGCGCCACCGCGTGGGCGGCCTGGAGGTCGGGGTCGCTCTTGTACTGGGCGTGGCGCAGCCGGTAGTCGGCAAGGGTGCGGCACTTGCCGGGCGTGTGGGTGCGTACGCGGCCGGCGAGCGCGGTGTAGCCGCTGGGGCCGTACTCGTACATGTAGTCGCCGAGGAACACCACCAGCTGCGGCTCCTGCTCGGCGAGGCGGCGGTAGGCGGTGTAGAAGCCGTGCTCGTAGTGGGCGCACGCGGCGACGGCGAAGTGCAGCGGCGTCTCACCCACCGGCGTCGTACGGGTGCGCCCGACCGGCGACAGCCTGCCCTCGCTCTTGAAGCGGTAGAAGTACTCGCGCCCCGGCTCCAGCCCCTTCAGCTCGACGTGCACGCTGTGCGCGTCGCGGGCGCGGGCGGTGGCGGTGCCGGACCTGACGACCTTGCGGAACCGTTCGTCGGCGGCGACCTGCCAGGCCACCTCGACGTCGCGGGACGGCATGCCGCCGCGCCCGTCACCGCCGAGGGGGTCGGCGGCCAGTCGGGTCCACAGCACGAAGCCGTCGGTGGAGGGGTCTCCCGAGGCGACGCCGAGGGTGAAGGGGTCGGTCTTGAGCGTTCTGGAGGTCGCGGCCGCCGGGAGGGCGGGCGAGGAGACGAGGAGGCCGGCTGTCGCCGCTGTCAGGAAGGCTCTGCGGTCCACGCTCCCAGGTATCGCCTCCCGGTCTGACCCCGCCATGACAACGGAGTCAAGCCAGGATGAACAGCACCGGTCGGTACGCGGCCACCGCGTACGCGAGGTGACGACCCCCTGACGACCCCGTGAACGGCGGCCGGCTCACCTCAGCCGGGCAGGGACGCGCGCAGGGCGGCGGCGTCGGTGAAGTGCACCGCGCGCAGGCCGGCCCGCAGGGCGCCCTCGACGTTCTCCTCGCGGTCGTCGACGAAGACGATGTCGGACGGGTCGGCGCCGAGCCCGTGCGCCAGCGCGTCGTAGATCTCCTTGTCGGGTTTGACCAGGCCCATCCGACCGCTGTAGTAGCGGTGGCCGATCGCCGCGATCCAGGGCAGCTGGTCGAGGCCGTCGCCGACGCAGACGGGCGCGTTCGACAGCAGCGCCACGTCACGGCCGGCGTCGAGCAGCTCACCGAGCAGCGCGACCGTGCCCCTGTCGGGGTTGGCCCAGCTCGAGACGTCCATGGCGACCAGCCGCGCGACCTCGGCGGGCGTGGCGGCCCGGCCCAGCACGGCGCTCCAGTACGCGTGCGGGCTCAGGTCGGCCCGGTCGAAGGCGAGGCGATGCTCCCAGTAGCCGCGCCTGAACGCCCCGGGCTCGGCGCCCACCGCCCGCGCCATCGCGTCGGCGTCGTCCGCCGACTGGGGCAGGGAGAGCACGCCGCCGTAGTCGAACACGATCCATGTCATGCGAGGAATGGTCGCAGATGCGGGCCCAGCGCCGGGCAGCCCAGGTACTTCTCGGCCGTGTGGAAGTCGATCCAGTCGAGGTTGACCAGCTCTTCTGCGTCGACGCCGGTGAAGCAGCCCGCGAGGGCGGGCGGGATGGCGGCGATGTCGTCCTTATCGGATATGTTCACCCAGCGCCGCACGCCGGGCGGGCGCTCGCCGCGCCCGTTGACGGGGGCGGGCAGGAGGTGCTCGAAGACGACGTTGCGCATGCCGAGGGGGCTGCCGAGGGTGACGAGCAGGTCCGCCTCGAGGTCGGGGCAGGCCCACAGCGCCTCGTACGTGACCACGCTGCCCAGCGAGTGCGCGATGACGATGCGGGGGCGGTTGCGCCTGATGACGTCGGCCACGGCCTGCCGGCACTTCTCGCGGCGGCCCTTGTCGGTGAGGTAGGCGGCCACCTCGGGCGCGAACAGCTCGGCGAACGCCGCCGACCGCTCGTCCAGCCTGTCCAGCAGCCAGCCGGTGACCGACTTGAGGGCGCCCGTGACGTGCTCGCCGAACCCGAGGTTCCTGGCCCAGCCGGCGAGGACCTGCTGGGCCTGGAGCTCCATGGCGGCCTTGGGGGCCTTGCCGAGGTCGGCGCCGTCGTTCAGGAGGTGGGAGAAGTAGGCGATCTCCGAGAAGTACGGCCGCGTCTCGCCGCCGAGCGCCGCGTGCAGGTAGCGGTCCCACTTGCGGCGTATGGCCGCCTCGGCGCCGGGCACCGACCGTCCGGCTCTGAGGTAGTAGTCGTACTTGCCGATCCCGTGCACGCCGACGATGCCGGACACCGCGTCCTCCCCAACCCCGTGCTTCTTGCGCGCGATAGTGGCATACGTCGCCGTCCGGCGGAGTGTCAACGAGCACTCGCGGCGGGAAAATGTGATTGCGGGCGGCATATGCCGTCCATATACGGTGACATGTCGTAAGAAAGAGCGCATCGCGAACAGGAGCTCCCCACCATGCCCGGCCCGCTGGTCGTCAACGACGCCGTCGTCATCCCCGACGCCGAGCTCGTGTGGCGCTTCTCGCGTTCCTCGGGCCCCGGTGGTCAGGGCGTCAACACCACCGACAGCCGGGTGGAGCTGACCTTCGACCTGTCCGCGACCACGGCGCTGCCGCCCGCGCTCAAGGCGCGCGCCCTCGACCGGCTCGGCTCCGCCACGATCACCATCGCGGCCTCGGAGTACCGCTCCCAGCTGCGCAACCGCGAGGCCGCCGCGCACCGGCTCGCGCAGCGGCTGCGCGAGGCTATCGCGCCGCCACCCAAGCGCCGGCGGCCGACCAAGCCGAGCCGCGGCTCGGTGGAACGGCGCATCGCCGCCAAGAAGCACCGCAGCGACCTCAAGCGCCTGCGCCGCGAACCCTGACCCCCTGAAGACCGCCCCGTCATCGGCGGGCACGCTCCCGAGGTCAGGTGCCGATGAGGCGGGGCAGGGTGGCGATGGTGGCCGAGAGGTAGCCGGCCACGGCCTGCGGGATGAGGTTGCGCGCGAACAGCTCAGAACGGTGCAGCCGGACGTGCTCCACCTCGTACAGGCCGCGCGCCGGGTCATCGAACTCCGGCCCGTGACGGAGCTCGGGGTCCATGCTCAGCAGGCGGCAGCCGTACACGTGCTGGGTCTTGACCTCGCCCTGCCAGGGGTAGGACACGGTGACCAGGTGACGCACCGCGAAGACCATCGCGCCCAGCTCCTCCAGGAGCTCCCGGTGCAGGGTGTCCTCCAGCGTGTCGTCCTCCGGCTCGACGTGCCCGCCCGGCACCGTCCAGTAGCGCGCGCGTCCCGGCACCGTACGCCGGAACAGGACGAGCCGATCGTCGTGGTCGAGTAGGACGCCACGGACACTGGGTCGCATACCTCCACCCTATTTGACCGGTATGTCCTTCGGGTAGCCTAACCTACGGTACCGTAACCTGAAGGAGAAGATCTTTTATGGCGATGTCTCAGACGGAGCTGCTGCACGAGCTGGAGCCGGTGGTGGCCGGCGAACTCGACCGCCACGAGAAGATGGCCAAAGAGTGGTTCCCGCACGAGTACATCCCGTGGAGCGAAGGCCGCGACTTCGACGGCATCTACGGGGGCGAGGCATGGCAGGAGGGCGACTCCAAGATCCCCGAGGCCGCCCGCGTGTCGCTCATCGTCAACCTCCTGACCGAGGACAACCTGCCCAGCTATCACCACGAGATCGCCACGACGTTCGGCCGCGACGGCGCCTGGGGCACCTGGGTGCACCGGTGGACCGCCGAGGAGGACCGTCACGGCACCGCCATCCGCGACTACCTCACCGTCACCCGCGCCGTGGACCCGGTGGCGCTGGAGCGCGCCCGCATGCGGCACATGGAGCAGGGCTTCGCCACCGAGTACAGCACGATGCTCCAGCAGCTCGCGTACGTCTCCTTCCAGGAGCTGGCCACCCGCATCGCCCACCGCAACACCGGCAGGGCCTCCGGCGACGAGGGCTGCGAGCGGCTGCTGGCCAGGATCGCCGCCGACGAGAACCTGCACATGCTCTTCTACCGCAACCTGCTCAAGGCGGCCTTCGAGCTCGACCCCAACCAGACCATGCGCGCGGTGACCGACGTGGTGACCACCTTCCAGATGCCCGGCCAGGGCATGGAGGGCTTCGCCCGCAAGTCGCTGATCATCGCCCACGAGGGCATCTACGACCTGCGCCTGCACCTGGACGACGTGCTCATGCCGGTGCTGCGGCAGTGGTCGGTGTTCGACAAGACGGGCTTGGACGCCGAGGGCGAGAAGGCGCGCGAGGAGCTGTCCGCGTTCCTGGCCAAGACGGACGCCACGGCCGCCCGCTTCGTCGAGCGCCGCGAGGCGCGCCGTGCCCGCGAGGCCGCCCAGAAGTGAACCCGCAAGGGCACGAAAGCGTACAAAACATCATCAATAGGGGCATGGCACCGCAGTAGCGGCGGCATGGGAGGATCCTGGCCCATGGACTTTCCCACCACGGTCGCCGTCGGGATCACCACACTGCTGACGATCATGCTCCTCGCGGTCGTGACGCAGCGGCTGCTGGATGTCCGTTTCGGCGCGCTGCGCACGTTCCTGGCCGCGCTGGTCGCGTTCGCGCTCGCCCAGCCGGTGCTGGAGCCGATCATGGCCATGGTCGGCCCCATGGACGGCACTCAGCCGCCCGACGCGGCCGCCCTGGGAGTCCTCCTGCTCGTCCTCATGGCCATGGTGCTGATCCCCATGGCCATGCTCGTGCTGGCCGAGGCGCTGGTGCCGCCCGGCTCGGTGCCGGGGCCGCTGGAGCTGGCGCGGTCCGTACGCGGCCGGTTGTCCAGGACCAGGCGTTATTCGCAGATCACCAGGATCGCCGTCCGGCACGGACTCGGCCCCTACCTGCGGGGCAGGGGCGAACGGCCGGACGACCGCTCGGGCAAGCTCCGCCTGGCCGCGTCGCTGCGGGCCGCGCTGGACGACGGCGGGGTGACGTTCGTCAAGCTCGGGCAGGTGCTGTCCACCCGGCGCGACCTGCTGCCCGCCGAGTTCGTCGACGAGCTCGGACGGCTGCAGGACCAGGTCGCCCCCGCCCCGTGGGAGCAGGTCGAGCCGGTGCTGCGCGCGGAGCTGGGCGGACCGGTGGACGAGGTGTTCGCCGCGTTCGACCGTACGCCGCTCGCCGCCGCCTCCATCGGCCAGGTGCACGCCGCCCGGCTGCACTCGGGCCGCGAGGTCGTGGTCAAGGTGCGCCGGCCGGGCATCGAGGCGGTCGTCGGCCAGGACCTGGAGATCGTCCGGCGGCTGGCCGCCACGCTGGAGGGCAGGACCCGCTGGGGCCGCTCGCTCGGCCTGCGCGACCTGGCCGAGGGGTTCGCCACGGCGATCAGGGAGGAGCTGGACTTCGGCGTCGAGGCCGCCAACATGGCCGCCGTCTCGGCCGCCCGCGCCTCAGGAGGCTCCGGGGAAGACCACGGCGGCGGAGCGAGCGTCGCGTATCCCGCGCCGATCAGCGCGATGTGCTCGGAGCGGGTGCTGGTCATGGAGCGGCTGTCGGGACGCCCGGTCACCGCCGCCGACCCCGCCGAGGGCCCGCGCCTGGCCCGCGACCTGCTCGACTGCCTGCTCAGGCAGATCCTCATCGAGGGCGTCTTCCACGCCGACCCCCACCCGGGCAACCTCATGCTACTGGAGGACGGCACGCTGGGCCTGCTCGACTTCGGCTCGGTGGGCCGGCTCGACGGCTCCGTACGCGCGGCGCTGCAGCGCTTCCTGCTCGCCATGAACCGCCAGGACCCCCTGGGCGTCACGGACGCGCTCCTGGAGGTCGTGCCACGCCCCGAGGAGATCGACGAGCCGGCGCTGGAGCGGGCCCTGGGCCAGTTCATGGCCAGGCACCTGGGCCCCGGCCTGGACAGCGCGCAGCTGTTCACCGACCTGTTCAAGATCGTCTCGGAGTACGGCCTGTCGATCCCGCCCGAGGTGGCCGCCGTCTTCCGCGCGCTGGCCACGCTGGAGGGCACGCTGGTGCGCCTGTCGCCCGGCTTCAACCTGATCGGCGAGGCCCGCGCTTTCGCGGGACGCTACCTGTCGGAGCAGGTCACGCCGGAGACGATCCGCGAGTCGCTGACCCAGGAGCTGACCGCCCTGGTGCCGATGCTGCGCCGGCTGCCGCGCCGGATCGAGCGCATCGCCAGCGCCGCCGAGCACGGCCGCTTCAGCATGAACGTGCGGCTGCTCGCCGACGACCGCGACCGCCGCTACGTGACGGGCCTGCTGCACCAGGTGCTGCTGACGGTGCTGGGCGCGACGGCGGGGCTGATGGCGGTCGTCCTGCTGACCACGGACGGCGGGCCCGCGCTGGTGGGCTCGACGACGCTGCTGCAGCTCATCGGCTACAACCTGCTGATGGTCGCGGCGATCCTGGGCTTGCGGGTGCTGGCGCTGATCTTCCGCCGCCCCCGCGCCTCCGACGACCAGTAGCCGGGAGATTCCCGCACAAGATGCGCGAGTTCGGGGAGAACTGTGCGCCTCTTGACTTCGGCATGGTCTTGGACATCCGCGGCATCGGGCAGGTTCCCGGTAACACCGGAACCCCTTGGGAGCAGTGGGTGAAAATCATCGGGATCGCCGCCAGTCTCCACGCGGGGTCATTCATCACCAGATTGTTGGACGCGGCAGGCGGCGAATTGCCGGAGAACGTGTGTTTCGAGGTGTGGCAGGGGTTGGGCGAGATCCCCCCGTACCAGCCGGGGACCGTCCCGGGGCCGGCGCGGGAGCTGGTCTCGATGGTCGCGGGGAGCGACGCGATCCTGCTGACGGCTCCCGAGCACAGCCTGCTGCCGATGGAGCTGACCCACGCACTGGACTGGATGGCCGCGCGGGACGGGCTGTCGGGCAAGCACGTCGGGGTGATGAGCGCGAGCGCGCGGGCCTGCGGGGCCATGTGGGCGCAGGCGGAGCTGTACAAGCAGTTGCTCGGGGCGGGCGCCGTGGTGATGGGGGCCGAGCTGGTGATCTCGCCGGCCTGCCCGCACTTCGACGAGGACGGCCACCTGACCTCCCCCGACCTGCGCGACCAGGTGCGGCGAGTGATCCGCCAGCTCTGCCCCGCCGAGGTCATGGAGCCGGTGCTGTCGGCCCTGTGACGGCCCTGTGACGGCCCTGTGACGGCCGTGCGACGGCCGCGCGGCAACCGCGCGGCAACCCATTACGACCCTGTGAGAGCGCTGTGACCGCCCCTCTGACGGCCCCCCTCTGACGGCCCCCCTCTGACGGCCCCCTCTGACGGCGCTGTGATGCGGTCAGTGCTCGCGCCGCTGCAGGCGCTCCAGCTTGATGCTCAGGTCGAGGACCTCGGACCGCAGGAAGTCGAACTCGCGCTGGATCTCCGACCGGACGACGGCGAACTCGACGGCGATCTCCGCCCGCACGTCCGCCCCTGGCTCGGCGGCCTCGGCCGTCTCGGGAGTCTCGCGGGCTTCCGGGGTCTCGGCGGCAGGGCGGGAGGCGACCTCCCTGCGCACGCCCGCGATCTCGGTGCCGACCGCGGCGAACTCCTCGCCGATCTCGCCGCGGGCACGGGCCAGCTCGGCCCGCAGCGTGGTGATCTCGGCCTGCAGCCGCTCCGAGAGGCCGAGGACCTCACGCATGAGACCGATCTGCTGTTCGGGCCCGGCCTGCTCCAGGGCCGTCTCGAGGTCCTCGACCCGGAGTTTCAGGTCGAGGACCTCCGCGCGTACGTCCACCTGCCCCCGCCCTCTCATGCTCTGCGCTCTTCCTTGCTGCCATCGTCGCAGCCGCGGGACGGGGGCGCGGAGCGGAGGAAAAGCGCGGGTGTGCTTCTTTCCTCTCGCGCCCCTCGAACCCCTCTCGACGGCGGGAACGACGGCAGGGAGCGGGTGCAGGTTTTTCCTCCTGAGCCCGTCCCGCGGGCCTCAGATGAGCTCGATGAGGTCGGCGACCGAGTCGACGATCAGGGAGGGACGGTAGGGGAAGCGGTCGATCTCGTGCCGCTGGGTGACGCCGGTGAGCACGAGGATGGTGAACAGCCCGGCCTCCATGCCCGAGACGATGTCGGTGTCCATGCGGTCGCCGATCATGGCCGTGGTCTCGCTGTGGGCTTCGATCTCGTTGAGCGCGCTGCGCATCATGCGCGGGTTGGGCTTGCCCACGAAGTACGGCTCCACGCCGGTCGCCTTGGTGATCATGGCGGCGACGGCGCCGCAGGCCGGCAGCGAGCCCTCGGTGGAGGGGCCGATCGGGTCGGGGTTGGTGGCGATGAAGCGGGCGCCGCCCTCGATGAGCCGGATGGCGCGGGTGATCTGGGTGAAGCTGTAGGTGCGGGTCTCGCCGAGCACCACGTAGTCGGGGTCGAGGTCGGTCAGCACGTAGCCGACCTCGTGCAGCGCCGTGGTCAGTCCTGCCTCGCCGATCACGTACGCCGACCCGCCGGCCCGCTGGTCGTCGAGGAACTGGGCGGTGGCCAGGGCGGAGGTCCAGATGGACTCGGCGGGCACGTCGAGCCCGGCGCCCGCGAGGCGTACGGACAGGTCGCGCTGGGTGTAGATCGAGTTGTTGGTCAGGACCCGGAACTTCCGGCCCGACTCGCTGAGCCTTTTGATGAATTCGTCCGCACCTGGGACCGGTCGCCCTTCATGTACGAGCACGCCGTCCATGTCGGACAACCAGGAGTCGATCCGCTTACGCTGAGTCACGCGTTCATCGTACCGAGCGCGCCTTATCGACTTCCCGCCCGGCAGGTGAACAATGTTGCTCATGTCGTTCACTGAAACCGCCCAGGACATGCGGGACGAGATCGTCCAGCTCAGGCACTCCTTGCACACCACCCCCGAGATCGGCCTGCACCTGCCGCGCACCCAGGAGAAGGTGCTCGCGGCCCTGGAGGGGCTGCCGCTGGAGATCACGACCGGGTCCGCGCTCAGCTCGGTGACGGCGGTGCTGCGGGGTGGTAGGCCCGGTGGCCGGCAGGGGCCCGCGGTGCTTTTGCGTGGCGACATGGACGCGCTGCCGGTGGCCGAGAAGAACGACCTGCCGTACGTTTCCCAGTTGCCGGGCCAGATGCACGCCTGCGGCCACGACCTGCACACGGCGATGCTGGTGGGGGCGGCGCACCTGCTCAGCGGGCGGCGCGACGAGCTGGCCGGTGACGTGATCTTCATGTTCCAGCCGGGCGAGGAGGGCCACGACGGCGCCAAGCGCATGATCGAGGAGGGCGTGCTGGAGGCGGCCGGCGCGCGGCCGGTGGCGGCGTACGGGATGCACGTGGTGTCGTCGGTCCTGCCGCAGGGGCTGTTCGCGTCGCGGCCCGGGCCGCTGATGGCGGCGGCCGACACGTTCAAGGTGACGGTGAAGGGGCGCGGCGGGCACGGCTCGACGCCGCACCTGTCGCTCGACCCGATCCAGGCGGCCTGCGAGATGGTGACGTCGCTGCAGACCATGGTGACCAGGACGTTCAACGTCTTCGACCCGGTCGTGGTGACGGTGGGCAGGTTCCAGGCCGGCTCGGCCGACAACGTCATCCCGGACGAGGCGCACTTCGAGGCGACGCTGCGGACCTTCAGCAAGGAGAACAGGGCGCTGGCCAAGCGGCGCCTGGTGGAGGTCGTGGAGGGCATCGCGGCGGCGTACGGGCTGGGCGTGGAGCCGTCGTTCGCGATGGGCTACCCGGTGACGGTGAACGACAGGACCGAGGCGGCGTTCGCCGGCGCGACGGCGGACGAGCTGTTCGGGCCTGGCCGCTACGCCGTCTCCCCCAACCCGATCATGGGCTCGGAGGACTTCTCGTACGTGCTGGAGAACGTGCCGGGCGCGTTCGTGTTCCTGGGCGCCTGCCCGCCGGACCGCGACCCGGTGACCGCCCCCTACAACCACTCCCCCGACGCGCTCTTCGACGACGCGGTGCTGCCGGACGGCGCCGCGCTGTACGCCTCGCTGGCGGCCTCCAGGCTGGCGCAGGAGGCGGCGAACGGACAGGGGTGACCACATGCGTGCCTGGGTGGTGGAGCGTCCTGGACCGATCGCGTCGGGGCCGCTGCGGCTGATCGAGCGGGAGGCGCCCGTGCCGGGGCCCGGCGAGGTCCTGGTGAAGGTGGAGGCGTGCGCGGTGTGCCGTACGGACCTGCACCTCGCGGAGGGCGACCTGGAGCCGCGCCGGCCGCGCACCACCCCCGGGCATCAGGTGGTCGGCAGGATCGAGGGCACCGGCCCGCGGGCAGGCAGGCGGGTGGGTGTGGCGTGGCTGCGCTCGACCTGCGGCCGGTGCCGGTACTGCCGCAGGGGCATGGAGAACCTGTGCCCGTACTCGGCGTACACGGGGTGGGACGCCGACGGCGGCTACGCCGAGTACGTCGTCGCCCGCGAGGACTACGTCTATCCGCTGCCCGACGACCGCCCCGCCGAGTGGCTGGCGCCGCTGCTGTGCGCGGGCATCATCGGCTACCGGGCGCTGGCCAGGTGCGACCTGCCGCGGGACGGGCGGCTCGGCATCTACGGCTTCGGCTCGTCGGCGCATCTGACCGCTCAGGCGGCGATCGCGCGCGGGGCCACGTTGCACGTGGTCACGCGGTCGGAACAAGCACGTAGGCTGGCGCTTGAGCTGGGCGCGGCCTCCGCGGACGCGCGCCGGCCGCCCGAGCCGCTGGACGCGGCGATCCTGTTCGCGCCCGTCGGCACGCTGGTGCCGCCCGCGCTGGAGGCGCTCGACCGGGGCGGGACGCTCGCCGTGGCGGGCATCCACCTCACCGACGTCCCGGCGCTCGACTACGACCGGCACCTGTTCCAGGAACGCACGCTGCGCAGCGTGACGGCCAACACCAGGGCCGACGGGCACGCCTATCTGGAGCTGGCCCTGGCGCATCCGCCCAGGGTGTCGGCGGTGGCCTACCCGTTCGAAGAGGCGGACCGGGCGCTGGCGGACCTGGCCGCCGACCGGGTCAACGGCGCGGCCGTCTTGACGCTGACCTGAGGTTTTACTTGATGGCGCTTAGCGCCACTTCCTACACTCATGAAGGAAAGTTACATTAGCCTCACAACCGCTGGAGATTATTGACGCCGATCTGGCGCGATCGTAATGTCCGGTCAATCCCTAGAGACATCCCCCGGAGCGGCAAATGAAGCGACTGGCAGCGGTAGTGGCGTTGCTGGGTCTTGCCACCGCGACTGCGGCGTGCAGCGGTGGCACCACCGACAAGTCCGGCTCGGGCGGTGGCGGCGGCGGGCTCTTCACCACGATCGACGTGAACAGGCCGGGCCTTGAGGCGTCGGCGCCGGCCAACCCGTACAACCCGAAGGGCAACTCCTTCCCCGGCTACAGCTCCATGAAGCTGGGCTGGGTCGTCAACCACCTGACCGACCCGAACAAGGCCCTGCCTGGTCTTGCGGCGAGCTGGGAGCTCGCGGACGACAACTCCGCGATCACGTTGAAGTTGCAGCCCAACGCGAAGTGGTCCGACGGCAAGCCGGTCACGGCCGAGGACGTCAAGATGTCCATCGGCATCGCCTACACGCAGGGCAGCACGGCGTTCTCGACCACCCCGGGCGCGGCGGGCGCCGCCGCGGAGGTCGAGGTGGTCGACCCGCAGACGGTGAAGATCACGCAGGACATGGCCAACCCGAGCCCCAAGTTCGCCCGCGGCGTGCTGGACACCACGATCCTGCCGGCGCACGTGTGGAGCAGCGTGCTCCCCGCCGACTTCTGGGACAAGCTCAAGGCCGCGCGCGGCGACGGCGCCGAGGCCGAGAAGGCCCGCGAGGAGATTTCGTCCCTGGGCGAGAAGGTCATCGCCTTCGCCCCGCCGAAGGACGTCTCCGCCGGCCCGTTCGTGCTGGAGCGGGTCAACCCCTCCGAGGCGCTGCTGGTCAAGAACAAGTACTTCTTCAACGCCGCCAACGTCGCTCCTTCGCAGGTGAAGTTCCTCAACTACACCGGCAACGAGCAGATCTGGAACTACCTCACCGCCGGCAAGCTCGACCACGCCGGGTTCACCGCCGCGCCGACGGACGTGATGAACCGGATCAAGGCCGCCTCCGGCAACGAGGTCATCAAGGGCTACTCGCCGGTGGCCGTGGGCATGGCCTTCAACCAGACCAAGAAGCCGTACGACAACGTGCACGTGCGCAGGGGCCTGGCCTACCTGATCGACCGCGACCAGGTCACCAAGGTCGCCTCGCCCGAGGGCGGCACGGCCGCCGCCACGACCAGCGGCATCCACCAGAAGGCCGCGCAGGCGTGGATCCCTGACACGGTCCCGCAGCTCGAGCCGTACAAGGCGGACCTGGCAAAGGCCGAGACCGAGTTCAAGGAAGCCGGCCTGGTCAAGAAGGACGGCAAGTGGACGCTGGCCGACGGCACGCCGTGGAAGGTCTCCATGCACGCGCCCGCCGGCTTCTCCGACTGGCTGTCGGCGCAGGAGAACATCAAGGGCCAGCTCATCAAGGCCGGCGTGGACGCGGAGGTCGTGACGACCGCCGACTACCCGCTGTACCTGGAGGAGCTGGCGGCCGGCAAGTACGACGTCGGCTTCTGGCTGATGGCGCTCGGCCCCGCGCCGTACGACATCTTCCAGCGCCTCTACGGCGCCTCCAACGGCTGGACCAACGTCGCGGGCAAGGTCACGCACAGCGCCCCCGGCAAGAACGGCAACTGGATGGGCGGCCCCGAGGAGATCGAGGTCGACGGCGAGAAGATCAACCCCGGTGAGCTGACCGCCGAGCTGAACTCCGCCGACGAGGAGGCCGCCAAGCCGATCATGGCGAAGCTGGCCAAGGCCGCCAACCAGGACCTGCCGGTCATCCAGCTCTGGGACTACGTGAACACGCAGTTCGTCAACAACAACCGTTTCACCGGCTGGCCCCACGACGACGAGGTCCTGCGAATGGGCACCGGCGTGCTCCCCTCCGGCGTGTGGATCCAGCAAGGTCTGATCAAGGCGAAGCAGTAGCCTATGACGTCCATCGCACGGCGACTCGCGGGCCACCTGGCCCGCGGGTTCGTCATGATCCTCGTTGTCGCGACGATCAGCTTCTTCATCATCAACAACATCCCGGGCGACCCCATGGCCGCCCGCTACGAGAAGCTGATCGAGGGCGGCATGGCCCCCGAGGCGGCCCAGCAGGCGGTGAAGGTGCTGTACGGCTTCCAGCCGGACGGCACGCTGTGGCAGCAGTACGGCGAGTACATCACCGGCCTGCTCCGCCTCGACCTCGGTGTCTCGGTCACCAGGCCCGGCACCCCCGTGCTCGACGTGCTGACCGACGCGGCCAAGTGGACCGTTCTACCGGTGCTGGCCGGCACGCTGCTGAGCTTCCTCGTCGGGATCATCCTCGGCGTGTACGCGGCGATCAAGCGCACCGGCAAGCTCGGCGACGCGCTGTCCATCTCGGGCTCGCTGCTGCACGGCATCCCGCAGTACGTGCTGGCGATGCTGCTCGTGGTGATCTTCGCCACGCTCATCCCCATCCTGCCCGCCGACGGGTCGGTGGACATCCTGTACGAACCGGGGTTGAACGCCGGCTACATCGGCTCGCTCGTCGAGCACGCGATCCTGCCGGTCCTGACGTACGCGCTGTCGGCGTACGGCGGGTGGATCCTGGCGATGAAGTCGAGCGTCGTGACCGTGCTCGGTGACGACTTCATCCTGGCCGCCGAGCTGCGCGGGATGAAGCGCTCGATCGTCTTCAGGTACATCGCGCGCAACGCGATCCTGCCGCTGTTCACCATGCTCGCCCTGTCACTGGGGCTGCTGCTCGGCGGCGCGGTCTTCATCGAGAAGATCTTCAACTATCCGGGCCTCGGCTGGCTGCTGATCAGCAGCGTCACCGACCGCGACTACGCCCTGATGGGCGGCGCCTTCCTGCTGATCACGGCCGGGACCATCATCGCCAACATCGTGGCGGACCTGTTCTACACGGTCATCGACCCACGGGTGCGCAGCGGAGAGGAGGCGTCGTGAGCGCCACGCTCATTCCGGAGACCGGTGCGGGCACCGGCTCGGCGGCCTCGGCCATGCGCCGCAACTTCTGGCGCGGCGTGTGGCGGGTGATGAGGCGCAAGCCCAGCCGCATGGTCGGCGTCGTCATCCTCGCGGGTTTCGTGATCATGGCGGTCGTCGGGCCCATGCTGCTGCCCGCCAACCTGCCGGGCGACACCAACGCGATCACCCAGCCGCCGAGCTGGGAACACTGGTTCGGCACCGACCCGCAGGGGCGGGACGTGACCGCGCTGGTCATCAAGGGCTCGCGCTACGTGCTGCTGACCGCCGCGGTGACCGCGGTCATCACGGTCGTCGTCGGCACCGCGATCGGGCTGTTCTCCGGCTTCCGCCGGGGCCGCTGGGACACCGTGCTCATGCGGCTGACCGACATGAAGCTCACCGTCCCCGGCCTGCCGCTGCTGCTGGTCCTCGCGACCGTGTGGCGCTTCAGCAGCCCGGTGCAGATGGGCCTCGTGCTCGGCCTGCTCGGCTGGGGCGGCGTGGCGCGGGCCGTGCGCTCGCAGACGCTGTCGCTGCGCGAGCGCGGGTTCATCGAGGCGGCGCGCGGGCTCGGTCTGTCCACGACGCACATCATCGGCAAGGAACTGCTGCCGAGCATGGCGCCGTACATCGCCATGAACATGCTCATCTCGGTCACCGGCGCGGTCTACTCGCAGGTGGGCCTGTTCTTCCTGGGCGTGCTGCCGTACGAGTCGGACAACTGGGGCGTGATGCTCAACCTGGCCGTGTTCCAGGCGGGCGCCATGATCACGCCGAACGCGCTGGGCTACCTGCTGGCTCCGCTGCTGGCGATCCTGCTGCTCACGCTCGGGATCGTGCTCGTGGTGGACGCCATGGACGAGATCTTCAATCCCCGGCTGCGCGAGGAGTAGAGGGTGAGCGACAAGGCGCCCGGAGTGCGCATCGGCGGCCTGACGGTCGTCTACAAGACCCCCGCGGGCGAACTGCCCGCCGTCAGGGACGTCAGCCTGACGCTGAAGCCCGGCTCGATCACCGGCATCGTCGGCGAGTCGGGATCCGGCAAGTCGACGCTGGCGCTGTCGCTGCTCAACGCCGTGCAGCCGCCCGGCAGGATCGCGGCGGGCAGCGTCGAGATCGACGGGCTGGGCGACGTGGCGGCGCTGTCGGGCGAGCAGTTGCGCAAGGCGCGCGGCAAGCACATCGGCTACGTCTTCCAGGCCGCCCAGAACTCCCTCAACCCGCTCAAGACGGTCGGCAAGCAGCTGCTCGACCTGGGCCGTTCGCACGGGATCGAGGACCTGCGCGGGCTGGTGCGCGAGGCCAAGGAGCTGCTCGGCCGGATGGGCATGGACGGCGCCCGCGTGCTCGACTCGCACCAGCACGAGCTGTCCGGCGGCATGCGCCAGCGGGTCGGCATCATGCTGGCGCTGGTGCTCAACGCCCACCTGGTGGTGCTGGACGAGCCGACGACCGCGCTCGACATGATCACCCAGGCGAACATCCTGAAGATCGTCCGCGAGGTGCACGCGGAGCGCGGCCTGACCACGCTGGTCATCACGCACGACATCGGCGTGGTGGCCGAGGTCGCCGACCGGCTGGCCGTCATGTACGGCGGCCGCCTCGTCGAGCAGGGCCCCACCAGGGAGGTGCTCGGCGCGCCCAGCCACCCGTACACGCGCGGCCTGATCAAGGCCATCCCCCGGCTCGTCGGCGACATCGACGAGGCCCAGGCGCTGCCGGGCCGGCCGCCCACGCTGGCGACCGTGCCCGAGCAGGGCTGCGTGTTCAGGGAGCGGTGCGCGCTGCGCATGGACGTGTGCGACACCGTGGACCCCGAGGCCGTCGAGCACGGCACGCGTACCGTGGCCTGTCACGCCGTGACCGTGAAGGAGCACGCATGATCACCGGAACCGGCGTCGTCAAGACGTTCAAGCAGCGGGGCAAGGTGCTGGGCGCCCGCGAGGTGCGGGCGCTGCGGGGCGTGGACTTCGCGATCCCCAAGGGCGGCGCGGCCTCGTTCATCGGCGAGTCCGGGTGCGGCAAGACCACGCTGGGGCGGATCATCGCGGGGCTGGAGTCGTACGACGAGGGCGAGATCGCGATCGACGGCGTCGAGCTGTCGGGGCTGAAGCCCAAGCAGCGCCAGCCGCACTTCCGCAAGATCCAGATGATCCACCAGGACCCGTACTCGGCCCTGAACCCGACGAGGACCGTCCACCAGACGCTGTTCGCGCCGCTCAGCCTGCGGGCCAGGCAGACCGGCCGTTCGCGCGCCTGGATCGAGGAGCGGGCCGCCGAGGTGCTCTCGCTGGTCGGCCTCGACCCGGGCTCGGTGCTGTCGCGCTACCCGCACCAGCTGTCCGGCGGCATGCGGCAGCGCGTGGTCATCGCCCGCGCGCTCACCGTGGACCCGGAGATGCTGGTCGCCGACGAGGCCGTCTCGATGATCGACGTCTCGCTCCGGCTGGGCATCCTCGCGCTGCTGAAGGACCTGCGCGAGCGGCTCGGCGTGAGCGTGCTGTTCATCACGCACGACGTGGCGACGGCCCGCTACATCGGCGGCGACGGCGAGCTGTACGTCATCTACCGTGGCCAGGTCGTCGAGCACGGCCCGGTGGACACGATCATCGCCGACCCGGTGCACCCGTACACGCAGTCGCTGCTGTCGGCCATCCCCGTCCTGCACGGCCTGGAGCAGCCGGGCGAGCAGCCCGTCGTGCCGCTGGAGTCGCTGGACGAGAGCCAGGCCGACGAGGGCTGCCTGTTCGCCCGCCGCTGCCCGTTCAGCACCGAGCGGTGCACGTCGGAGCGGCCGCTGCTGCAGCTCACCGAGGGCGTGCCGCAGGAGCACGCGTGCTTCCACCCCGAGCGCCGCAGCGTGATCGCCCGCCCGATGAGCGAGGTGTGATGACGCACTCCGTGCGGGAATTCGACGCCGGGCAGGCCGCGCGGGTGGCCGAGTCGGCGCTGACGTTCGACGCCGGCGAGGGCGCCGCGCTGCTGCCGATGCCGCTGATGCTGCTGCCATTCCTGGGCAGCGGCGTAGTCCCGCCGGAGTCGATGCCGGGCCCGCTGCGCTGGTTCGCCGAGCACCA
>NZ_JBEXLH010000104.1:0-18822 GCF_040609855.1 Nonomuraea sp. NPDC004580 | reverse complement strand
TCCGCTGCCTCAAACGCTACATCGCCCGCGAGCTCTACCAGATCATCACCAGAACCGATCATGAAACCAGCGCTTGACATCAATAGGAGCATCCCGGACCTTCCCGTCGCGCTCCCCCCGCTCGGCGCACCTCCCCCGCGCGTCGCCGCCCGGCAGGGCCGTCTCCCCATCACCGCCCCGGCGGCACGTCATCCCCACCAATGCGGAACATGCATCAATTAATCGACCCTTCGTGCTGGACCCGCATTTCTCTGCTCGGCAGGATGAAGTCAGGCGAACGGAACGAATGGAGCTCTTGGGTGGCGGGTGGACAGCGCGGGCAACTGCGGGGACTTAAGGTGGTGGAGTTCGCTCACGTGGTCGCCGGGCCGCTGGCCGGGTCCATGCTCGCCGACCAGGGCGCGGACGTCATCCACGTCGAGCCGCCCGGCAGCGGCGACGCCGCACGCGCCATGGGGCCCACGCGTGACGGCGTGCCGCTGTGGTTCAAGGTCGCCGGGCGCAACAAGCGTTCCGTCACGCTGGACCTGCACGACCCCGACGGCCGGCGGCTCGCGCACCGGCTGGTCGCCTGGGCCGACGTGGTGATCGTGACGCTGCGCGCGTCCCGGCTGCGGGCCTGGGAGCTCGACTGGGAGGCCGTGCACCGGATCAACCCGAAGGCGGTGCTGCTGCAGATCTCCGGGTTCGGCGCGACGTCGTCCCAGGCGGACGCGCCGGGCTTCGGCAAGGTCGGCGAGGCGCGCAGCGGGGTCGTCCACCTGACCGGGTTCCCCGACGGGCCGCCCGTGCACACCGGGTTCTCGCACGGGGACGCGGTGACCGGGCTGATGGGCGCGTACGCGGTGCTCGCCGCCCTGCACCGCCGCGCGAACGACCCCGGCTTCGACGGCGAGTGGATCGACCTGGCGCTCTTCGAGCCGCTCTTCCGGCTGGTCGAGTGGCAGGTCATCGCCCACGACCAGCTCGGCGTCGTCCCCGGCAGGTCGGGAAACCAGCTCGCCGTGGCGCCGGCGGCGGTGATCAACACGTACCTGTCGGGTGACGGCGACTGGATCACCGTGACGTCGGCGACGCTGCGCTCGGTGCTGAACGTCGTCCGCCTGCTCGGCCTGCCCGAGGACGAGTACGCCACCACCGCGCAGCAGCTCGCCGGCCGGGAACGGCTGGACACGGAGCTGCGGGCCTGGGTGGGGGCGCGCGGCACGGACGCGTGCCTGCGGGCGTTCGCCGAGGCCGAGGTGGTGGCGTCGCGGGTGTTCACCGTCGAGGACATCGCCGCCGACCCCGTCTACGCCGAGCGCGGCGACATCGTCACCGTGGACGACCCCGACCTCGGCCCCGTCCGCATGCAGGCGGCCCTGCCGCACTTCCACCACGAACCGGGCGGTGTCTGGCGCACCGGTCCCGCGCTCGGGCAGGACAACGACCTCGTCTACCGCGACTGGCTCGGCCTCGACGGCCGGGAGTTCGACGACCTGGAGCGGCGCGGTGTCATCTGACGCACGCCCCCCGCTGCGGTCGATGCTGTTCGTGCCGGGGACCAAGGTGGAGTGGCTGGCCAAGGCGGCGGCCGCCGGGGCCGACGCCGCCGTGCTCGACCTGGAGGACGCCGTCCCGGCCGCGGAGAAGGGCGCGGCCAGGGAACGGGTGGCCGAGGCGGTCGCGCGGGCATCAGGAGATATGGCGATCTTCGTCAGGATCAACCCGCTCGACGGCTGGCCGGCCGTCGAGGACCTGCGTGCCGTCACCCGGCCCGGACTGGCGGGCGTGCTGCTGCCCAAGGTGGGCGGGCCGGCGGACGTGGTGCTCGCCGACCGCATGCTGACCTGGTGCGAGCGGGAGCGGGGCCTGCCGGCCGGGCAGGTCGCGCTGGTGCCGCTGCTGGAGAGCGCCGCCGCGCTGCGCGGCGCGTACGAGATCGGCCGGGCCGCGCCGCGCGTCGCCTACCTGGGCGCGGTCACCGGCAGGGGAGGCGACGTCGAGCGGGCGGTCGGCTACCGGTGGAGCCCGTCCGGGAGGGAGACCCTGGAGCTGCGCTCACGCGTGCTGCTCGACGTGCGGGCGGCCGGCGTGCCGTGCCCGGTCGCGGGCCTGTGGACCACGGTCGGCGACCTCGACGGGCTGCGTGCCTTCGCCGAGCAGAACCGCGCGCTCGGCTACGAGGGCATGCTGGCCATCCATCCCTCGCACGTACCGGTGATCAACGAGGTGTTCTCGCCGAGCCCCGAGGAGCTGGCCCGCTACGCACGGCTGATCGCGGCCGTGAAGGAGGCGCAGGCGCGGGGTGCGGGCGCGGTCACGTTCGAGGGCGAGATGGTGGACGAGGCCATGGCCGCCCGCGCCCGCGGGGTGATCGCCGGGGCTTGTCGCGGGCCGCGGGGCTGATCAGGGTCGCGGGTGATCGCGCTCCCCCGCGAGGAGGCACGGTGACGCCGGACTCGACAGCCGCCTTCGACCACATCTCCGCCGGTTACGACCCCGATCCCGCGCTGTCGATGTCGCTGCACGCCGACGCGTACACCGACCCCCGCTGGCACGAGATCGATCAGCGCGACACCATGCCCGCCTCGTCGTCGTCCACCAGGAAGCCGCCTGACTGATGGCGCCAGAGGCGGGCGTAGGCGCCGTCGGCCTCGATCAGCTCGCCGTGGGTGCCCTGCTCGACGATGACGCCCTTGTTGAGCACGACCAGGCGGTCCATGCGGACGACCGTGCTGAGCCGGTGGGCGACCACGACCGCGGTGCGGTCCTGCATGAGCCGCCACAGAGCCTCCTGCACGAGGAGCTCGCTCTCGGAGTCGAGCGCGCTGGTGGCCTCGTCGAGCAGCAGGAGCGGCGCGTCGCGCAGGATCGCGCGGGCCAGCGCGATGCGCTGCCGCTGGCCGCCGGAGAGCTTGACGCCGCGCTCGCCGACCAGCGTGCCGAGGCCGTCGGGCAGCGCGTCGGCGAACTCCATGACGTGCGCCGCCTCGGCCGCGGCCAGGATCTCGGCCTCGGTGGCGCCGGGCCGGGCGAAGGCGATGTTGTCGCGCACGCTGCGGTGGAACATGGCGGGCTCCTGCGGCACGTACGCGATGAGGCCGCGCAGGTCGGCCTGGCGCAGCCGGGAGATGTCCTGGCCGCCGATGAGGATGCGGCCCGCGTCGATGTCCATGAGCCGCAGCAGCAGCCGGGTCAGCGTGGTCTTGCCGCCGCCCGACTGGCCGACCAGCCCGATCTTCGCGCCCGCCGGGATGTCGAGGTCGAGGTCCTGGAACAACGGCAGCCCGCTCTTGTACGAGAACGTCACCCGGTCGAAGCGCACCGACGCGTCGGCGGGCCGCAGCGGCAGCGGGTCGGGCGGGTCGACCACCTTCGGCGGCGTCAGCAGCAGCTCGGTGAACTGCGCGGCCTCGGTGATCACGCTCTCCATGCGCCGGTAGATCTGGTTGAACTCGAACATGATGCCGATGGCGTTGGTGTAGTAGGTGAACGTCACCACGATCGCCTCGACGCCGAGCCCGCCCCGCAGCGCCACGGCCAGCAGCAGGCCGAGCGAGCTGCCGAGCACCGACAGCGGGGCGACGACGGTGTCGACCCGCAGGTTGCCGTAGTCCCATGAGCGCAGCGCGAGCCGCTGCTGCTCGGCCAGCTTGACCCGGTGCTCGGCGGCCTCGCGGCGCTCTGCGGCGAAGGCGCGTACGGTGTCCATGTTGGACAGCACGTCGGCCACGTGGCCCGAGACGTGCACCCGGGCGGCCTCGCGCGCGTCCACCAGCTTCTGGCGGCGGCGGATGAGCGGCGCGACGAGGAAGCCGGTGACGGCCAGCAGGCCGATGAGCACGACCACCAGCAGCGGGTGGTACTGCCACAGCACCACGCAGGCGAAGATCAGCGGCACGACCTTGGCCATGACGGAGAACGTCAGCGTGTCGACGAACTCCTCGAACCTGGCGGCGAAGCCGAGCACCCGTTTGGTCAGCGCGCCGGCGAAGTTGTCGTGGAAGAACGCGGCGTCCTTGGCCAGCAGCTCGTCCATGCCGATGATGGCCAGGCGTTCGACGCCGCGCGCGTCGGTGCGGTTGATGAAGTGCAGGCCGATCCGCCACAGCGTCTCGCCGGCCAGCAGCACGGCGCCGAAGCCGAGCACGTAGGGCAGCAGCGCGGGCAGCGTGCCGTCGCCGCCGCCCGCCAGGTGGCCGACGAGCCCGGCCACGCCGAGCGGCGCGACGTAGAACAGGCAGATGTTGCCCAGCGCGGGCATCAGCAGCGCGGGCGCCGCGACCGGCCACAGCCTGCGCAGCTCGCCGAGGTAGTGGCGCAGCGCCAGCCCGACCGCGGACCTGCGTACGGACGGCCCGCCCGCATCGGCCGCCTGCGTGGCTCGCGGTGCGGAGCTCTGCTCGGTCTCCCTCTCTTGCTCAGAAGCGACTTCCGGCACGCTCATCCGCCCTCCCCGATCGCCGACGCAGCCCACGACATGCTGCCGTCCGTGACCCGGACAAGCGAATGATTTTTTCCCGGCTTATCGGACGTTCCCCCAGCTAGGTGCGTAAGTGATGCGCATCACCGCTACGAAAGCCTCGCTTTCCGTCACATATCCCGGCCCGATTCCGTCTCCAGGGTGAAACCACCTTCAGGGGGAGGCCCACATGCGTACGGCACAGGCCAGGCGCTCATTCCAGCTCTCTCACTGGTCGTTCATGTTCGCCGAGATCGCCCTCTGGTCGTTCGTCGTGCTGACGGTGACCGGAGCCGTGCTCATGGTGTTCTACGACCCCGGCATGACCCAGGTCACCTACGACGGCCCGTACGCGCCGCTGCGCGGGCTGCTGGTCAGCCAGGCGTTCGACTCGACCATGCAGCTCAGCCTGGAGGTACGCGGCGGCCTGCTCATCCGGCAGATCCACCACTGGTCGGCGCTGGTTTTCGTGGCGGCGGTCGTGCTCCAGCTGCTGCGCATGTTCCTCACCGGCGCCTTCCGCAGGCCGCGCACCGGGCAGTGGCTGATCTGGGTGGCCCTGCTGGGGCTCGGCATGCTGGCCGGCGAGACCGGCAACGCCCTGCCCGACGACCTGCTGTCGGGCGGCAGCCTGTGGCTGATGGTCTCGGTCGTGCAGTCCGTGCCGGTGGTGGGCACGTGGGCGGCGTCCCTGCTGTTCGGCTCCGCCTTCCCCGGTGAGCAGGTCATCCCGGTCCTGTACGGCGGGCACCTGCTGCTCTCGCTCGTCGTCGCCGCGCTGCTGCTCGCCCGCGAGCTGCTGGTGCGGCGGAACGGCCACTCCCGCTTCGTCGCCTCGCTGCCGGTGCGGCGCGGCGCGCGCCCGCTGATGGCAGGCGCCACCGCCGGCATGCTGATCATCCTCGGGTTCGGCTTCCAGATCGCGCCCATCTGGCTGTACGGCCCCGCCCGGCCGACACAGGTCTCCGCCGGTTCGGTGCCCGACTGGTACATGGGCTTCCTCGACGGCGCCCTGCGGATCATGCCGGGCTGGGAGCTGACGCTCGGCGGCTACACGCTGAGCCTGGCCGTCCTCGTGCCGGCCGTGGTGGTGCCCGGGGTCTTCTTCACCGCGCTGGCCGCGTACCCGGTGGCCGAGCGCATGGTCGCCAAGCGGCGGGGCCGGCCCGTGCCCGCGGCCGGCCTGCTCGACCGGCCGCGCGAGAAGCCGGTGAAGACGGCGCTCGCGGTCGCCGGCATCACGTTCTACGGCCTGCTGTGGACGGCGGCGGCCAACGACCAGCTCGCCCACGGCTTCCACCTGACCGTCGAGTCGGTGACGATCTTCTTCAGGTACGCCGTGTTCATCGGCCCCGTCGTCGCCTTCGTCGTGACCAGGTGGATCTGCCTGGCGCTGCGGCAGGCCGAGCGGGAGGCGGCCGAGCACGGCGTGGAGAGCGGCGTCATCGTGCGGACCCCTGACGGCGGCTTCCACGAGCGCCTGGAGCCCGACCGCCGTGAACGGCGCCCCGAGCTGAAGGTCTGAGCTGAAGGTCTGAGCTAGAGGTCTGAGCCGATTCCGGGGCCCGCGACGGTGATCGCGGCGCGCGGCAGCGACTCGCGCTGCGCCTCCTGCGGGCCCACGACGGCGTTGAGCCCGCCGTCCACGATCTGCGCGACAGCGTCGCCGGAGACGAAGGGCTCGCTCGTCTGCCCCTCGACCCTGATCAGCATGCGGGTGCGGGTGCAGAACAGGCTGGCCTCGCTCTCCCGCGAACCGCTCACCGCCGCCTCCATGGGCCCGGAGAAGCCCTGCTGCCTGGCCGGGTGGCCCTGGCTGCGGGTGAGGTCGAGGTCGAGGGTCCAGTCGGCGCCGGACAGCCCGCAGTGGCCCTCGGAGTTGACCCAGGCGATCATGTCGTAGGTGCCGACCTTGATCTGCGCGAGCGGACGCTCGGCCTCCTCGGGCAGCTCGCCGTGGTCGACCAGCCCGCGCAGCGTGGGCAGCGGCCACTGGGCCGGGTCCCTCAGCAGCGGGTCGGTGACGGGGGCTGAGCAGGAGACGAGGACCGGCGACATCAGGAACCCGGCCATGACACGCGCCAGACGATTGGTCAATCTCATCTTCCTCATTCGGCGACGCAGATCGATCATGATCCATCGCACAACCTATCCCAATGTCACCACCACTCCGGCCATCCCCTGACGTGACCGGGAGGGGGCGGCGGCACGCCGGTGTCGCGCGAGAAAGCGTCCGCCCGCTGACCACTACGCGCATATCCGCAGTTCACGCCGGGTAACCAGGCGCGCGGGGAAGGCGGTCGCGGGTGAGCTGGAGTGGGCGCGCAGATCGTGCCGAAGCCCGGCTCCTGGTACGGCCGCCGCCGACGGGACCGCGCTCGCCACCGGCGACCGGGCCGGGGTGTCGATCCAGCTCAACCCCGGCCGCATCGGGACGCTGCGGGCCGCGATCGGCGCCCCCGGGCGTCCCGCGTCCCGCTTCTGGCAGTTCGTCCAGCCCTGGGAAGCGGTCCCGGCATGGACGCGGTCCCGCGCGGCTCCAGGAGGCCCGCTCGACGCACGGCATCCGCAGCCTGGACGAGATCGGCTACGCCATCCTGGAGCGTTCCCGCGTCATCAGTGTGATCCCGGCACGACCCTGATCACGGTGGGCGCGGCCACCGCCCGGGATCGTCGCGGTGCTCGCCGGTCGCGCGGTGGTTCAGCCGAGCTCGTGGGGGCCGAGGTGCCTGCGGCGGTCGCCCTCCTCGTCCTCCTCATCGACGCCCTCGGCGCCGGGGGTGACCCCGGGCGTGACGCCCGCGGAGCGCCTGAGCGTCTCCTCCTCGGTGGGGGTCAGCGGCGCGCCGGCGGCCTCCTCGCTGCCCCCGCGCTCGATCGGCTGGTCCTTCTTGTCGTTCATGGGTCCCCCGTGGCACGGAACGTGTGCGGATACGTCCCGTCTGGCTGCCCGTACGCGGGCCGCTGTAACGCGCCTGTCAGGAGGCGTCGTCCTGGTAGGCCAAGCGGGTCAGCAGGGTCTTGAGCTGCTCGGCCTCGCCGGGCTCCAGGCCGGAGATCAGCCGCTCGGCCAGCGGCCCCGCGCTCACGTGGGCGGCGTCGAACAGCTCCAGGCCCTGGGGCGTGATCTCCACGACGCGTACGCGCCGGTCCCCTGGAACGGTCCTGCGGACGGCCAGGCCAAGCCGCTCCAAGTCGTCCACGACCCGCATGACGCCCGCCTTGTCGGTGCCCGTGGCGGCCGCCAGGTCGCGCTGCACGGTGGGCCCGCGGTTGACCAGCACGATGAGCACGGCGAAGTGGCGCAGCTCGATGCCGAGCGGCCGCAGCGCCTCGGTCAGCACGTTCGCCGCCCGCCAGTGGGCCTTGCGCAGGAGCAGGCCCAGGGCGAAGGGCGAAGGGTCGCCGGGGCGGTCGGTCGCCCGGGGCGTGGCGGGCTCAGGAGCGGTCATACCGGCATAGTACCCGTACGCTCTCATTCACGACGGTTTCAGGTGAAACAACTCACACCCATCGCGTCCGAAATCGTATTGATTGATACTATTTCGAGTGATACCGTAGTAGGTGTAACGAACATCGGGGGAGGAATCATGGAGGTCTACGAAGCCGTCACCAGCCGCAGGTCAGTGCGTGCCTTCACCGGCCGCCCAGTCCCGAAGGAGGTGCTGGAGCGCGTGCTGGCCGCCGCCGCGTGGGCGCCGTCCGGCTCGAACCTCCAGCCCTGGCACGTCTACGTGGTGACCGGCGAGCGGCTCGCCGAGCTCAAGAGGCGCGCAGGAGAGCGCGTGGCCGCCGGCGACGCGTGGGACGAGCGCGAGTACGAGATGTACCCGGCCGAGCTGAAGTCCCCGTACCGCGAGCGGCGCTCCGCGTTCGGCCGGGAGCGTTACGGCGCGCTCGGCATCGCACGCGAGGACTGGGAGGCCCGCCAGCGGGCCGCGGCGGAGAACTGGCAGTGCTTCGGCGCGCCGGCCGCGCTGTTCGTCTACATCGACCGCGACATGGGCCCCGCGCAGTGGGCCGACCTCGGCATCTACCTGCAGACGGTCATGCTCCTGCTGCGCGCGGAAGGTCTGCACAGCTGCCCGCAGATGGCCTGGTCGGTCTACCGCAGGACGGTCGCCGAGAGCGTGCGGCCCGCCGAAGGGCTCGTGCTGTTCTGCGGCATGTCGATCGGGTTCGAGGACGTCTCGGTCAGTCAGCCGCGTACGGGCCGGGCGCCCCTGGAGGAGACCGTCACCTTCGTCGGCGGCCCCTCCCCCTCCTGCCGGAGCCGGCGCCGCCCGGCCCGCCGCAGGGGTCACACGGTCCGCGCCCGCCTGCCGCGGCCGACACCGGACGACGACCGGCCCACCGGGTCCGGCGCCCCCACCCATCAGGAGAGACATGACCAGCCAGCTCCGCCTCGGCGGTGACCTGACGATCAACCGGCTCGGGTTCGGCGCCATGCGCCTGTCCCAGGCCGTCCCGGGCGGGCCCGCCCGGGACGCCGAGCAGGGCCGTGCCGTCCTGCGCAGGGCCGTCGAGCTGGGCGTGGATCACATCGACACGGCCGGCTTCTACCGCAGCCAGGACGGCACGGTCAGCGCCAACACACTGATCCGCGAAGCCCTGTCGCCCTACCCCGACCGCCTGGTCATCGCCACCAAGGCGGGCCCGGTCTTCGGGCCAGGAGGTCCGCGGCCCGGCACCCCCGCCGAGGTGCGGGCTCAGGTCGAGTCCGACCTCGAGAGCCTCGGCCTCGACCGGCTCGACCTGGTCTACCTGCGCGTCGGTGGCACGGGACCCGCGCCGGGCGAGTCGCTGGCCGAGCGCTTCGAGGTGCTCGCCCGGATGCGCGACGAGGGCCTGATCCGCCACCTGGGCGTCAGCAACGTCGACGCCGCCCAGCTCGCCGAGGCCCTCGGCATCGCGCCGGTCGCGGCCGTCCAGAACGCCTTCCACCGCGGCCTCCGCGCCGGCACCGCCGTGCTCGAGGCCTGCACGCGGGCCGGCATCGCCTTCGTGCCCTTCTTCCCCGCCGGCGGCGGGCTCGACGACCCCGGCCTGCTCAAGGTCGCCGACCGGCACGCCGCCACCCCGCGCCAGGTCGCGCTGGCCTGGCTGCTGGCTGTCTCGCCGGTGATCGTGGTCATCCCCGGCACCGGTTCCGTGGCCCATCTCGAGGAGAACGTGGCCGCCCGCTCGATCACGCTCACCGGCGACGACCTCGCCGATCTCGCCTGACGCCCGTGGCCGGTCCCGGGCGTCCATGCAGGAAGGACGGCCATGACCATGACGATTCATCACCGCTTCCTGGCCTCCGAGGAGACCGGCCGGCTGCCGGACGGGGGCCCTGCGGGGCTGGCGGCGCTGCCCCGGCCGGTGGCCGTCGCGGTCGGCGGCGGCGGGGTGCTGGGGGCCGCGCAGGTCGGCATCGGGTACGCGCTGGAGCAGCGCGGCTTCGTCCCCGACCTGATCGTCGGCACCTCGGTGGGCGCGCTCAACGGCGCCATCGCGGCCGCCCACCCCGGTGCGGCGGCGCCGTGGCTTGACCGGGTGTGGACGCGGGTGCGCAGGCGCGAGGTGTTCCCGCTGTGCCGCCTGCCCTCGCGGGCCGGGGTCTTCGCCGACCGCGGCCTGCGCCGGCTGATCGCGCAGGCGGGGCTGCCGTCGCGGATCGAGCAGCTCGACGTGCCCTTCGCCGCCGTGGCCATGGATCTCGCCACCGGGGCTCCCGCGCTGCTCGACCACGGTGACCTGGAGTCGGCGCTGCTGGCCAGCGCCGCCATCCCGGGGATCCTGCCGCCGGTCGTGCGCGGCGGCAGGACGCTCGTGGACGGCGGCGTGATCGCGTTCGTCCCCGTACGGGCGGCTCTGGAGGCGGGTGCGGCCAGCGTGGTCGTGCTGGCGACAGGACAGACGAGCATGCCGCCGCGCCCGTCGGCGCCGCCCCGGTGGGCGGGCGCGGTCGCGGCCAGGGCGGGGCTGCTGCTGTTGCAGCACCAGATCGCCCGCGACCTGCGCGAAGTGTCCGAGCGCGTCCCGACCGTCGTGCTGCCGACCGGCGTCGAGAGCTGGCCGGCCCCTTGGGACTTCCGCCAGTCCCGCCGTCTGATCCACACCGCCGCCGCCGCGGCGGGCCACTTCCTCGACACTCTGCACATAGACGGCCCCGGCCTCTACCAGGCGGACGCGGGCACGCGGCCCCCGTTGCACGGCCCGGACACGGCCGGCATGCGAAGAGCGGGCCCGGGGCCGGGCGCGAGCCGAGCGGCCGGCCACGAGGGAGCGGGGGTCCGGCTGTGAGCACCTTCGCGTTCGTCAACATCGCCCTGCGGGGGCACGTCAACCCGACGCTTCCGGTCGTCACCGAGCTGGTCCGCAGGGGGCACACGGTCACCTACCACGTCGCGCCCGCGTTCGCCGAGGTGGTCGCCGGCGCCGGCGCGACCGTGCGCACGTATCCCGGGGGCGACCTGCACCTGCCCGAGCGGCCGACGCCTCTGACGATGCTGGACGGGCTCGCGCGCACGACCGTCACGCTGCTTCCTGCGCTGCTGGACGACCTGCGCCGCATCGGCCCCGACCTGATCGTGCACGGCTCGGCCTGCCCGTGGGGCGCGGTCGCGGCCGCGGAGCTGGGGGTGCCGGCGGTGTCGGCGTTCACCACGTTCGCGTTCGGCTGCCGCGTCCCGAGCCCCACCCGCGCCTCGTGGCCGATGATCGCCTCGGCGGCGGCCCGGCCCGGCGTCGCGACCGGCTACCTGCGGTCGCGGTGGGAGCTGCACCGGGCCTATGACACGGGCCGGCTGCCGCTGCTCGACCTCGCGAACGTCCGGCAGCCGCTCAACCTGGTCTTCACCGCCCGCGCGTTCCAGCCGGACGCGGAGAGCTTCGACGACTCGTACCGGTTCGTCGGCCCGAGCCTGGGCGAGCGCCCGCGGGACCCGTCGTTCCCCATGGACGCGCTGCGGGACCCGGTGCTGTACGCCTCCCCCGGCACGGTGCTCGACGCGGGCCCGGAGCTGCTGCGGACGTTCGCCGCCGCGCTGGCCCCGCTGGGCGGCACCGTGGTCGTCTCGACCGGCCGCACCGACCCGGCGGCGCTGGGCCCGCTGCCCCCGAACGTGCTGGCCCGCCGCTTCGTCCCGCAACTGGAGGTGCTCGACCGTGCCGCGCTGTTCGTCACTCACGGCGGCATGAACGGCGTGAACGAGGCCCTGCACGCGGGCGTCCCCATGCTGGTGGTCCCGCAGGGCGCGGACCAGCCGCTGGTGGCGAGGCGGGTGGCGGAGCTGGGCGCGGGCCTCGCCCTGGCGCCGCACGAGGCGGACGCGGAGGCCGTACAGGTGAGGGCCGGGCTGCTGCTCGGCGAGCCGCGCTTCCGCGCCGCGGCGTACGACCTGCGCGACGCCCAGCGCGCGGCGGGCGGCTACCGGCGCGCGGCCGACGAGCTGGAACGTCACCTCGGCCAGGGCAGCAGGCCGGTGCCCGCGAACGCGCGAGGGCGGTGAGCGATGTCCGCCGTCGTGGTCGTCCTGCTGCTGGCCGGGCTGTCGGAGTCGGCGGGCCGGATCCTGCCGTTGATCGCGCGCCGGCCCGGCGTGTCGCGGGCGCACGCGGTGCGGCTGCTGCTGACCGGGGCGGTGGTGGAGTTCGTGGTGTTCGCGCTGTGGCCGTGGGCGGCGGGCGTGCTGGCCGAGCTGCAGAGCCCGCGCACGGAGGCCGCTCCCGGGTGGACGCCCGGTCTCGCGGCGCCGCTGCTGCTCGCCGCCATCGTGGCGTTCCCCCTGCTCGGGCCGCTGCTGCACACGCTGCTCATCGTCGCGGTCGGCGCGAACCTCACGGGCTCGCTCGCCACGGCGACCGGGCTGGGCTGGTGGAGCGCCGCCGGCTGCGTCACGGTCGCCGGGCTGGGGCTGGGCGCGGCCGTGGGCGGCGTCAGGTGGCTGGTCGTGCGGATCAGCGCGCTCCAGGCGGTGCCGGCATGACCGAGTTCCCGCTGCTCCTCCTGGCCCTCGGCATGGTCCTGCTCGCCGAGGCGCTGCTGGCCCGCTACGAGGTGCTCGTCTACACCGCCGGCTGGCGGACCGCCACCGGCGAGCTGCCCCACGGCCTCCCCTACGCCAGGGGCGCCGACCCGAACCGTCCTCCCGCGGCGTACCTGGTCTATCTGGACGGCATCGGCAAGCGCCGCTTCACCGACACCCGCGACGGCGGCCGGCTGGTCAAGGCGCTGCTCGACAAGGCGCCCGAGGTGCGGGTGCTGGGGCAGGTGCAGCCGTACTCGCCGCTGGCCGACCCGCTCGCCGACCGGCCCGTGTGGGCGTGGCTGCGGCGCCGCGCGCAGTTCCTGCTCTTCCTGCACAACGTCATGCAGATCTTCGTCGCCGCCGACCGCCGCTACCGCCCGCTCTACAACCGGGCGGTCGGCACCCAGATCGCCCGGCAGCTGCGGCTGGCCGGCTACCGGCCGGGCAGCGGCATCCCCGTGGTGCTGCTCAGCTACAGCGGCGGCGCGCAGGTCGCCACCGGCGCGGTCAAGGAGCTGCACGCCAGGCTGGCCGCCCCGCTCCTGCTGATCACGCTCGGCGGCTTCCACAACGGCGCCAACGACCTCACCCACGCCCGCCACCTGCACCGCCTCACCAGCGACGCCGACTGGATCGAGCGCCTGTGCCTGATCCTGTTCCCGCAGCGCTGGCCGGCGGCCGGCGGCAGCGGCTGGAACCGGGCCGTCCGCGCGGGCAAGGTCACCACGCACCGCCTCGACCCGGCCACCCACATGGGGCGGCGCAGCTACATCAGCCCGGACGCGCGGCTGCCCGACGGCCGCACCTACCTCGACCACACCGCCGACACCGTCGTCCGCCTCATCCGCGAGCCGCTCAGCCCGTGACGCTCTGGCCCCGCCGTCAGTGGCCGGTGGTGAGGACCATGCGGTAGCGGGCCTCGCCGGACAGCATGCGGTCGTAGGCGGCCGCGACCTCCTCCAGCGGGCGGGTCTCGGTGAGCGCCCGCACGCCGGTCAGCGCGGCGAAGCGCAGCGTCTCCTCGACCTCGCGGGCGGTGCCGGACGGGTGGCCGTGCACGGTCCTGCTGTTGGTGATGAGCTGGAACGGGCTGACCTGGATGGGCTCGGGCGTGGCGCCGAGCACGACCAGCTCGCCGTTGTCGCCGAGGCCGTCGATGGCGGTGCTCATCGCCTCGGAGCTCGCGGCGGTGGCCAGCACGACCCTCGCGCCGCCGAGAGCCTGGAGCTGCCCGGCCACGTCGCCCGCTGTGGAGTCGACGTAGTGGTGGGCGCCGAGGTGCTTGGCGGTGTCGGCCTTGTCGGCGCCGCGCGCGACGGCGACGGTCTCGAAGCCCAGCTTGTTGGCGAACTGCACGCCGAGGTGGCCGAGCCCGCCGAGGCCGAGGATCGCGACGAGGTCGCCCGGCCGTGCGGCGCTGCGCCGCAGCGAGTTGAACGTGGTGACGCCCGCGCAGCCCATGGGTGCGGCCTCGACGGCGCTGATCTCGTCGGGGACGCGGGCGAGCGCGGAGGCGGGCACGGTGGTGTACTCGGCGTACCCGCCGGGGTAGGCCCAGCCGGGCACCTGCATGCGGGCGCAGTGGATGAAGTCGCCCTCGCGGCAGGGCCGGCAGGTGCCGCAGTTGCCGCCGAACCAGCCGACGGCCACGCGGTCGCCGACGTTCCAGTCCTCGACGCCGTCGCCGACCGCGTCCACGCGGCCGGCGATCTCGTGGCCGGTGACGAGCGGGAACGACACGTTCGGGAAGCCCGCGTCGACGAAGCCGGCGTCGGAGCGGCACACGCCGCACGCCTCGACGGCCACGCGGACGTGGCCGGGGCCCGGCTCGGTCAGCTCGCGCTCGACCAGGTTGAACGGCCCGCCGGCCTCGTTGACCTGGGCGGCGCGGTAGAGAGTGGTCATGGACATCAGGTACCCCTTGAGCGGAGAACGAACGTGGTGGGGACCGGCTCGCCGGCCCACGTCAAGCACACCACTCCGGGACCGGCCATAGGGGGCCTGACAGGCCGGGCCTGCACCTCACGTTGCAGACGCTGGAGCACGTGCCGGCGTTCGTCATCGGGCGGCGCACCGACGTGCTGGCCGCCAACTTCCTTGCTCGGCAGGTGCTGACCGACTTCGAGGCGCTGCCCGCGCCGCAGCGCAACCTCGCCCGCTACTACCTGCTCGACCCCGCCGCCCGCGAGCGGGTGGGCGACTGGGAGCGAATCGCGTCGGAGACGGTGGCGATGCTCCGGCTCGAGGCCGGCCGCTACCCCCACGACCGGCGGCTGGCCGACCTGGTGGGTGAGCTGACGCTGCGCTCGCCCGAGTTCACGACCTGGTGGAACGACCACCGGGTGCTGCGCCGCACCCACGGCAGCAAGGTCTACCACCACCCGGAGGTGGGCGAGCTGCACTTCTCGTACGAGAGCTTCATGCCGCCGGGCGACACCGACCAGATGCTGTGCGTCTACAACGTCGAGCCCGGCTCCCCCACCGCCGACGCGCTGCGCCTGCTGAGCAGCTGGGCCGCCCCGGGTCACACGGCCCGCTCCTGAGACCTGGCTTGGCGTAGCGCTGATCACCCGCGAACCGTGCGGTGCGCGCGGCATCGACGCCGTGCTCACCGCCAAGCTCCTCACCGCCCTGGAGGCGGACCGGTCCGTCGCCCGCTGACCGCTCAAGGGAGCAGCGGGAGGCGGCCGACGATCTTGTCGACCTTGTTGCGCGGGCCGACGACGCTGACCGCGTAATACTCGATGTCCTCGGGCGCGGTCTCCTTCACGGTGGCGAGGTAGTCGGCGTAGACGCGGGTGTGCTGGGCCGCGGCCGGCATGTCCGCCACGTGGCAGGTGTCGGCGGCGGCGGCCTTGGCCCTGATCGTGCGCAGCGTGGCCGCGTCGGCGGCCAGCACCGAGCAGCCCGCCCAGGGCAGGCCGGGGTGGGCGGCGCCGCTCGCGTCGATCGCGTCGTCGCCCAGCAGGCCGGTGACCGCCGATGAGGTGGCCGCCGCGACGCACACGGCCGCGTTGACGGCCCGGCCGGCGGGCAGGGCGTCGTTGACGACGATCACCCACTTCAGGCGGGCCGCCCTGGTCGGGGCGGTGGGGTCGATCTCGTCCGGCGTGAAGCCGACGGTGCTGCCGTCTGACATGGCGACATCCCTTGTTCGTTCGTACGGAACCGATGGGTTACGGTATTCATCCATGCGTTAGAGCAGCAAGCAATCCGTACATGTATCGAAGAAAGCGGGTTTTCGGCGGCCATGGACGAACTTGATAAGGCGATTGTCCGCGAATTGCAGTCAGATGCACGGATGACCAACCGCGACCTCGCGGCGGCCGTGGGCGTCTCGCCGACCACGGCGCTCGACCGTACGCGGGCGCTGCGCCAGCGGCAGGTCATCCGCGGGGCGATCCTCGACGTCGACCTCGCCGCGATCGGCCGCCCGGTGCAGGCCCTCATCGCCATCCGGGTACGCCCGCCGTCCCGGCGCAACATCGAGGGCTTCCGCAACTGGGTCAGCCGCCTGCCCGACACGCTCGGCGTCTATGTGACGGCCGGGACGGAGGACTTCATCCTGCACGTGGCGGTGCCCGACAACGACAGCCTGTACGCGTTCGTCATCGACAAGCTCACCGAGCGGCCCGAGGTGGCCGACGTGCGCACCTCGATCGTCTACGAGCACATCCGCAACAACCGGATCGCGCCGGCCAGGTGACTGGTCAGGCGCTCTCCCCCACGCTGCGCTCGTGCCACTCCGCCAGCGCGACCAGCAACCCGTCGGCGGCGCCGCCGAACATCGCGCTCAACTCCTCGGCGCTGACCGCCACCACCACGTGATCGAGCAGGTCGGCCCGGAGCTTGGCGGCCCTGGTGTCGCCCGCGCCGTCGGGGTCGAAGGCGGTGGCCGCGAGATAGAGGCCGCCCACGCCCGCCGCGGAGGCGGTCTGGCGAGCCTGTGTGCCGAGCACGGCGGCGGGGTCGGCGGGCACGGCGGGCAGCACCGGCCGGCCGTCGCGCAGCAACAACGTCAGCGGCCTGGCCGGCGTCTGCTCCCCCACCTCGCCGTCCGGCACGAGCACGCCGCCGTCGTCGCGGCGCGCCACGTCACGCGGACGCGCCCAGGGCAACCCCCTGGCCTGGTCGTCCGCACCCGCCCGGCTGAACAGGCGGCCATCGGCGTCGACCACGAGGTCGCCGGGCTGCCAGCGCTCGCCGTCGAGTGGTGTGTGCACGTTCGTCATGGTGAGCACGGTACGCGGCGGCTGTGACAAATGATCGAGGAGGGCGGGCGCCGCGGCCCCGCTACGCTAGCGTAGGGCGTCAAAGTGCCGGAACGCCGGGTCGGCGAGGTCTCCGGCCGCGTGAGCCCGACGGAGGCACCCCCATGCACGACGACTACGGCGGCCTCGAAGGCGGGGTGGCCCCGTGACGCGCCGGCCTGCGGTGGCGGGCCGCGGCCGGCATCCCGCGGTGGTGATCGCGGCCGGGTTCGGCTCGGCGGTGCTGATCGGCACCGTGCTGCTCGCCACGCCGATGGCGACGGCCTCGGGCGAGGGCGACTGGATCATCGCGTTCTTCACCGCCACCTCGGCCGTCTGCCTGACCGGGCTGGTGGTGGTCGACACGGCCTCGCACTGGTCGGTGTTCGGCGAGGTGGTGATCACCGTGCTCTTCCAGGTGGGCGGGCTCGGCATCATGACGCTCGCCACGCTCGTCATGGTGATCCTCTCCGGCCGCATCGGGCTGCGGGCGCGGCTGTCGGCGCAGCTGGAGACCAAGTCGGTGGTGGCCGCCGACCTGCGTCAGGTGCTGGCGAAGGTGGTGATGTTCACGCTGGTGTGCGAGGCGGCGGTCGCCGCGGTCCTCACCGTACGGTTCGTCACCGGCTACGGCGAGCCGCTCGGCAGGGCGCTGTGGCTCGGCGTCTTCCACGGTGTGTCGGCGTTCAACAACGCCGGCTTCGCCCTGTGGCCGGACAACCTGATGCGGTTCGTCACCGATCCGTGGATCTGCCTGACCATCGCCACCGCGGTCATCGTCGGCGGCCTCGGCTATCCGGTCGTCTTCGAGCTGCTGCGCACGTGGCGGCACCCGCGCCGCTGGTCGGTGCTCACCCGCGTCACGGTCGGCCTGAGCGTGCTGCTCATCGGCGGGGGCACGCTCGCGTTCCTGATGACCGAGTGGCGCAACCCGGCCACGATGGGCCCGCTCGACGACTCGGGCAAGCTGCTCGCCGCGTTCTTCGCCGCCGTCATGCCGCGCTCGGGCGGCTTCAACACGCTCGACGTGAGCCAGATGTACCCGTCCTCCTGGCTCGTCACCGACATCCTGATGTTCATCGGCGGCGGCAGCGCGGGCACGGCGGGCGGCATCAAGGTCACCACGTTCGGCTTCCTGGTGTTCATGATCTGGTCGGAGCTGCGCGGCGAGACCCACGTGAACATCGGGCACCGGCGGCTGCCGGCGTCCACCCAGCGGCAGGCGCTGTCCATCACGCTGCTCGGCGTCATCCTGGTGGCGCTGTCCACCTGGCTGCTGCTCATCATCAGCGGGCACGACCTCGACCGGGTGCTGTTCGAGGTGATCTCGGCCTTCGCCACCAACGGCCTGTCGACCGGCATCACCACCGACATCTCGGTGGCCGGTCACGTGCTGCTGAGCCTGCTGATGTTCGTGGGCCGCATCGGGCCGCTCACGCTGGGCTCGGCGCTCGCGTTGAAGCAGCGTACGCGCCGGTACGAGCTGCCGGAGGAGCGCGTCATCATCGGCTGAGGGGCGTCGGGACGAATGCGTTCGTCTCCGTGGGTAGAGGGGTGATCCATCCACCCAGGAAGGCCCCCCCAGATGAACACTTCGCACACCACAGCAAACCGCACTCCGCTGCAGCTCGCCGCACTGGTCACCGGCGTGGTGTTCCTGCTGGTCGGCGTGCTCGGGTTCGTCCCGGGCGTGACCACCAACTACGACGACCTGCAGTTCGCCGGCCACCACTCCGACGCGATGCTGCTCGGCGTCTTCCAGGTCTCGATCCTGCACAACATCGTCCACCTGCTGTTCGGCATCGCGGGCGTGCTGCTGGCCAGGACGTGGAGCGGTGCCCGCGCCTTCCTCATCGGCGGCGGCGTCATCTACCTGGTGCTCTGGCTGTACGGACTGCTCATCACGCACGACAGCCCGGCCAACTTCGTGCCGCTGAACACCGCCGACAACTGGCTGCACCTCATCCTCGGCATCGGCATGACCGGCCTGGGCGTGCTGCTCAGCCGCCGGACGGCCGTCACCCGCTGACAGAGATGATGTAGGTGAGCACCTCCCGCCAGTCCTGACCCACCCTCTGACTGACCTCGGGTCTTCAACGGGATCTGTCGGTCT